>CBEUNK010000102.1:0-8999 GCA_965544455.1 uncultured Thiogranum sp.
GCACCGACGATACGGTAGGCCCGTTCCACGCTGACCTGTTCGATACGGTTCAGAATTTCGCTCAGGTCCTGGTCGCGCTTCCACTCGAAGCGCCGCCGCAGGGCGTCGTTTTCGATGGGCACTGCGGCCTCGGGATCGTAAATGGTATAGAAACGGCCGGCTGTCAGTCCTTCCCTGGCAAGCGCCCGCTGCCAGGCACCCACCACCTCTTCGGGGTTATCTTCACGCGCGGTGGTATCGATCTGGTTCAGGATATACAGAAATTTACTGCTGTCGGCGCGGTCCTTGGTGGCGCCTACGAGGTGTGCCAGGGTGTCGCTCATGGCGCCCGGCTCCGGGTGGCGCGCATCAAAGAACACCAGTACCAGGTCCGACAGGTCGATAATATGGTTGGTCAGGCGCAGGGTTGCGGAGCGCTGTTCGTCGGCATCGAAGCCGGGGGAATCGATCAGGATGCGACCCTTGAGGTTGTCACTGCCACAGGTTTTCAGCTGCAGGTAGGCGTCGATGCGCCGCCCTTGTCCGGACTCGACCTTGTCCAGTTCCTCGCTGGTCTGGTAGAACGGGAAACGCGGGTCGGCGTCCAGCGCCAGCCCCGGCAGGGTGCGCACGTTGTTCTCACCGCCGCCGTAACAGACCACGGTAAACCTGTCGTCGACCGCCTGGTTGCCGGTATCCTGCAAGGGGTACGACAGATAATAGTTAAGGAAGGTCGATTTGCCGGCGGAAAATGTCCCCAGCACCGAGACCAGTGGCCACCAGGGTATCTGTGTGGCATAGGACTCGCTGGTATCCAGCAGGCCCATGGCATAACCAATGCGCGACAACTGGCGGAAACCATCGACGGCTGACACCAGAATGGGGTTCTCCTCTTTCAGGTGCAGTTCCAGGCTCTTGAGCCGTTTCCTGATTGTCTTGTCCGGTCTTGGCATATCTGTTTCCCTTAGCAGCAGGGTTACCAGGGCACAAATTTATTCATAAATCGCATGGGCCCCGAGACGTTTTCGATATTGCGCCCCATGAGCGACGTGTCATAACTCATGCCGTACATGGTGTAGGACATGGAGTCGATCGACTGTGACAAATCCTTCATATGCACCACAATCATGCCCATAGCGGCATTCTGCTCCTTGATATCGTGACTCATCTGATCCATGTAACCCGTTATCTTCACCATGTTCTTCGCCACCGTGTTCATATTGTTCGTGGTCGACGAAAAGTTTTTATTGATATTGACCATACTGGTCTGAATATCAGCCATCTGGTAAGTGATCTTGCTGATATCGTTTGTCAGCTTGTAGATGAGGAAGAAGCCGTAGGCTGCCAGGATGATAAACGCCAGCATGGTCGGGTAGACCACCAGTTCCCAGCGCCGTGAACTGGCCTCGAAGCTGCGCGCGAACTGGCTCATGTACTGAGCCATGTCGTTCGCGACCCGGTGCTCCGCCTCCAGCGCGGCTTCTTCGACTACGCCTTCACTCCCCTGACCCGCAGGCGACGAAGACTTGGTTTTGTCCTCCGGCATTCAACACCAACTTGGTAACTTTGCTACGGCGAGCGTCATTCAGCCGCCCGCTTACTGTATTCGTGTTTCGAGCTCACGCGCCCGGGGTTCGTCAAGGCGGTGCAGGATATTCAACAACTGGCGGGCACGTGCCGGCTCGCCCTGGTCAATAAGCAGCTCGATACAGCGGGCGTAGGCCTCACCGGCCGGTTCGCGCTGATGCAGGCTGAAGTAGAAATTGCCGATTTCGCCCCACACGTCCGGGTTTTGCGGATGCGTTTCGCCAAGCGCCTGGTAAGCTGCCGCGGCAGCGCGTACATCCCGCTGCCAGTAAAGCTGTCTCGCCGCTTCCAGCCGCTGTTCAAGCGGGGCGGCAGTTGGCACGGTGGCAGCCTGTTCCGGAAGTACCTGTTGCTGCCCGCCGGCAGGCTGTACAGCGGCCACGTCTGTTGCAGCAGCCGTCGGGCGCGGCGCCGATTCCGGTGCGGTGGACACGGGCGCTTCAGCCGGGGCAGTCCCGGTTTCGGTGGCGGCTGCTGGTGCCGATGGCACTGCTTCCGCCTGTTGTGTGGTCAGCGTCGTTTCCGGCGCAGCGACAGGTGCGGGTGCCGGCGTGGCCTCAGTGGTCTGAACGCCGGCCGTGGCAGCGGGTTCAATAGCAGGGGTGGCAACGGCGGGCGCAGTCGTCGCCGGTTGCGCCTCCTGGGCTGCGGCACCCTCTGTGACAGCCTCAGGTGCAGCCGGGATCGGCATCTCCGCGGTGGCTGGCCCGGGCGCTGCTTCCTGTCGGCTGGTTTCATCGTCCAAACTTTCATCCGGCAGCGGCGTTGCCGGCGTTACATCGGCCGGCGCGGGCGCTACAGGTTCATCACCGCTCCCCGGCGCAATACCCGGTGTTGTAGTTTCGTCCGCCGGCGCGACCGGTATTTTGGAGATGGTCTTTTCCGGCAGGGGCCGTGTTACCTTACGCTCCGCCGGCGCCTGTGCGACCACAACATCGGACTTTTCAGCGGCAGCCTGCTGCTCCATTTTGGCACTCTTGCCGAACCACTGCGGGAACAACCCGGCCCGGTTGGTGTAGGCAAAGAAGGCCGCCACGACGAAGGCAATCAGCAGGCCGTGACTCAATATTTTCTGTACCAGTTTCATCGCTCGCCGCCCACCTTTTTCTATGGCTTTGCGCCGCCCTCGACCAGGCTATAGCCCGCCGGCACCCGGAACAATTCCGCGGGCTGTTTCGCAATGCGAATATGTTTTATTTCCCGCACGAAGCCACCCGGTAGTTCCTCACGTATCGCTATCTGCAATTCGGGGTCATACCATTGCTTCGCGACCTCTTTTTTCCCGTCGGGGTGCGTTGTCGTACGCTGCCAGCGCTCGGTCGCCCGCCCGTCAAAGTTTTCCCTGCCCTGCAGGACCAATTCCGACACCGAGCCATCGGGCCAGACGTCCCGCAACGACATCTTGCGTTCGTCGTCTATCCAGTGGAGGCTGTGCAGTGTCTCGTCCTCGCGTTTCAGGGTAACCTCCCACTTCGATACCGACCGGCCGTAAAGCGATTCACTGCCGAGCTTCTTACACTCCCCTTCCGGCATGGCGCTGCAGGGATTACTGTCCCTTGATGGCACCATCGGGTTCGCTGCCGGCCCTGCCGGTAGCACACGCTGCCTGTACTGTTTCTGTTGCGGCATAAGAAGCAGGACGCGGTGATTTTTCATGTCATAGATTTCAACCAGTTCCTGTTTGTCACGCTTGTATTCCAGGCGCACCTGGTTGTCACCGACGTTGAGCTGCGCCTCTCGTGACCGGCCATCGGGCGCCGACTGTATTGTCTGCCCCGAAAACTCTACGCTGGTCTGTGCATGACTGTCATGAAAACCGGTCGCCCACAAACCCGCAATAAGAATAATCCCTGATGCCCATTGCATGAGCCGAACTCCTTCTCCATCTTCAAACCGCAGGGTTTACGGACCTGCACCCCTGTGCAGGTCCGTACCCTTCGCACATTTACTTGCTGGCAGGAGCAGCAGGTGCAGCCGGAGCCTGCGGTGCGCCATAGCCATAAGGAGCACCATAAGGAGCGCCATAGGGAGCACCGTAGCCATAACCGCCATATCCCGGACCGCCCCACGGACCACCGTAGCCATAGCCCGGGTAACCGCCATAGCCATAGGGACCGTAACCGCCATAGCCATAGTCACGGCCATAGCCATAACCACGACCATAGCCACGACCGGAACCGCGACCGCTGAAGTTCATGTTGAAGTCGCCGTCGCCGAACATGTCGCCCAGGCCGTCACCCCAGCCGTTGTTGCCCCAGCCGTTGTTCCAGGGACCACCACCGCCCCAGGGGCCGCCGCCCCACCATGCCTGAGCAGACATCGTCGGCAAAGCCGTTGCGCCTGCGAGTAATACTGCAATAGCAGTTTTCTTTACGTTGATCATTTTGGTACCCTCCGATCTGAACGTTTAAGTAGAGGCACGGACCATCCGCGCCACCGGTTACTCCCCTGTTAAGGTCGCTGCTACGAAAAACGAGGGGAGCAAACGTTCTTCGTGAGCATATCCAATCCCATCGAGATGGATGCTGCGTTTTATTTCATGTAACAAACACTTTCCACTACCAGTAACCCGGGTAACCGATACCCGGTGTCACACCAGGCCACCCCGGTCCGTAAACGCCACCTGGCGCACCGTAGACGCCCTGCCCGTAGTAACCGGGATAGGCGCCGCCGTAGGGATAACCCGGCGTGCCGAAACTGCTGCCCGACAACCGGTCATACGGGGCCATTGGCCGGTAGACCGGTACGGGCTGCTGAACAGCCGGTGCCGAAGGTGCCTGCGTTGTCGTTTCCGGTTCCAGCGGCCGGTACTGCGACCCCGTCGAGGGCTGCGCGTACTGCGGTTGCCGGCGCTGCGGCTGACCCCATTGCTGTTGCGTCCCGTACTGCCCGTAGCTGCTGCGCGGCCGGGTCGGCACCGCCCAGGGATTGCTGCCGTTGCTCACCGGGGCCTGCGGCTGCGGAGCCACCACCTGCGGCTGTACGTACCCATAGCCAGGTTGCGGTGGCGCCGGAGGCTGCTGCAGCGCCTGTTGCGGCGCGGGCCACTGTGAAGCCGGTATCTGCACAACAATCGCCTGACGCGGTTTGTCCGTCCCGCTGTTGGCCTGTTGTTCCGGTTCCTCGTCGCCGCAACCGCGCACCATCAGCAGGATCACCGCTGCCAGAACGCCAAGGCCGATGACAGCATGACGGACTTTCCAGAATCCGGCCGGTGCTGGCGCTCGGGTGGTCTGTTGTGAATCGGAACTCATGCATGTGCCTTTGCGAACTGCTTCAACGCACCTCTTGTTTCTGCTGGCCACCCGCGGCCGGTGCCGGGTACTGCGGGTAGGTCCAGCCCGGCGCACCGTAGCCGTACGGCCGTGGCGGATAACCATAGCCATAGCCGCGTGGCGGATAACCATAACCGTAGGCGGGTACAGGAGCCGGTGCCGCGGGTCGCGGTGCAGGCCGGGTTGCGGCCGTTGCCGGTGCTGCCTCTGCCTGTGGCGTTTCAGGCGCCGCCGGCGGCTCGGTCAGCGGACGATACTGTGCCCGCGACTGAATGCGCTGCTCCTGCTGCGCCTTCATCTCTTCCAGCTGCTTGTCGTGTTCGGCCCGCAGCTGCTGCATGCGTTGCTGCTGCGCCGCTTTCTGCTGCTCCCAGCGCTTTGCCTGTTCGGCTTTCTGCTGTTCCCAGCGTTTCTGATCTTCCTTCGGAATCTGCATGCGCTCAGGTGCCGGGGGTGGTGTGGGCATTTCCGCACGCCGCTTGCTGTGCTCGGCTTCGCTCTGCGCCTGCATTTCATTCATGCGCTTCTGCATGTCCTCGACGCGTTTCTTCATCTCGGCTTCACGCTGCTGGAACTGCTGTTCCAACTGCTTGCGATGCGCTTCCTGCTGGTCAATGAACTGCTGACGTGTGAGTGATCCGCGCCCGGCCTGCTCGGAAAAATCCGGTGGCATACGGGGCGGCATGCCCTGCGCTGTACCTTCGAGCTCGCTATCCGGCCTGAACTGGGGCACAGCGGGTGGTGGCGCAGACTCAAACGGGCCGGGCGGAGGTGGCACGGCACCGGGGCCGCCGGCATAAGGGTTCTGGGTCTGTGGAGTTGCAGTCTCCGACGCCGCCGGTTCGGCATTGGCAACCGGTGTCAGCAGCAGGCCCGACACCGATACAGCCAGCAACAACCGGTGCCAGCGGCGCGCTTCGTCAAGTTTCAATTGAGTAATCACGTTATGTCCTCCGCGCTAAGCGCTTGTTTCGTTCACTACAGAACTGAACTTCCTGGTCTTTCATCCCGTCAGGCGCTCGAAGTTTTCGCCGCCTCGTCTTCCTGGCCCAGATTCTCATCCAGCACCACTTCAAGGCCATGCCGCTTGAACCGTTTTTCAGCACTGATGCACCCCATGGGAATCACGATCAGCGTGAACAGGGTGGCAACACCGCCCCCGAACATCAGCGAAACCGCCATGCCGTTGAAAATCGGGTCCGTGAGTATGGCCCCGGCACCGGCCATCATTGTCAACGAAGTAATCATAATGGGTCGCAGGCGGGTCTTGGCGGCGGCTACAGCCGCTTCACGGATGTCCTTGCCGTTTATGACCTCTATTTTGACGAACTCCACCAGCAGTATGGATATACGCACGATGATGCCGCCCAGCGCGATCATTCCGATCATTGACGTTGCAGTGAATTCTGCACCCATTATCCAGTGACCTGGAATGATCCCGATCAATGTTAGGGGGATTGGCGCCATAATCAGACCTGCCAGTGCGTAGTCGCGGAATTCCACCACGATGAGACCGTAGATCAGCAGCATGGCTGCCATGAACGCCAGCCCCATGTCACGGAAAGTTTCATAGGTCACCGTCCACTCGCCCGTCCATTCGAAACCGGAGTGCAGGTCGTTGTCGGGCGGACCAATCAGGTTCATCGGCATACCGCTCATTACGATACCGTCCGGCGTGGTGTACTCCTTGACCAGGTCTTCGACACCGAACATGCCATAGATCGGCGCACCCAGACGGCCGGTCATTTCGCCAGTCACGTATTCCACGCCACGCAGATCCTTGTGGAATATATAAGGGTCTTCCTGGCGTTTGACGAAAGTGCCCAGTTCCCCCAGCGGAATCGTTTGTCCGCTTCCCGTGGGAATGGGCAGGTTGGCCAGCTGGGATATCCGTGAGCGCGTCGCCAGCGGCGTCTGCAGGACAATATAGGTCGGCTCCAGCGGGGCGCCGCGTTTGACATCGCCGAGCTTGTAGCCGCCCATGACCATGGCCAGGTTACGGTTGATGACTTCGACCGTGACACCGACACGGGTCGCTTTTTCACGATCGATGTCGAACTGCCAGTAGGTATAGGGGTCTGCCATGTAAGTGTCGGCATCGACCAGCCCTTCAACCTGCTGGAACATGGCTTCCATATCGCGGGCAACCTGGCGGCGGGTCGCCTCATCCGGGCCGTGCACATCGGCGACCACGGTCTGCAGTACCGGCGGTCCCGGCGGCATCTCGACGACCTGGATGCGCGCGCCCATCTTCACCGCCAGCGGTGTCAGGAGTTCACGCGCCACCACCGACAGTTCGTGACTGGTCCGCTCGCGCTCGTCCTTGTCGAGCAACTGAACCTGGACATCTCCGACCCATGGCATCTGGCGCAGGTAGTAGTGACGCACCAGGCCGTTGAAGTTGAATGGCGAAGCCGTGCCGACATAAGTCTGAATTGCGGTTACTTCGGGAATCTCAGCGCGTATGCTTTCGGCCAGTTGGTGAACGACGTTGGCAGTCACCGGCAAGGCGGTGCCTTCCGGCATGTTGACGACCACGTTGAACTCCGGCTTGTTGTCGAACGGCAGCATTTTTACCGCCACGACCTTGAAGTAAAACAGGCTGCACACCCCGGCTGTCAGCGCAATGACGCCCACCAGGAAAATGATACCCAGCGTACGGTGATTGATCAGGGGCCGAATGATGGGTTCGTAGAACTTGCCGATAATCTCGTGGGTACGCTTCTCACGGGCCTCGGCCTTCCGAAACGCCTTGACACTCGAGGGACGCACCCGCACCGCGAACCAGGGCGTGAAAATAAAGGCCGCCAGCAGCGAGAAAAACATGGCGGAGGAACCCAGTATCGGAATCGGCCGCATGTAGGGCCCCATCAGGCCACTCACCCAGCCCATCGGCAGCAATGCCGAGATAATGGTCATGGTCGCCAGAATGGTCGGGTTACCCACCTCGCGAACCGCGTCGATGGCAATACCGATCGTGGTACGCCCGGCTTGCATCCAGCGGCGGAAAATGTTCTCCACCACCACGGTAGCGTCGTCGACCAGAATACCGATCGAGAATATGAGTGCGAACAGGCTGACGCGGTTGATACTGTAATCCAGCACCCAGGCGGCCCACACGGTAATAAGAATAACGATCGGGATAACCGTGATAACCACGAAGGCCGAACGGGTACCCAGACCGATCAGACAGAGAATGGAAACAGCAACGGCGGCTTCAAACAGTGCAGTCAGCAGATCGTTGACCTTGTCGTTGGCGGTTTTACCGTAGTCGCGGGTGATACTGACGCGCACGTTATCCGGGATCAGGTGGCCCTCCAGGGTTTCGAGCTTGTCCAGGATATCGTTCGCCACCGTTACGCCATTGGTCCCCTCCTTCTTGGCCAGGGCGATGGTGACCGCCGCCTCGCCATCGACCAGCTCCTGGCCCTCGGCCTTGGCCAGCCCCGTGAAATAGTTGACGATCTGACGCGGCTCCTCGGGACCATGGACAACCCGCGCCACATCGCGAACGTAAATTGGAATACCGCCACGCGTCGCCAGCACCAGACGACCGATCTCATCGGCGGTGCGCAGGAAAGCCCCGGTATAAACCGAGAAGGCGCTGTCGGTGGCTTCCATGGAACCGGCCTGCATCTGTTGATTGGCCGAGCGGATCGTCTGCGCCAACTGGTCCAGGGTCAGGTCGAAACCCGCCAGTCGTTCCGGGTTGACCTCGACGCGCACCTGTTCGGCGCGGCCGCCGACCACGAAGCCCTGTCCCGAATCGGGCACCTCGCGCAACCGCTGCAACACGTCGACACCCAGGGTGCGCAGCGCGGCGTCGTCAACCGAATCGGAAGACAGGGTAACCGTCACCACCGGCACGTCATTGATCCCCTTGGGCTTGACCAGCGGCATCGCCACGCCGGGCGGGATTTTGTCCAGGTTCGATTGAATCTTGTCGTGCACCTTGACGATGGACGGCCCCAGCGGCTGCCCGACCCGGTAACGCACGGTGACAATCGCCTGGCCACGCTGACTGGCCGAGTAGACGTGACGCACACCGGGGATCTCGCTCATGATGCGTTCCAGCGGCTCGGTGACCAGGCTGGCCACCTGTTCGGCCGAGGCCCCCGGGGACTGCACGAACAGGTCCACCATGGGCACGGAGATTTC
>CBEUNK010000103.1:0-8948 GCA_965544455.1 uncultured Thiogranum sp.
AGAAAATCACTGGCGATTTTGTCCGGGTCATGGGGCACGCCGAACAGTGCGCGGAATTTACCGTCCGGATCGAACAGGATGATGGCGGCGCTGTGATCGACGAGGTAGTCCGTGTCACCGCTGCCCTCGGCCTTTGCATAGAGAATCCCCAGCTGGCGGGTCAGCTGCATGATTTCTCCGTTGTCACCGGTGGCGCCGATAAAATCAGGGTGGAAGTAGGGCAGATATTTCGCCAGCACCGCCGGCGTATCACGCTGCGGGTCGACGCTGACAAACAGGCCGCGTGGCAGCGCGTCAGGCTGGCCGCCGGCTTCCAGTTTACGCATCACCTGCGCCAGCATGGCCAGCGAGGTGGGGCAGACATCGGGGCAGTGGGTATAGCCGAAAAAAGCAAACGTCCAGTGGCCCTTCAGATTATCCAGCGTGAATGCCGCTCCGTTCTGGTCCAGCAGCCGGAAATCAGCGACCGGTTTTGCCGAGGGCAACAGGGTGGCCTGTTGCAGGACCGGGGGCTGGGGCGGGGTACAGGCGAGCAGCAGTGCAGCGCTCAGCAGGCAGGGTATAATCCATGCCCGCGGCCATCGGGAGCTGTGGTTGATCATGGCGCCGCATTATCGCACCGATGGCCGGCAGGCGGTAGGGCATCGCCCGCAATCTCCCGCGATTGATGACAGGGGCAAGTAAATTGACGACGGCACCGCCGGAACTGACCACGATTCGTGACCTGATACGCTGGGGCGCCAGCCGTTTCAGCGCCGCCGGCCTGAGCTTCGGGCACGGTACCGACAACGCCTTCGACGAGGCGCGCGTACTGCTCAGCCATGTGCTGCACCTGCCGGTAACCTTCCCGGACGTCTACCTCGCGGCACGGCTTACCGACGGCGAGCGCGAGGCGGTTTCGACCCTGTTCCAGTCACGCATCGACAGCCGCAAGCCGGCCGCCTACCTGACCCACGAAGCCTGGTTCGCCGGTCTGCCGTTCTACGTCGACGAGCGCGTGCTGGTGCCGCGTTCCCCGCTGGCGGAGTGGATAGAACGCGGTTTTTCCCCCTGGCTGGAGGCGGACGCGGTGGAGCGTGTGCTGGACCTGGGTACCGGCAGCGCCTGTATCGCCATTGCCTGCGCCGCGCATTTCGATAATGCCGAGGTCGACGCAGTGGACATTTCACCCGGGGCGCTGGAAGTGGCCCGGCGGAACATCGAACGCCACGAGCTGGAAGACTGGGTGCATCTGTACGAATCCGACCTGTTCGAGTCCCTGCCCACCGAGCTGTACCAGCTGATTATCAGCAATCCCCCCTACGTGTCGGCCGATGAGATGCAGACCCTGGCGGAAGAGTACCGGCACGAGCCGGAAATCGGCCTGCACGCGGACCAGGAAGGCCTGGCCATCATCGCGCAGATACTGGCCCGGGCGGCGGACTATCTGACCGACGACGGCATACTGGTCGTCGAAGTCGGCAACAGCGAGGAGCTGCTGGTCGAATGCTTTCCCGATGTGCCCTTTGTCTGGCTGGAATTCGAGCGTGGCGGACAGGGCGTGTTTCTGTTGGAGGCGGCACAGGTACGGGAATACCAGCCCGTATTCCAGGCCGTCCTGGAAACCTGAATACAGAATGTGAGGAAATAAGGATGCTGGGAAGACCCAAGACCCCCGAACAATACGTTGACCTGGTAGACCAGGCACTGTTTGAAATCGAGGACCTGCGCCTGGCGGCGGAATATGACATGGAATCCATGGGCGCAGCCACAGAGTTCCTGGCCGAACTGGAGGAGGACGTGCGCAAACTGCGGGCGTCCATGGCTGATGGCAGTTACCGCTTCGGCAAGGAGGACCTGCCGTTCGTCCGGGTGGTGGCCCACCAGGACGAGCGTATCCTGCCTTTCAAACAGTTACTGCTGAAAATCAACGAAACCCACACCAATGGTCTGGAAACCGACGAGGACTGAAAGGTCTATATTGATAAGTATCAAGGCGCCAGGCGCCGGCGACGGCTATGCTGCGCGCATATTTCGGGGAGGTATCCATGTTTGACAACCGGGTGGAATTCGACGCGGAGCTTATCCAGCGGTACGCGGGTAGCGGGCCGCGCTATACCTCCTACCCGACGGCGATGGAATTCTCCCCGGCGGTCGATGTCCGGCTGCACAGTGACTGGGTGCGCACCAGTAACGCGATCGGCCGCCCCCTGTCGCTGTACGTGCATATCCCGTTCTGTGCCCACGTCTGCTTTTACTGTGCCTGCAACAAGGTGGTCACCGGCAACCGCGAAAAGGCCATCCCCTACCTCGACAGCCTGACCCGCGAGGTGCAACTGCAGGCTGCGCTGGTAGATCCGGCACGGCGGGTCGAGCAATTGCACTGGGGCGGGGGGACGCCGACCTTTCTCAACGACCGGCAGCTTGCCGGGCTGATGCAGTTACTGCGGGACAACTTCCAGCTGCTGGAAAGCGATGACGGTGAGTATTCCATCGAGATCGATCCGCGCGAGGTGCGCGAGGAGACCCTGCCGCTGTTGCGCGACATCGGTTTCAACCGCGTCAGCCTGGGCGTGCAGGATTTCAACCCCCAGGTGCAGCAGGCCGTACACCGCCTGCAGAGCGACGAACAGACCCTGGGTGCACTGCGTCAGGCACGCGAGCTGGGTTTCCACTCGATTAACATCGACCTGATGTACGGCCTGCCCCTGCAGACGGTCGGCAGTTTTACCGACACCCTGGATGCAGTGATCGATGCACGCCCTGACCGCCTGTCGGTGTTCAACTATGCCCACCTGCCCGAGCGGTTCAAGCCGCAACGCCGTATCCGCGCGGAAGACCTGCCCAGCCCCGCCGAGAAACTGAAAATACTGCAGCTCACCATCGACAAGCTGACAGCGGTGGGCTACCAGTACATCGGCATGGATCACTTCGCCCTGGCTGATGACGAGTTGTCGCGGGCGCAGCGCGACGGGTCGTTGCACCGCAATTTCCAGGGCTATTCGACGCACGCCGAAGCTGACCTGATCGGCATGGGTGTCAGTGCCATCAGCGCCACACCGGGGGGGTTCAGTCAGAATCACACCGACATCGAGGCGTACTACCGTGATCTCGAAGTACCGCGTCTGCCGGTTGCACGGGGTGTGGCGATCAATGACGATGATCGCCTGCGCGGGGACGTTATCCAGCAGCTTATCTGCAACAACCGCCTGGATACCACGCGTCTCGAGGAGCACTACGGTATCCGTTTCGATGATTACTTTTCAACGGAGCTGGACCGGTTGAGCGGCATGCAGGCCGACGGTCTGCTGGAAATCAACGCCCGTGAACTGGCGGTGACGGCGCGGGGACGCCTGTTGATCCGCAACATCTGCAAGGTCTTCGACCACTATCGTGGTCAGCAGGAGAAGCAGTTCTCTAAAATGATCTGAACCCGGCGAGGGTAACCGCCATCCCTGGCGTCCGGTATTATTTCTTGTGTCGGTAAATCAGTCCGGGTTCGACCAGGACTTCGTTTTCACTCAGACGGTCGAGCGGGAACTCGTCGTCTTCATATTTGGCGATACGATCGAACACGTATGACTCATCCTGGACTTCGATCGACTCGAAGATCGGCTTGCCCAGGTAGCTGCCTATGGCGTGACCACGTTGGCTCACGGTATCCCCCTTCTGGTTACTTAAGGATTGAGTGACATACTCAACCGGGATAACGGCGTTTGCAGGCCAGTCTTTAACCCGCATTCTTCGCCCGTCTTCCAGCGCGGCCGCGGAGCGCTACGCGGCCGCGCAAACTGCGGTACAATAGCCGCCCATGTCAGGAAACAGTTTCGGAAAACTCTTTACAGTTACGGGGTTTGGCGAAAGCCACGGCCCGGCCATCGGTTGTATCGTCGATGGCTGCCCGCCCGGCCTGGCGCTCACCGAGGCCGACCTGCAGCACGACCTCGACCGGCGCAAACCGGGTAAGTCCCGGCACACCACCCAGCGCCGCGAGGCCGACGAGGTGCAGATTCTGTCGGGTGTTTTCGAGGGACGGACGACCGGTACGCCTATCGGCCTGATCATTCACAACACCGACCAGCGGTCCAAGGATTATTCCAAAATCATGGACCGTTTCCGCCCGGGGCACGCCGACTACACCTACCAGCAGAAATACGGGGTACGGGACTACCGTGGCGGTGGCCGTTCCTCGGCGCGTGAAACCGCCATGCGCGTGGCCGCCGGCGGTATCGCCAGGAAATACCTGCGCGAAACCCTGGGTCTCGAGATCCGTGGCTACCTGGCGCAGCTGGGACCGATCGAGCTCGCGCTGAAGGACTGGTCGGCCGTCGAGACCAACCCCTTTTTCTGTCCCGACCCGGCAAGGCTCGGCGAACTGGAAGATTACATGGACGCGCTGCGCAAGGAAGGCAATTCCGTTGGCGCTCGCGTCAACGTCGTGGCCAGCGGGGTACCCACCGGTCTTGGCGAACCGATTTTCGACCGGCTGGACGCCGACATCGGCCACGCCATGCTTAGTATCAACGCGGTCAAGGGCGTGGAAATCGGTGCGGGGTTTGACAGTGTCGCCCAGAAAGGTACCGAACACCGGGATGAGATTACCCCCGGGGGATTCCTCAGTAATCATGCCGGGGGCGTACTCGGCGGGATTTCCTCGGGGCAGGATATCCGGGTCAGTATCGCGCTCAAACCGACTTCCAGCCTGCGCCTGCCCGGGCGTACCGTCGATATCCACGGCGAAGCCGTCGAGGTCGTCACCACCGGTCGGCACGATCCCTGTGTCGGTATCCGCGCCACGCCGATTGCCGAAGCGATGCTGGCTATTGTGCTGATGGATCACTGGCTGCGACACCGCGCGCAGAATGCAGACGTGGAATCGACAACGCCGGTGGTTCCAGCCAGCGCCGATTGATGCGGCAATGCGACAGGGACGACCTGGACCGGTCGGCCGTCGTGCGTTTTGACGCCAGGGCTGATTGAAGCGCATGTACTGGCGCCTTTCCGGATTTTATTTTTTCTATTTCGCCTCGCTCGGGGCGTTGATCCCGTACTGGGGGCTGTACCTCAAGTCACTGGGCTTCGGTGTGGTCGAGATCGGCGAGCTGGTGGCCATTATCATGGCCACCAAGATTATTGCGCCGAATATCTGGGGCTGGATTGCCGACCATACCGGGCGGCATATGAAAATCGTGCGGGTCGCCTGCCTCGCGACCACGCTGACCTTCGCCGGTGTCTTCCTGGTCCAGGGTTACTGGTGGATGGCGTTCGTGATGACCCTGTTCAGCTTTTTCTGGAACGCCGCCCTGCCGCAGTTCGAGGTCACCACCCTTAATTACCTGGGTACCGATGTCCACCGCTACAGCAGTATCCGCCTGTGGGGCTCCATCGGTTTCATCCTGGCGGTGGTGGTGCTGGGTGTGCTGTTCGACCGGCTGGGCACCGGCTGGCTGCCGACGGTGCTGGTGGGCCTGTTTGCCGGCATCTGGCTGTCCAGCCTGCTGGTGCCGGAAAAAGCCAATGACCACCCGGTCACCGATCACATCCCGTTGCGCGAGGTATTGAGAAAACCGCCTGTCATTGCGTTGCTGCTGGTGTGTTTCCTGGTGCAGGCCAGTCACGGTCCTTACTACACGTTCTACACCATTTACATGGCGGCACACGGCTACAGTGAAAGCCTGATCGGGCAGTTATGGGCCCTGGGTGTCATTGCCGAGATCGGCGTGTTTCTGAAAATGCATCACTGGTTGCCCCGCTTTGGCGCCCGCCGCCTGATGATCGTGGCGACGGCCCTGACAGCGCTGCGCTGGCTGTTGCTGGCCGGGTTTGTCGATAATCTATGGATGATGGTGTTCACGCAGACCTTGCACGCGGCCAGTTTCGGCCTGTATCACGCCGTTGCCATCCACCTGATTCACCAGCTGTTCCGTGGTCGTCACCAGGGCCGGGGGCAGGCGCTGTACAGCAGCCTGAGTTTCGGTGCCGGCGGTGCGGTGGGCAGTTTCGCCGCCGGTTACCTGTGGGAGGGTATTGGCGCCGAGTGGATGTATATCGCGGCGGCCCTGACAGCGGTGCTGTCGAGCTGGGTAGCCTGGCGCGGTGTGGAGGACGTGGACTAGGATGAAAGCCGGTGGCTGACTGATACACTATGGCCGATTCCACCAGGATACCTGCAATGCGTCGTTTACTCTGCTTACTGGCCGTGTCGCCGTTAATCGCTAACGCCTTCGAATTCAGCCAGTCCGGCTTTGCCGGTGCTGAAGCACGGGGCTTTATCGAGGACAGCCAGTTCGCGGACCAGTTCGACGGCCTGCAGGCCTCGCTGATCCTGCAACCTGAATTGACCTGGGTCGCTGATAATAATGACAATCAGTACAGTTTCATTCCCTTTGCGCGCCTGGACAGCCAGGACAGTCGCCGTACCCATGCCGACATCCGTGAAGCTTACTGGCGGCATGTCAGTGGTGCCTGGGAGTTTCTGGTCGGGGTCAACCGGGTGTTCTGGGGCGTGGCCGAGTCGCGTCACCTGGTTGATATTATCAATCAGACCGACCTGGTCGAGGATATCGACGGCGAAGACAAGCTGGGCCAGCCAATGCTCAAGCTGTCCATCCAGCGCGACTGGGGCACGCTCGACCTGTTTCTCATGCCCTGGTTTCGCGAACAGACCTTTCCGGGTAAGCACGGCCGCCTGCGTTTCCCGCTGGTAACCGACGGGGATGCCGAGTACCAGTCCGGCGATAAACAACACCGGGGCGATGTGGCGCTGCGTTACTCCCACTACCTGGGCGACTGGGATTTCGGCGTGTACTACTTCAACGGCACCGGGCGCGAACCGCGACTGGTTCCCAATGCCAGGGGCACGCGGCTGGTACCGTTCTACGACCTGATCAAGCAGGTCGGCACTGACATCCAGTGGACCCGCGAGGGCTGGTTGTGGAAGTTCGAGGGTCTGTGGCGCGCGCAGCATGGCGATCATTACTTCGCCACCGTGGGTGGCTTCGAATACACCCTCTACCAGATCGCCGAATCAGATGCTGACCTGGGCCTGCTGATCGAATATTCCTGGGATGGCCGCGACAGCAACCCGTCGGACCAGCCGGCCGTTTTATTCGACGACGATTTCTTTTTCGGCACGCGCCTGACGCTGAACGATGTGCAGGACTCGACCCTGCTGGCGGGGTTTGTAATCGACCGCGACAATCATGCCTCGCAACTGTCAGTCGAGGCCGAGCGACGTCTCACCAACCACTGGAAAACAGAGCTGGAGAGCCGCTGGTTCCTGAACAGCGGCAGCAACAATGTTGCCAATGCCTTCAAAAACGACAGCTATGTAACGCTGCGTATCTCGCGTTATTTTTAGCGCCGGGGCGCGGCGGGCGCAGACATTTATGGGGCGGCGCCAATGGTGTATATTGAACCGGCGACGTGGCGCCAGATGCCCGACAAGAAGGAGACGCACGTGTCACTACTCAAGCTGCATGTTCGGATGACGTTGCTGGCCAGTGCGTTGGTCGCATCGGGTTGTACAACACTGGGACCGGATTTCGCCACGCCGGACAGCGATATCGCGGCAAGCTGGGAGTCAGGTGGTCAGGCCTTGGACAATGGCCAGCTGTCCAGCGACTGGTGGTCAATCTTCAACGACCCGGTGCTCAACCGGTTGGTGGATACTGCCTATCATCAGAACCTGCCCCTGCAGGTGGCCGGGCTGCGCATTTTCGAGGCGCGTGCCCAGTTGGGGATTGCCATCGGGCAACAATATCCGCAGAGCCAGCAGGTCAACGGTAGTCTGACCCGGGTCGGGGTCAGCGAAAACTCACCTAATTTTTCCCCCACTGCCGAAGACAGTTATTCACAGGCGGCGATTGGCCTGGACGCTGCCTGGGAACTGGACTTCTGGGGGCGCTTCCGGCGCGGGGTCGAATCGGCCAGCGCCAACCTGGGTGCGTCGATTGCCGATTATGACAATGCACTGGTGTCCCTGACTGCTGAAGTCGCGCGCACCTACATGGTGTTGCGCACGCTGGAGGAGCGCCTGGAAATCGCCAGGAACAATACCGTTACCCAGCAGCGCAGTTACAAGATCGCCGACGTGCGCTTCAGAAACGGCGCGGTCAGTGAACTGGACCCGTCGCAGGCGCTCAGCCTGTTGAAATCCACCGAGTCCACCGTGCCGCAGCTGGAGAGCCAGATACGCCAGGCCAGGCATGCGCTCAGTACGCTGCTGGGCAAGCCGCCCGGCGAATTACAGGATATTCTCCAGGGGCCCGGTTCGATACCGCGACCTCCCGCGGAACTGAACGTCGGCGTGCCGGCCGACCTGCTGCGCCGGCGCCCCGATATCCGCCGTGCCGAACTGCAGGCGGCGGCGCAGAGTGCCCTGATCGGTGTGGCCAGGTCGGAGCTGTATCCGCGTTTTGCCTTGACAGGCTCAATCGGCCTGTTGAGTTCCGATACCAACCAGAGCGACCTCAACGACCTGTTCGACAGCGACAGTATCGCCTATAACTTTGGCCCGTCCGCCTCGTGGAATGTGCTCAACTACGGCCGCCTGAAGAACCAGGTGCGCGTGCAGGATGCCCGCCTGGAAGAATTGATTGTCAATTATCAGAACACCGTGCTGGAAGCGGCGCGCGAGGTGGAAGACGGCATCAGCGGTTACCTGGGCAGCCGCGCCCAGAGTGATTTTCTGGCCGAGAGTGTCACGGCCGCGCAGCGCTCGGTGGATCTCGCCCTGGTGCAGTATCGCGAGGGCGCCGTGGACTATCAGCGGGTACTCGACACCCAGCAGACCCTGTTACGCGTACAGGATGCGTATACAACAGTACGCGGTGACGTGATGAGTTCACTGATCGCCGTGTACAAGGCACTGGGCGGTGGCTGGCAGATACGCGCCGGCAATGCCTTCGTCCCTGAACAGCGCCAGCAGAAAATGATCGAACGCACCGACTGGGGGCGCCTGCTGGACA
>CBEUNK010000104.1:0-8878 GCA_965544455.1 uncultured Thiogranum sp.
CGCTGCAGCAGGGAAGTTCATAAAGCAGACCGCTGAGCCAGGCCAATGTGCTGACTCGGATGAATTATCGAAATCGGGCGTAAAGCATCTACACTTAGTTCAGGGATCGAGATAATGGACAGGGGCGATGAGGGGTCTTTACCGGGCAACGGGCTGGAATACTTCGATCGAGGGATGGGTCTTCCTGCTGCTTATTACCTTGTGCCTGTCCGCCAACGCTGCTCCCCAGGGCAAGATCGGCATTATCGGCGACAGCATCGCCGCCGGGACTCACAGTTCCGAGATGTGCCGCAACCAGGATATCGTCGATTGCGTTCAGGATCTCGCCGGCCAGCACAGCCGTGACTGGAGTTATGCCGGGGGCGGGCAGAGCTGGTCAATCGCCAGCGCGCTGGGATACCTCCCGGGCCGGGTTGTTGATGCTTCCGACGACGGCGAAGAATGGAAAGATGCCCTTGACCAGGCAGTGCAGCTCATGGTCGATCCGGAGGTGGAAACCGTTTTCATCGGCCTTGGCGCCAACGATGTCTGCCAGGCACGCGGCCACGACTACAGTGGCGACCTGGACGTGGTGGCTTCGCTTATCGATGAAACCCTGGATTATCTCACCAGTAACCTTCCCGCCGGCGGTTCGATCTACTGGAGCGGGGTGCCGGATGTTGTGCAGATGCGGGAGCTGATGCGCAATCGTGATCACAACCTCATGTTCAAGACCTGCCAGGCGACCTGGGATCTGGACGGCAACGAAGTGAAAGATGGCGTGGCGGAAGATGCCTGCGATCACTATTTCAGCAACAGTTTCTGCGAGACTGCCGGTGGCCAGGGACAGGCGGTGGATCTTCTCGTGGAACTGCTGCTCGCTACCTGGCTTGATATGCAGGGCATTGAAGAAGGCCCCTGTGGGAAGGTTTTGAGCAGCGGTTCCACTGACCAGGACCGCCTCGAGGCACGGAATTTCACCGCGGCGCTGAATCGGCTCATGGCGCAAAAGGCCAGGGACTGGGCGGGTCGAAACGGTATCCAGGTACATTATAACGATCGTATCTACTATGCATCTCCAACGATTCAGCCTCATCATCTCTCGCGCTTTGACTGTTATCACCCCAGTCGCAGCGGACAGATGAAGTTCGCCTACGAGATCTGGAGCGGTTTCAACCATGGCGACGAGCAGATCAAGGGCATTTTTACCGACGAATTCGATTCCACCGACTATTGCACGCAGGAATACGGCGACTGGGGTAGTTGCTGGGTTGAAACGAATGATGACGGTGTGGCAACCAGTGGGGATATTCAGATCGCCGGCAATGTGTTGAGTATGCGAAGGGGAGCGAAGGAAATTTCGCGTGCAATGGACCTTCAAGGCGTTGACCGGGCCTGGATATCATTCAACCGCCGTCGCGACAATCTTGATCATGCAAATGAATTTGTTGATTTTCAGGTATCGCCGGATGCTGGCCAGACATGGCACCTGCTGGACCATTTCGGGGGCGGGGCGACTGATTTCGGCATGCACCGGGGCAGTTACTATGACATCAGTCAATTTGCCACCGCTGATACACGCATTCGGTTTATCAGCTCCGAAAGTATGGGTGAAAACGACTGGCTGTTTTTCGATAACGTGAAAGTCAATTCCTGGGACAGTAGTGGCGCTTTGCCGGCCGCGCCAATTTACGGAGAACGGGTGCTGGATGAAAGCTGGCAGTCGGTGGATACACCATCGATCGATTCACCGCCCATGGTGTTTATGGGGGCTGCTACCGACAGTGCCGGCGGCGCAGGAGTTGCACGCGTTAACAATGTCGGCACGGATCATTTTGAGGTGCAACTGGTGGAACTGGCCGAGGCGACCGGAGATGTTTCCAGGGAAGGTGTGCCCTATTTCGTACTTCAGACCGGTACTTACGTGATGCCTGATGGCAGCCACTGGGAAGTGGGCAGCTTCGATATCACTGCGGATGGCACCTGGCAATCACAGGATTTCAAGACGCCCTTTGTAAACCAGCCGTTCCTGTTTCTTTCACTCCAGAGTGCGAATAATGACGTATTTCCGGTTCTGCGGGTCAGGACCGTTGATGCCGCCGGTTTCGAGGTGGCCCTGTTTCAACAGGGGGCAAGCGGTTCCATGGGGTTGAATGAAAAGGCCGCTTACCTGGCAATCCACAGTCCGGCCAACGCGGGGACAGTCCGTATCGCCGACAGTTACCAGTCCTACCGCCTGCAGCGGAAATCCCTGGATGGTTACTGGACGCCGGTTCTGGATACTTTCCTGCGTCTGCGGGATGGGGTATCGGGAGATGACCGGACTAACGCGGAGACGCATGATGTGATGGCGCTGGGAACACAGGTGTTTGTCCAGCAGGTGAGCAATACAGGCGCCGACCTGGCGGTTCCGCAGCAGATAGCGGACGGTGTCAGGGGCGCGAATGCCGTCCCGTTGACAGTCATCATCACAGGGCTAAATCCTGATACATGGCCGCTCGGCTCAACATTGCCTGTCAGCATGGATTTATCCATGCCAACCGGCTTTTCCTACAGGGACATTGACGCCACGACATTTCTTATCCAGGGGGAATCACCGGCGCTGGATTTTGATGCTCAAAGCGGGCGTCTTTCCATACCATTTGCCGATCTTGAATTGAATGGCCAGTTGTTTGTCGGTGAAAACCATTTGTCGGTAAGCGGCAAATTACTTGATGAGACACCTTTCCAGGGGGCATTTACGATTACTGTCAGCGGATCCGTAGTTCCCGACGTCGTTGGTATGAACTTTGCGGAGGCTGAAGACCGCCTGCGCCTTGCCGGTTTGGCTGTGGGTGATGTCGAGGAGGAGGAAACCACGGCAGTGCCGGAAGGGCAGGTGTTGCGTCAGAACCCGTCACCTGCCAGTCAGGTACCCAGTCTGACGTCAGTCAATCTTGTCATCGCTTCTGCTGCTGTGTCGGATGGTTCATCCGGTGATAGCCCAGGCGGGCGTGGGGGTGGTGGTTGCAGGATCAGTCCGGTGCATGGTATGGATCCGGTATTGTTGCTCGTAGCGGCTCTCAGCCTGTTGTTTTTGGGGCCCAGGCATCGCCAGGGTGAAACCCGGGCGTGGTTGGACAGCTAAAAACAGGGACGGGGCCTCTTTCTGTCCTGACCGGTATTCGAATCTGCGTTGATGTTTCAAGATGTATGGTCTAGTGTCAATGGGAAGTGGTGTACTGAAAAACAGGAGACGGCACATGAAAGAATCCATGAGCGGGTGGGTCACCGGATCACTGATGGCAGCGCTGATGCTTGGCGGCAATGCGGCGGGTGCCAACGGCGGTTTTGCCGCGCTGGGTGTGACGGTGTCACCCGATTACGAGGGCGGGGACGACTACGCGGCATCTCCGGCCCTGTTCGGGCGCTACAACTTCAACGAAGGGCGCTATGTCGCACTGGTTGGCGGTGCGGATGCCGCACGCAATGGCCGGCTGGTACTGAACCTATTGCCGGCGTCACCGTGGGAGATGGGGCCCGCCCTGGGCCTGCGCTACGAACGCAACGACCCTGACAATGACCGCGTCAAGCGCATGGATGATATCGATTTTGCCACCGAGGCCGGTGGCTTTATCAACTACAAGTCCGGGCCCTGGTTTGCCGGCTTCGGCCTGATGTTCGACGTGTCCGATACTTACGGCGGTTATATCGGTGATCTCAAAGGCGGCTACAAGCAGGAAGTCAGCGATTACCTGAACTTCAAATATACGGTAAGTCTGTCCTACGTCGATGACGAATACATGGAAGAGTATTTCGGTGTCAATGCGGCTGATGCCGCCAGTAGCGGATTGCCGCCCTACAAGGCGGATGGTGGCATCAAGGATTACGGCCTCGGCATATCGGCCAACTACAAGTTCAACAAGACCTGGGGGCTGATTGCCGCGTTTAACTATTACCGCCTGACCGGTGATGCCGAGGACAGTCCGATCGTTGCGGACGCAGGTGACAACAATCAGTACAAGGCGGCGCTGGCGCTGAGTTACAGTTTCTAGTCCGTTTCCGCCGGGTCACTGTCCGGCTTGTTGATGGCGACCAGTTCGACATCAAATATCAGGGTCTCGCCGCCGTACGGCGCGGGCTTTTTGAAGGCCAGGTCGCCAGGGATATAGATTTTCCACCGGGCGCCCACTTCCATATGTTGCAGGGCGCTCTGCAGGCCGGCAATGGTTTCATCAAGCTTGAACCGGACGGGGCCGCTGCCCTGGTATTGAGAGCTGTCGAATTCCTGTCCATCCAGCAGCATGCCGCGGTAATTGACCAGCACGGTGTCCTGCGGGTCCGGAGACGCGCCGGTGCCATTGCTGAGGACGGTGTACTGCACCCCGTTGGGCAGGCGGACAACGCCTTCTTCAAACATATTTTCCTTCAGGCGTTCACAGGCTTCCTCGGTCAGACCGCGATCCCGGCACGGTTGACCGGCCCAGGCCATGGAACTGCCGTCACCCATCAGCCAGGCGTGTGAATGCGGGGTTCCCCCGCGCCGGCGATGTTTCGCCAGAAAGGGGCCGGTACCCGAAGTCAGGGTGTCTTTTGCCCGGCGTGCCAGGGGCGAAACCGGTTTGGTGGCAGGTTCTTTGGGGGATTCAGCAGGTGACTCCGGTTCTGCTTCCAGTGAGGCAATCTCCGTCTCCGGTGCGGGTGTTGCTGTTTGCTTCGGCACGGCATCCTCGTCGCCGCTGACCGGGGTTGTAAGCGCTCCGAGATCCTTGCTTACGGTAGCATGCCTGAAATCATCCTGGCCGGTTTCCCATAGCCGGTTGATGCTGGCCAGCAGGCCGAGGAGAAAAACCAGACCGGTACCGATCTTTGCCCACTTGAATGGTCGTTCCTGCCGGTCTGAAACTGTTCTGCTGCCAGTACCGGCGGCTTTTCGTACTGGCCTGGCAGCTTGTTCTTCCGGCATCCCGTGACTAACAGGTGGTGCCGGTTGTGGCCGGGGTGCGGTTGCCAACCGTTGCTCCAGGTCCTCGATTCGCCGGCGCGCGGCCGCCAGTTGCAGTTCGAGTTCCAGGGAGCGCTTTCTTGATACATCAAGCTGCTGCTCGCTGTCGGTATCGGCATGTTCGCGGTCCCTGCGGGCATGCTCCAGTTCGGCGGAGAGCGACAAGAGCTCCCGTTCATCGGCCGCACGGTGGTTTTCGGTTACGGCCAATTGCCGATTGAGGGCGCTGATTTCGTCCAGAAGCCGGGTTTGCTCTTCTTCCAGCTGCCGGGCATGATCTTCGCTCTCTGCGAGCCGGATCGCGATGTCATTTTTTTCACTCTGTGTTTGATGCAGTCTGTGTGTGACGGCAGCGAAGGCACCGGGCGAGAGTGCGGGTGAGTCTGTTTTCCCGGTGGTCGTTAAACCGGGCCCGGGCGGCGCAAGCGAATCGGCAATCTCGCGTGCTTTTTCGAGCTCGCTCACAGCGGCATCGCGCTGGCCGGCCATGGTATTGGCGTGATCGCCGAGTTCGAGATAATCATTCCCCAGGCGTTCTGTTTCTGCGTGAACACGGCCCAGTTCGCGTTCGAGCAACCGGGTGCGCGGGGTCAGGTAATCTCTAATTGTACTGAAGAATATGCCCCATCTAGATGAATTTTCGATTAAATATTTGCTATTTTGCGCGACATCAAGGGGGGGTGGCGTGGCAGCGGAGGACGACGGTGTGCCACTTGTAGCCTGTTCGGGCTGGGGGTGACCAATATAACGTTGGGTTTTCCGAAGAAGGGCCAGCGCGACATCACGTTCGCGGGCATACAGGCTGGCCTGTAATCCCAGGTCGAGGAAACTGTTTTGCAGGGCGGACAAGTCGCGGTGAGCCGCCAACAGTTCGCGTTCCAGTTGGCCGGGCCGGGTAAAGCCGACTTCCCGCAGGGTGCTGATGGCGGTCTGCAAGAGCTGTCTGAAGTCAGGCAACGCGCTTTCTCCGGTGAACCCGCGTGCATTGTAGCGCCTTTTTTTTGTTTTTCCCTGTTTTCTCCGGTTTTCCCGTAATCACACCGTGTTTTGCCGGCATTTCGGCCTGCGCTCGGCATGACATAGCTCGTCGGGTACCATTGCCCTTATTGAAGGTGTCCGTGAATTCAGCTTCAAACACAGGGTGGAAGTCGATGCACCTGACTGCAATACCAAGCCTTGTTGTCTGCTTTGCAGCTAGCTGCCTGCTGATGCCGGTGAGCGCTGCCGGCACGCCGGCTCTTTCCATCGACCTGGGTGATATTCCCCGGCGCCCGGTCCCGCCGGAGTTCAGTTTCGAGCAGTTTGCCCGGACGCGTGAACTGACGCAGCTCCGGTTTGCCGCCGACAAGAATACTGTTTATTTCGTCGACAACGACGGGCGGGTAAACAATGTATTTGCCCTGGGGCTCGACAGCGGGGCGATACGCCAGGTCACCTTTCTGGACGAGCCGGTTGCCGACTTCATGGTCGATCACCGGGGCCGCTTCCTCGTACTGGTGCAAGACGTCGGGGGTAACGAGAACAACGATCTGTACCGCTATGATCTGCAAACCGGCGAACGGGTCAGGTTGACCGACGCCGGTCGCGGCGACACCACCATGCTGTGCGGCCTTTCGCCGGACGACAGCAAGGTGTATTACGCGCAGACCCGCGATAACCGTCGCGAAGCGGCACTCTGGGCGGTCAACAATGACGGCAGTGGTGTGCATCAGCTGCTGGCTGCCAATGGCCGCACACTGGAGTGTGATGCGGTCAGCCCTGATGGCCATTACCTGCTCTACGGCGAGCTGATCGGCTTTGACACGCGGCACCTGGGATTGCTGGACCTGCGCAGCGGGCAGGCGCGAACCATCGCCGCGGTTGACGGTGTGAATAATCTCGATGGCTGTTTCTCCGGGGACCGGGTGTATTTCCGCAGCGCCCTGAACGCCGACGGTTTCCGTCTGTGGCGCTACCGTATCGGCGCTGCTGCAGCGGAGCCGCTGCTTTTGCCCGATATCCAGGACATTGAATCCCTGTCCATGTATGCCGACGGGCGGGTCGCCGTGGTCGCTTACCGCGACCGGCTGGGCGGGAAAACCGCGATATTCGTCGACGGTTTCGATACGCCGAAACATTTTGGTTTGCCGCCGGACACCGTTGTCGATGCGGTATTCAGCCGTGATGACCCCACGAGGGGTATCGTCGCAACCGAAACCGCGACCACACCACGCCGTTACTACCGGGTGGACGACGGTCAACCGGTATTGCTTTATGACGCCAACCGGTCGGGCATCGACGAGCGTTACTTCGCGGAAGTCCGTTCGGTGCTGATTCCCGCATTCGACGGCCTGGAGCTTCCCGTACATCTGTTCATCCCCAATGGCACAGCGGCACAGCGGCCACGGCCGGTGATTGTTTTTATCCATGGTGGGCCGGATGAACATATCGACCCCCGGTACCTCGGTACCATCCAGTTCATGGCCAACCGCGGATTCATCGTCGTGGTACCGAACGTGCGCGGCAGTACCGGTTTCGGTAAACAGTATGCGTCACTGGATGAAGGTGACTGGGGAGGGGCTCCGGTACGCGATATCGTGGCCGTTGCCACCGCGGTGCGCCAACTGGATTTTGTCGACAGCGAACACCTGTTTGTGGTCGGCGCAAGTTTCGGGGGCTTCATGGTCATGACACTGGTGACCCGCTATCCCGACACGTTTCGAGCCGCGGTGAATTTTTTCGGTTTTACCGAACTGGCGACATTTGTGGCCAGCTGGCCGCGTTACCTGCAGCGCCACCTGCAGACGGCGCTGGGTTTCGACCCGCGCCGTGATCCCCGGAGTAACTGGCAGTTGTCACCCATCTATCATCTCGACCGGGTCAGGGTGCCGTTGCAGATTCACCAGGGCGCCAACGACAGTCGTGTTCCCCGGGAGCAGTCCGACTGGCTGGTGCAGCGCCTGCGCCGGCTCGGCCGCACGGTCGAATATTTCGTTTATCCGGACGAAGGGCATGGCTTTACGCGATTGCACAACGAAGCGGATGCGTATCAGCGAATGGTCCGTTTTTTAAGGCGTTACGCCCACTAAGGTCCTCCAGCTGCGGCGCCAACCCAGTAACGCGTGGACTTTTGTATAATGGGAAAAAATACCCAAATATGCTAGGTTTCTTCCCCTGACCGGTGGCACCAGAACCTGTGCCGGGGTCGCGGCGACCAGTTCCGTGTAAGGAGGAGCCCCCCATGTATACA
This sequence comes from uncultured Thiogranum sp., assembly GCA_965544455.1. Classification (GTDB taxonomy): domain Bacteria; phylum Pseudomonadota; class Gammaproteobacteria; order DSM-19610; family DSM-19610; genus Thiogranum. The sequence goes on from CBEUNK010000104.1 coordinate 8,193, forward strand.
TTCAAAGAGCAGTCGAAACGCGTGTTACTCACCCTGACCCTGTCAGTCCTGGCCCTTGCCGGATGTGGTGGGGGCGGCGGGGGCGGCACGTCGTCGACCGGTGCGGGAACGGCAACACTGAGCGGAACCGTTCCGGGTACGGTGATCGAGGCGACCGGCGACGACGGCAGTCATTACCAGGTGCATTCCGCGGACAACGGTACCGGTCAGCATCCTTTCCGGCTCGAACTGCCGACGGGCAAGGTGTTTCGCCTGCTCATGACGACCAACGAAGGCACCGCCGATTCGGTGAGTACACCGATCGGGTTCAGTGTTGACGGACAACAGCAGATCGTGACGGCATTCAGCCTGGATGACGGCAGTTCGATCGACCTGGGCAATATTCCCCTGTCGATGTCCCGCAGCGGAGCGCCGCAGGGCCATATCGAAGATGATGGCAGATTTGTCCTCGATACCCCCCTGCTGGTTGACGGTGTCATGGTCGACAGCCGTGGCCGCCTGAAAAAGCGGAACAGCGGCAGCGGTGGAAGTGATGGATCAGATGGCGATAGCAGTAACGGTGGGTCGGGTGATAACGGTTCGGACAGCGGCACCGGGGACGGTGGGAGTACCGGCGGCAACACCGGCAGTGGTGACAATACCGGCGGGAAGGGCTCCACGGGTGGTGGCGACGCGGGTACGGGCGG
>CBEUNK010000105.1:0-8756 GCA_965544455.1 uncultured Thiogranum sp.
GCGGCCTGCGGTTTCGCTTTTCGGTATTAGATGCGTCGTATTACCTGTTGTTTTTTCTTTTCTTTCCGGACATTAATGCCCGGCTGGCGTGGCTATTGCTTATATTCAAGGTGGTTACAGTGTTTGAAACCAGCGGCGGTTTTAAACAGCCAGGTGCATCGATGGCCTGATGCCCGGCGTTGATCCGCAGAGGACATCGACATGAATATGCTACTCACCATTTTCCTTCTCCTCACGCAGGCCGTTTGCCTTGGCCTGATTGCCATGACGATCTTTGGATTCAGCAGCCGGAAGCGGGACAATTCGCGCCAGCTGGTGCGTTACAGGGGTCCGATTGAAAATTAGTTACCTGTCCGCTAGTTGGCAGTTATCAGCCCGGGGCAGTGCCCCAGCGGCCCCGTCCAGTGATGGGTAGAAGCTACCCGTCATTTCCACCATTCCGGTTTTTTTGTTTTACGGGTACCAACAGTGCCTGTAGCAGAGGGTATTGATTAAATGACTTCATCCTTGCGGCGTGCCATCCAATTCATGTTTCTCGGGCTGTACGCCGTTTCCATGCGGGTTGGGGCAGAGGTGGTGGAAGCCTCCCACAGCTCGTCGACGGCGCCTGTCAAGGACGCGCCAGGGCCCGCGGTTGAATTTTCGATACTCCAATGGGGCTTGCTGATCGGCCTCGTACTGCTGGCCCTGGCGGTGGTCGCGAGGAGTGGCAGGCGCCCGCACTGATACGCCCTGACTGGAGAATAGCCGGCGCTCACGTATAATACGGAACTGGCCCGCGTTGGCACGGGCCATGCATTCAATTCCGGTATCATGACGCAGAAAAACCACAATCCGCACCAGGTGGGCGGGGTCCACCCCGCGAGACGCCGTTTCCTGCAGACCGTCCTCGGTACCAGTGCTTCGCTGGTCGTGCCGACGTTGTGGGCCGGTGTGCAACGCGCGCCTGAACACAGCCTGGCTTTGCGCAACCTCCATACCGGCGAGACGCTGAAAACCACCTTCTGGATGGACGGCCGTTACCTGCCGGACGAACTGCGGGCCATCAACCGGGTGTTGCGCGATCACCGGTCCGGCGAGGTCCACCGTATGGACCCACAGTTGCTGGATGTGCTGTACCTGTTGCAGCAGTCGGTGGGTATCGCCGGCCCGTTCCACATTATTTCCGGCTACCGCTCGCCGGCGAGTAATGAAAAGTTGCGCAGCAAAGGCAGTGGTGTGGCCAAACGCAGTTTGCACATGCAGGGCAAGGCCGTTGATATCCGCCTGCCGGGTTGCAAGCTGGATCGGCTGCGTAACGCAGCGCTGACGCTGAAGGCCGGTGGTGTGGGCTATTACGCGAAGTCAGATTTCATTCACGTCGACACCGGCCGCGTACGCCGCTGGTAGACGGCGGGCTTATCTTTCACCCGGAATTCACCCGGGGCCAGATCACCGAGCGACCATTCACCGATCCGGTGCCGAACCAGGCGCAGGGTCGGGTAACCGATATGCGCGGTCATGCGCCGCACCTGACGGTTACGGCCTTCGCTGATAGCGAGATTGAGCCAGCTGGTGGGAATCTGTTTGCGTTCGCGGATCGGCGGCACACGCGGCCAGACCGGCGGCGGGTCTATTAACGCGACCTCGGCCGGCCTTGTCCTGCCATCCTTGAGTTCGACCCCGGTCCGCAGACGTTGCAGGTCCCGCCCGGTGGGAATGCCTTCCACCTGTACCCAGTATGCCTTTTTCTTGCCGTACTTCGGGTTGGCGATGCGCTGTTGCAGCCGGCCGTCGTCTGTGAGGATCAGCAGGCCCTCGCTGTCGTAGTCCAGCCGGCCGGCACAGTACACGCCGGGCAGGTCGATATAGTCTGCCAGCGTCGCTTTGTCGCTGTCGGTGGTGAACTGTGACAGTACCCGGAAGGGTTTATTGAACAACACAATCATTCGATGGACGCTTTCGGATATGCTTCTCGGTTGCTGATACCGTAGGAGCGGCATCCTTCGCCGCGATGACACTTTGGCTATCGCGGCCGATGAGACCGCTCCTACAGCATGAACAGCCGGGACGTCATCTTAAAAAGTAATCGCGGCGAGGGACACCGCTCCTACGCCGAGACCTGCTTGTTACCGCGCTGGCCGAAGATCAATTCGGCGACGTCGTTGTACTGTTCGGCGAAGTGCACCGTCAGGCCCTCGCGGATGTAGTCCGGGATTTCCTCGTAATCGCCCTTGTTGGCCGCCGGCAGGATCAGTTCACGGATATTGGCGCGCCGCGCGGCGATGACCTTTTCGCGAATACCACCCACCGGCAGGACCTGTCCGGTGAGTGTCAGTTCCCCGGTCATGGCGATATTGCGCACCGGTTTGCGCCGTTTCGCCAGCGACAGCAGGGCGCTGGCCATGGTGACGCCCGCGCTGGGGCCGTCCTTGGGCGTGGCGCCGGCTGGCACGTGCAGGTGGATCAGCGACTGTTCGAAGAAATCCGGCGATGCGCCCCAGCGTTCGGCGTTGGCGAGTATATAACTGTAGGCGATTTCCGCCGATTCCTTCATTACGTCACCGAGCTGGCCGGTCAGTTTGAAGCCGCGGCTGAAACTGTGAATGCGGGTAGCCTCGATACTCAGCGTGGCGCCGCCCATGGCCGTCCAGGCCAGGCCGGTGACAACGCCCACGCCACTCAGCGGCCTGTCTTTACCGAACAGCGGTTTGCCCAGGTAGTCCTCGACGTCGGCGGCGCGCACGTGGATCGGTGGCTTCTCGCCATGGAGGATTTTCACCACGGCTTTGCGCGCGATCTGCCCCAGGTATTTTTCCAGCCGGCGCACACCGGCTTCACGGGCGTACTGTTCGACGATTTTGCGCAGTGCGGCCTTGTCGATGCGCAGCTGACCACGTTTTTTCAGGCCGTTGCGCTCCAGTTGCCGCGGCAGCAGGTGGTGGCGGGCGATATCCAGTTTCTCGCTGGCCAGGTAGCCGGACAGCTGGATGACCTCCATGCGGTCCAGCAGCGGTCCCGGAATGGTATCCAGCTGGTTGGCGGTACAGATAAACAACGCCTTCGACAGGTCAAAGGGCACATCCAGGTAATGGTCGAGGAAATCGCTGTTCTGTTCCGGATCCAGTACCTCCAGCAGCGCCGAGGCCGGGTCGCCCTGGTAGGAGGCGCCGACCTTGTCGATTTCATCCAGCATGATGACGGGATTCGCCGACTGTGTATCCTTGAACGCCTGGATGAACTTGCCGGGCATGGCGCCGACATAGGTCCGTCGGTGGCCCTTGATCTCGGCCTCGTCGCGCATCCCGCCCAGGGAAAAGCGAAAGAACTTGCGGCCCAGGGCGCGTGCGATGGAGCGCCCCAGCGAGGTCTTGCCGACGCCGGGCGGTCCCACGAACAGGATGATGGAACCGGAGACTTCGCCTTTCATAATGCCGACGCCGATAAATTCCAGAATGCGCTGCTTGATGTCCGCCAGGCCGTCGTGATCCTCGTCCAGGATCTGCTCGGCGCGTTTCAGGTCGAGCTGGTCCCCGGTGTAGTGCCCCCAGGGCAACTGGGTCAGCCAGTCGAGGTAATTGCGCGTGGTGGCGTATTCTGGCGAACCGGTTTCAAGTACCGAGAATTTCTGCATCTCTTCGTCGATACGCTTCTTCGCGGCCTCGGGGAGCGTCAGCGCTTCCAGTCGCTGTTTGAACTTGTCGGCCTCGGCGGTACGGTCGTCCTTGGAAATGCCCAGCTCCTTCTGGATGACCTTCATCTGCTCGCGCAGGATATGCTCACGCTGGTGCGCCTGCATTTCCTCCTCGACCTGCTTGCGGATATAGTTCTGCGCCTTGGCGACTTCCAGTTCCTTGTTGATCAGCACGTGGACGCGTTCCAGGCGTGTCAGCAGGTCGACCGCTTCCAGCACTTCCTGCTGTTCCTGCTTGGCCGAGGTGGTCAGGCTGGCGGCAAAGTCCGCCAGGTGCGACGGGTCGTTGGGGTGGAAGTTGTCCAGAAAGAGTTTGAACTCTTCACCATACAGCGGGTTCAGCGGGACCAGTTCCTTGATGGTGTTGATCACCGCCACCGCGTAGGCCTTGATCTCGGGAATTTCCTCGTAACGCTCCTCGGGGAAGTAGTCGACACGCGCCGTGAACGGAGCGTGAGCATTCAGCCAGTCGGTTATCCGGAAACGCTGCAGACCCTCGAGCAATACCTGCATGCGACCATCCTGGCGGGCAACCCGGTGTATGCGGCAGGCCGTACCCATGCGATAGAAATCCTTCACCCCGGCACGTTCGGCACGATCGGTCTTGACCAGCATCAGACCGATGATGTTGTTGGCGTTCTCCTGGGCGGCCTTGATGGTGTCCTCCCAGGCGTCGGGGTCTACCAGCAGGGGAATCGCCTGACCTGGGAAAAATGGTCGCTCGGCCTGCGGCAGGATCGGGATGGTACCCGGCAGTACGTCCCTGGCACGTACCAGTTCGCTGTGCGGCGTATTCTCGGTGTTTTCTTCGTCGGGGTGGTCGATGTCCATGGGCCAGTCTTGTTGCTGTTGAGAGTTACAACATGGGGCGCCATGCTAGCGTTTTCAACGGGCATTAGAAACTGCTGAATCACTGAAAATGGTTATCCACAGAAGCTGTGGATAAGTGTGTGGATGAAACCGCGGAAATGTGTCGGAATGCCTTAAAATGCAGGTTCTGCGTTAAATCGACCATTTTTGCGGCAATATCAATATTATTAATATAATCAATGTGATAAAGCACTATTTTAGACGGAAAATGAAGCGACAAGTAGTTTGTTCTATCTTTTTGCTACCGTTTGATGACAGCTGTGAATAAGCGTGGTGGCTGGAGCGGAATGACGGCTGAAAAGTCAATACCCGGGATTTTAAAATTGTGCACCTTTTTCGGCCAAAAAATGAAGGCGACAGAATTGATTCTGTCCCCTTCCGTGCTTCGCGTTTTAGAGTTGGTGGTTCAACACGACCACCAGGCCGGTGGTGATAACGGCAGACATCAGGGTCAACAGCCACTTCAGGCTGGCGTGCGCTTTCTGTTTTCCGGTTTCCGGCTCACTGCTCAGGGGTAACTTGGGCATGGGGTGAATCTCCGTTCATTCGTGCCTTGCGTCCACAGGGTTGCGGCGAACGTAAACCTCAGTGTAGATCGCTTTTGTCAGCATTCAACTTATTTGATTCAAGCGTAACGAATCTTTGTTACAGTTTGCGGTCTGTGTTCTGAAATAGATGTGGGAAACGCGTGGTGATTAAACGCCTGATTCTGATAGTCCTGCTCCTGGTGGTGATTTTCGGCGGAATTTTCGGCTGGAAGTATTACAGTGGCACGCAGATGGCTGCGATGATGTCCGCGCCACCCCCGCCCGCGGTGATCGCTTCGGCCGAGGTTGCGGTGGAAAGCTGGCAGCCTTACCTGCATGCGGTCGGCAGCGTGACGGCCACCCAGGGTATTTTCGTGACTACCGAGGTGGCCGGCCAGGTGCGGGAAATTCGCGCCGAGTCGGGGCAGGTGGTCGAGGCCGGCGACGTGTTGCTGCGCCTGGACGATAGCGTTGACGAGGCCGACCTGAAGGGCCTGATCGCGCAACGCACCCTGGCCAAGTTGCAGTTCGAGCGCGCCCGTAAACTGCTTAAAGACAAATCGGTATCGCGTTCCGACTACGACGAGTCGCGCGCCAATCTTGACAGCACCGAAGCGGCCGTGGCCGCCAAGCAGGCATTGATCCACAAGAAAACCATCAGTGCGCCGTTCAACGGGCAGCTCGGCATTGCCGATATCAACCTGGGGCAGTACCTCTCCCCGGGGGATGCCATCGTGCCCTTGCAGGCGCTGGATCCGGTGTACGTTGACTACAATCTGCCGGAACGCCATCTGCCCGAGGTGCGCGTCGGGCAGGCGGTCGAAGTCAGGGTGCAGGCCTGGCCGGATCGTCGCTTCAAAGGGATGATCAGCGCCATCAACCCGGGGGTCGACACCGGTACCCGCACGCTGCGCCTGCGGGCAACGCTGAACAACCCCGACCACCTGCTGCGCCCCGGCATGTTTGCCGAGGTCAGCACCGTTCTGCCGTTGCGCGACAACATACTCACCCTGCCGCGCACGGCGGTGACCTACAACCCCTATGGCGAGTCGGTGTTCGTGGTGCAGGAAAAGGACGGCAGCCTGGTGGTGCAGAACCGCCCGGTGACAACGGGCGAAGTGCGCGACGGCCGCGTGGAAATCCTCGAGGGCCTGCAGGCCGGTGAACAGGTCGTGGCAGCCGGCCAGAACAAGCTGCGCAACGGTCAGCCGGTCAGCATCGACAACAGCGTGTCACTCGACGGCCGGGCCGGCGACGGATGAAGTTCACCGACCTGTTCGTCAACCGGCCGGTGCTGGCCAGCGTGATCAGCCTGCTGATCGTGCTGGTGGGATTGCGCGCCATCTTTTCGCTGGAAGTGCGCCAGTACCCGGAGACGAAAAATACCGTGGTGACGGTGACCACCAGTTACCCGGGGGCCAACAGCGAGCTGGTCAAGGGCTTCATAACCACGCCGTTGCAACAGGCGATCGCCGAGGCCGACGGCATCGACTACCTCTCTGCGCGTTCCACCCAGGGCCTTTCGACTATCGAAGCCCACATGGAACTAAATTACGACCCCAATGCCGCGGTCGCCGAGATCCAGGCCAAGGTGGCCAGCCAGCGTAACGTCCTGCCCGACGAGGCGGACAACCCGGTGATCGACTCCACTACCGGCGAGCGGACCGCGCTCATGTACCTGGCGTTCTACAGTGACAGCATGAAGCCGTCGCAGATCACCGACTACCTGTTGCGCGTCGCCCAGCCGCAGTTGCAGGCAGTGCCCGGCGTGGCCAAGGCCGAACTGATCGGCAACAAGACCTTCGCCATGCGTATCTGGCTCGATCCGAAACGCATGGCGGCGCTGAACGTGACCGCCAACGACGTGCGCGACGTGCTGCGCGCCAACAACTACCTGGCCGGGGTGGGTCAGTCGAAGGGGGTCTACACGGCGATCAACCTCACCGCGACCACCGACCTGGCCAGCGTCGAGGACTTCCGTAAACTGGTGGTGCGGTCCGCCGACGGTACCCTGGTGCGGCTGGACGACGTCGCCACGCCCGAACTCGGCGCCGAGGATTATGATTCCACCAGCTGGTACAAGGGCAAGCCGGCGATTTTCGTCGGCGTGAAACAGGCGCCGGGCGCCAATCCACTGGACGTCGCCAGGCGCGTGCGCGACCTGATGCCGGACATCCGCAAACAGCTGCCGGAAGGCCTGCAGGCGCACATTCCCTACGATGCCAGCGTGTTCATCGAGGATTCCATCGACGAGGTGTTCAAAACACTGGTCGAGGCCGTCGGCATCGTGCTGGTGGTCATCTACCTGTCGCTGGGTTCGATGCGTGCCGCCATCGTGCCGGCCGTGGCGGTACCGCTGTCACTGGTGGGTGGCGCCTTCCTGATGCTGCTGATGGGCTTTTCCATCAACCTGCTGACCCTGCTCGCCATGGTGCTGGCCATCGGCCTGGTGGTGGACGATGCCATCATCGTGGTCGAGAACGTGCACCGGCATATCGAAATGGGCAAGTCGCGTTTCGACGCCGCGCTGATCGGTGCCCGCGAGCTGGCGCTGCCGGTGATCGCCATGACCACTACGCTGGTTGCCGTGTATGCGCCGATCGGCTTCATGGGCGGCCTGGTAGGCACCCTGTTTACCGAGTTCGCCTTTGCGCTGGCCGGCGCGGTGCTGATCTCCGGGGTGGTGGCGCTGACGCTGTCGCCCATGCTGTCGTCCCGGGTGCTCAAGGCGCACGGTCAGCAGGGGCGTTTTGAACAGTGGGTGGAACACTGGTTCGAACGGCTCGCTGCCGCCTACCAGCGGCGGCTGCACGGCACCCTGGAGGCCCTGCCGGCGACCCTGCTGTTCGCCGCGGCGGTGCTGGTGTCGATTTTTTTCCTGTTCATCACCAGCAAGAACGAACTGGCGCCGGTAGAAGACCAGAGTATCCTGTTTTTCCAGGCCACTGCGCCGCAGACCGCCACGCTGGAATACAACGAGGCCTATACCCGGCAGATCGTCAGCGCCTTTGAAAGCGTGCCGGAATACCACGAAAGTTTTTTCCTGCTCGGGCGTGGTGAGCCGACCACCACTTTCGGCGGGTTCAAGATGCGGCCGCCGTCCTACCGGGAACGCTCGCAGATGCTGGTGCAACCGGAAATCCAGCAGAAGCTGTCACAGATCGCCGGCTTCCAGACCGCGGTGTTTCCGCGGCCGAGCCTGCCCGGTTCCGGCGGCGGCCTGCCGGTACAGTTCGTCATGACCAGTGACGCCGGTTACCGGGAACTGGATGCGCTGGCCGATCAACTGGTCGGCCGCGCCATGGGCAGTGGCCGCTTCATGTTCCTGATGAAAGACGTGCAGTACGCGCGGCCACGCACCACACTGGTTGTCGACCGCGACCGCGCCGGCGACCTGGGTATCAGCATGGCCGACATCGGCCGCAACCTGGCGACGCTGCTCGGCGGTAACGACGTCAACCGCTTCAGTCTTGAAGGTCGCAGTTACAAGGTAATACCGCAGCTGGCGCGCGAGTTCCGCCTGCAACCGGCCATGCTCGAGGACTATTACATCCGGCCCGGTTCCGGCGAGCTGGTCAACCTGGCAACCGGTGTGACACCGACCAACGCGGCGCGTGACCTGGGGGCCGCACCACTGGTGCCGCTGAATGCCTTTATCCAGTTGCAGGAAACGGTCGAACCCAGCC
>CBEUNK010000106.1:0-8638 GCA_965544455.1 uncultured Thiogranum sp.
GCTCGCCGGCTGCCACCCGGCCGACCACCGGGATGCCCTCCGGCTCTTCCTCGGATTCGAGAACACGGATACCGCGCGACGACCCCTGTAACAATTCGATATAGCCCTTGCGCTCCAGCGCGCGCAGGTGTTCTTCGGCCGCATTGGGCGAACGGAAACCGAAGGCCTCGGCAATTTCCATGCGCGTGGGCGGATAACCTTCGTCGTAGATATATTCCTGTATCAGGGCCAGGATTTCCGCCTGGCGCGGGGTCAGATCGTCCATTGGGTCACCTGCTGGGTTTTTATCCAGTGTACTGATATTATATACAGGTATTTCCCGGACGCAAGCCATGTTTTCATGGTGCCGGGAACCGATTTGATATCGGTTCCCGCTCAGGCAAGGAAAGAAGACTGAAAATCGGCGGGTCTGGCGGCTTCCACGGCACGTCGCAGGCGACTATGATGGGCGCCTGACGAACCGACCCGTAGTACTTCAATGACTGCAGCCAACTCCCCGGCCCAGCGCCACCACACCCGTTCCGTTCGTGTCGGCGGTATATCGGTGGGCGGTGACGCGCCGATCGTGGTGCAATCCATGACCAATACCGACACGGCCGATGTCGAAGCGACCGCCGGCCAGGTCGCGCAGCTGGCACAGGCCGGCTCGGAACTGGTACGCATCACGGTCAACAGCGAAGACGCCGCCCGTGCCGTGCCGCTGATCCGCGAGCGGCTGGACGCCCGGGATGTGACCGTGCCCCTGATCGGTGACTTCCATTTCAACGGCCACAAACTGCTCGGCCAGTACCCGGCCTGTGCCGAGGCGCTGGCCAAGTACCGTATCAACCCGGGCAACGTCGGCCGTGGCAAAAAGAAAGACGAACAGTTCGCCAGCATGATCGAAACCGCCTGCCGTTACGACAAGCCGGTACGCATCGGCGTCAACTGGGGCAGCCTGGACCAGGCACTGGTGGTGCGTTTAATGGATGAAAACAGCCGCCGCGCGGCACCACGGGACACGCAGGAGATCATCCATGAAGCCATGGTGACCTCGGCACTGGATAACGCCGCCCGCGCCGTGGAACTGGGGCTGGGCGCGGATAAAATCATTCTGTCGGTCAAAATGAGCGGGGTACAGGACCTGATCGCCGTCTATCGAACCCTCGCCGGCCGTTGCGATTACGCGCTGCACCTGGGACTGACCGAAGCCGGTATGGGCGCCAAGGGCATCGTCGCCTCGACGGCGGCGCTGGCGGTGCTGCTGCAGGAAGGTATTGGCGACACCATTCGGGTTTCACTCACACCGGAGCCTGGCGGCAGCCGCAGCCAGGAAGTGATTGTCGCCCAGGAAATCCTGCAGTCCATGGGGCTGCGCAACTTTACTCCGAGCGTCGTTGCCTGTCCCGGTTGCGGCCGTACTTCCAGCGATTATTTCCAGAAGCTGGCGCAGGATATCCAGGCTCACCTGCGCGCGCAGATGCCGGTATGGCACACGCGCTACCCGGGGGTGGAGGACATGACTGTCGCGGTGATGGGCTGCGTGGTCAACGGCCCGGGCGAAAGCAAGCATGCCAACATCGGCATCAGCCTGCCGGGCACCGGCGAACGGCCGGTGGCGCCGGTATACGAGGATGGCGAAAAAACGGTAACGCTGAAGGGTGAGCACATCGCCGAGGAATTCCAGCAACTGGTCGACCGGTACGTGGAACGCACCTATGGCTAGTTCAGGACGATTGCGCCTCTTCGTACAGGGTCAGGTATTCCTTTTCCATTGACGCATAGCGCGCCTCGACCTCGCTGATTTTCTGCTCTTTTTCCTGCAGCTGGTTTTTCAGGCCGGCTATCTCCTGCTGCAGCGCTTCGCTGTCGCCGGTTTCATCGGTCTTGTCATAGACACTGCCGCCATCCTCGGCCTGCAGCAATGCCTTGATCTGTTCCTGCAGAAAGGCGTTTTCTTCTTCCAGCACCTGGATGCACATATTCATGTCACGGCTGGCGAGATCAAACTGGTCGAGCTTTGCCTGCAACTGCTCCGCCTTTCCGGCCTCCAGCTGCAATTCGCCGACCATGTCCTGCAATTCACCGATATTGCGTTTCTGTCGGTCGACCTGTTCGGCCAGGTCATTAACACTTTCGTTTTTTTCCGCCTTGACCTGTTCGATACGGTCTTCCTTGCGGTCGATTTTTTCCTGTAAGCGCTCATTTTCCTGCTGCATGATTTCGATGCAGGTATTGGCCTCCCGATAATGCTGCTCCAGTTCCTGCAACTGTTTTTCGAGTGCTTCGATTGATTCCGCCTGAGGATCCTCTTTAACCTGGTCAAGCACCTGGCGCATGGTCATCAGGGTATCACCCTGCTGGCTCAGCACACCGTGTAATTCGTCAATACGCACCGCCACGCTGGTTTCCGCCGATGCAGCGATGCCCTCACCCTGGCCCTCCATCTGCGCAAGCCGGTGCTGCAGTTGTTGCCACTGCCCGGTCATGGCGTCGAGCAGGGACTGTAATTCTTCTGAACGTTCGGTTTCCGGCAGTAATTCATCAAGCCTGGATGCCAGTTCCTGCCTGGCTTCTTCCAGCGCATCCAGTTCGTTTTTTAGCGTAAAAAAGTTGTCGCGGAATTTTTCCAGGCTCTGGATGCGCGTCTGCGCCTGCGCCAGTGCATCATCCGTTTCTTCGGCAATCGCCTCTTCCGGCTCGCTCGCCTCCGGCAGGAAGTATTCTGTCACGAATTCCCACTGGCGCTCGGGGTAATCGTTGCAGGATTCGACCACCTTTTTTTCGGCTTCAAGCGCTGTCAGTCGCTGCTGCAGGGCAACGGGCAGCGTGTCATCACTACCGGACTCCGCTGCACTCAACTCCAGGCGCGAACGGGTGGCGAGTATTTCTTTCTCCAGGTAGGGAAGGTAACCCGATTCGATCGAGGCAAAGTTTTCAGGCGGTTGCAGCGCGGCATGCTCCTGCGCACGCAATTGCCCGCGCAGGACCTTGTGCTTACGCCACAGCAGGACGATGGCGAAACCAAGCAGTAACGCCACTTCCAGGACAATAAACAGGCTGAGGGTGACCAAATCCATGGTTACCACCACGGGAGCCCCGCGGGAAATCTCCGCTATTTCTATGAAACTACATGACTTTTCGACGCGGAAGTGGAATTACTTGAGGGCGCCTGCGCGTCGGCGCCCCGCTGCCGGCTCGCCCGGCTCTTGAAAATATTACATATTTCAGACAGTTCCCGGTAACCCCGGGCATTAATATCAATTCTGCCGGTTTTCCCCGTCACCAGTTTATGGCGCTCGAGTGCCTGCAACTGTTCTTTTTCACGGGCAAAAGACGTGTCGAACTGGATCCCCCATTTCTCCTCCAGCCAGGCGACGCGGATACACGAGGCCGTCAGTATCATTGCGACGATTTCGCGACGCAACAGATCGGCGGGTTCGAGCTCAACTCCCCGGACAATGGGTAGTCCTCCCTGTTCGAGGGTAGCGGCATAGACAGACGGTGACGCGGCGTTGATCGCATAGCAATCGCCCACCGACGATACCGCGGCCGGACCGATACCGATAACGTCGGGGTTGTGCAGCTCACTGTAGCCAAGCAGGGTCCAGTACAGGCGGTTAGCTTTCCTGGCCTGCCACCAGCTGTCGTTCTCATGCAGGTACCAGTCGAGACCCATATTCCGGTACCCCCGGGACGCCAGTACCCCGTCGAAAGAGCCCTGATCGTTCCCACCCGAATGCGGCATGCGGATCCGGTCCGGTCCGGCCTGCTCAACCAGGGACTCCAGGACGTCCACCGGCGGAGGCTCGGCCGACACTTGCCGCATATCGAGAATGATCTTGTTAAAGCCGAGTCGCCTCGCCTGCCGGGCCGCCGCCACCAGGCTGTCGACCTGTGCCAATGCGGGTGCCGGGTCCGCCAGGGTGAACCGGATATAACTGAAACCCAGAATACGCAGCAGGCGCAGGCGTTCTTCGCTGGGTATTGCGCTGCCCACGCAGGCGCACCAGTTATTCAGACTGTTCTGGTTAACCAGAAACGAAGCCTGAATGGCTGACACCAGCCGGTATAGCTGATTTTCACTCCATTCCGCCGCGATGGATCCGGTGAAAATTATCTGTTCAAGCGGCCGATCGCTGTCGAACAAGGCACCCTGTGCGCGCAACTCCTGCTCAATGGCGCGGGCCTGCTCGAGTTGGTCCAGTGGGTACGCGTCCTGCAAATAGAGCACAATAGGTGCAGGTACCGGATCGCCGTTACTCTGTTCTACCCAGTCGCTGTAATCGCCGGCACCATAGTCGCTGGAAAACGCCTCGAGCCCCGTGTACAAACCACAGGGCTGTTCAACAATAGCGGGCAGATGGGTACCGCCATCATTTGTGTCGTCGTGTCGCCCCATAACCCGTCTTGTTCATTCAAAAGCGTTGCAACATCCTAAACAGACACGGCGATTCCGGCCTTGATGCAGATCAAGAGCCAGGGACGGGCGCAGAATTTAAGCGGGGACTAATACTAGAAAAAAATGGAGCCGGCGAGAGGACTTGAACCCCCGACCAGCTGATTACAAATCAGCTGCTCTACCAACTGAGCTACGCCGGCGACAACCCTGCGGGTTGGGCGGACATTGTATGCGAGCTGTCAGCCCGCTGCAATGCGGGACCGCAAGGCCACCTTGCGGTGACACTAGTCACAACTGACGCGTTGTACCCGGATATCCGCGTGTTGCGCCTGGATCCGTAACCACAATTCGGAACCAAGCAGCGGCTTGTCACGCTCTTCAATATCCAGCCAGTAGACGTTGCGCGTCCGGTAACGTTGATCCAGTACGGCGTCAAAACCCAGCGCCTGCACCTGGCCGAGTCGCGTCTGCGCCTTGTCCTTGCGCGAGAAAATGCCCAGGGAAATATAATTCTGCTTGCCGATGAAATAATCCTTCATGCCACTGGTATCCAGTTCGGCGACAATCCGGCGGGCCTCACGGGCCGGCATGGCCGGCATATAGACCCAGTAACCCGATGGCTCACGCACTTCCCCGGTGCGGGTACGGGGTGCGTAACCCTGGTCGGAAAGCTGCTTCGAAATGGCCTGCGCGTCTGCCTCGGCCAACAACGGGCCGACGGTACGGCAAACCAGTTGCGCTGTTACTTTGCCTTCGTCGTCGGCGGAAACCGGGGGTGCTTTTTCGCCGCCGACCTCTTGTTCTTCCTTCACCTGTTGCTCGTCTGCGACAGGCTGGTCTGCTGTCTCCGGTTCCAGCTGTGTATCGGGCGGGGACTCGTCCACCCCGGCATTCGGACTACGCTCGGAGAGCAGTAACAGGGGCGCGATATCCGGCGGGAGCGGAATCGGCTGGTATTGTGGCGGTTGTTGCACGGGCTGGCTGAATATCCAGACAAACAGCCCGAGGTTGGCCGCCAACAGCAGCCAGGCTAGGTATCGCACGCCACAGCCTCCGCCTCGACCGGTGCCTCGTCCTGCCCTTCTTTCCCGCCGGCCTGCGCATAGGTGGCAAGCCCGGCCAGCACAAGGTCCGGCTCGTAAACCGGCTGGTTGCTCAGCAACGGCAGGATGCGCTCGGCGTCACCACCGGTAATAATCGCCTTGAGCGCGGGACCCAGTTCCGACTTGAGATCCTGCAACACGCGATCCACCAGTGACACAGCGGTGTACAGCACACCACCTTTCACACCAACCTCGGTGCTGCTGCCCAGTAAAGCAATATCCGGGTTATCACCATCAGCGATTTCTATGCAGGGCGCCTTGTCGGTGAGCGATGACGCCATAAGATCGATACCGGGCGCGATCAGGCCACCAAGATGGCGACCATCGGCAGTCATGGCATCGATGGTGACAGCCGTACCGCAATCGACAATAACAACCGGTCCCCGGTACCGGGCATGCGCCGCCAGCAAACCCGCCCAACGATCGCTGCCAAGCCGGCCCGGTTCTTTGTAGGCGTTCGTTACACCGCACTGTTCATCGGTGGCACGCAGAAACTCGGGGGCGATTTTCCACCGCCGCTTGACCCAGGTATTTACGGATTTTTCGTACTCGGCACCGGCTACACTGGAGACAATGACGCGCAGCGGTGTTTCCAGGGCTTTCCAGGCAGGCCGTGCAATATCCTTGAAAGCCTTGTTGTGGCGCAGCAGGGGCGAACCGACCTGCAAGTTGCCGTCATCCTGCAATGCCCACTTGATGCGGGCATTACCTATATCCACGAGCAGATTCATCAGGATAACCGGATACTGACTTCACCCGCATGATAGCTGCGGGTTGTACCGTCGTGCTCGATCAGTAACGCACCGCGCTCATCGATGCCTCGCGCCACACCCCTGATCATCGGTTCATGCCCATGATGCAGTTCAATCGCGCGCCCCGACACCAGGTCAAAGCGCTCCCAATCCTTCGTAAAAGCTCGCAATCCATACTCATTAAACAGATCCATCGTTCGAACCAGACTGTCAAGGATCGAACCGGCCAGCCGGTTTCGATCAATAGTGATTCCCGATTGGGAAAGATCAGCCCAGGGTTGATCAATTTTCGCGGCAGCGCCGGCGGGCATCCTGAGGTTGACCCCGATACCGATAACAACCTGGTAGGGGCCACCACTCTCACCGGAGAGGTCCAGAAGAATACCGGCCAGCTTGCGCCCCTGGTAAAAAATATCATTTGGCCATTTCAGTCCCAGGTCTCTGACGCCACAGATTTGTAACGCCTCTGCCACCGCTACTGCAACGGCAAGACTGAGGCCGCCAGCACCCAGGGTTGCCTCGCTGACTTGTGCCGCAAATGAAAGATACAGGCTGGCGCCATAGGGGGAAACCCAGTGTCTGCCGCGGCGCCCGCGCCCGGCGCTTTGCCATTCGGCAATGCAGGCATTGAACGTGTTGTTCCCGGGGGACGATCGGCGCTTGAGGTATTCACTGGTTGAATCGACACTGTGAACAACATCCAGCGCCTGCACGCGGCACAGCGCCGCCTGGCCGAGCTGCATACGGATAGACGCTTCGTGCAGAGGTTCAAAGGCTTCCACGAGCCGGTAACCCTGACCGCGCACGGCGTGTACCTCCAGACCGAGATCCGGCAGCGCCTGTATATGTTTCCACACCGCCGCGCGACTGACGCCCAGTTCCCGGCCCAATGATTGTCCCGAATGGAAACAGCCGTCAGCCAGCAATTCTATGAGACGGTAACGCATCGACATGCACGCAGTTTAGCACAGGAAAGAACAGCTATCTCACTAAGTTATCTATATTTTTTAACGACACTCAATCTTTCCGGGCAGTCGCCGATAGGCCAGGAAACGCTGGTCGCCGGGTGGATCAGAGGCGCGCCACGCTTTCACCGAACCGGGAACCCCTATGCTGCCTGCGCAAAAACGAAGCCCGCACAGTCTGCCAATTTCGATGGATATGCTGCCCGCTGACCCGCTGTACAAACGTGCACCACGCGAAGACGAAGAGGGTAATCCCCTGTCTGATTTCATGATGATTATTCCGCGGCTGCGCTCACGTCCACAACACCAGATCCAGGAAACGGTCTGTAAGATCGAACACGTACTGGCCCGTCATGCCGGCGAGGTGGTATTTGCTGACCTCAACCTGAAGCTCAATGTTTTATGGGTGATCGTACGCCCTACCCCGGGTATCTGCTGGAGCCTGCCAGTGGAAATTAATGACGCTGTCCCGGGTGCCCTGCTGGTGGCACAACCGGCATTCTGAACACGCGCCTGCTAACTGTTCAACGCAACCTCGACTTCCGCAAAAGTATGTGCCACCTCGGTGGTCTCGACCTGCTTGCCCAGTTGCTTACTGATTTGCGACGCCGAAAACAGGCCGCGGATCGAGGCGCGCCCGGTGCGCACATCATCGTCCAGTACCAGCGCGTGACGCCTGCCGGCAGCTTGCAGCGTCACCACAATATCACCCACCGAAGCACGCAGCACATCGTCCATGTATAAGACCTCAAGCTCGCTTTGCGGTGTCATGATGTCACGCACCATGATTTCTTCGTAACGCAGGTGGAACTCGCGGTGAAACTGCAGCGGTTTTTCACCGAGGATATCGGTAGACGTGATCAGCCCGAGAACTTCCTTGTCACTGTTGACCACGAACAACAACCGCACCCCGGCCGTTTTCATTCGCTGCAGCGCCCAGTCAATGGAGACGTTGGGCTCGACGGTAACAGCGATCTGCTGACGCAGATCCGTCATGACCAGGATGGCCGGGCTGGTTTCCTTGACCTGTGCGGGAAGTTCCTGACTGGGCTCGAAATAACTGACCAGCCCCGGAAGCGAATGGAGCGCCAGGACGCTGAAGTCGGTCATGGTCTCTGCCTCCCGGAAAACGCCGCATTTAGGGTAGGTATAGACCAGTGAACCGTATTTTTCAAAGCGCAAAACAAAAACCCCCGCCATCGGCGGGGGTTTTTTTAATTAAAAGCCTGGCAGTGTCCTACTTTCACATGGGATCTCCCACACTATCATCGGCGCAGAGCGGTTTCACTTCCGAGTTCGAGATGGGATCGGGTGGTTCACACTCGCTATGGCCGCCAGGCAAACTGGTTGGGAAAAGTTGGGGTCAGAGCACAATTTTCTCTGCACACCATTGGGACATCGACAGTCACAACAGAAAATTGTGCTCTGACCCCAATT
>CBEUNK010000107.1:0-8600 GCA_965544455.1 uncultured Thiogranum sp.
GACGATCAGTATCGTATATTGACCACGCAACTCCCAGATCAATTCCTCGACAGCCTCGGTGCCCTTGGGATCAAGCGCCGAGCAGGGTTCATCCATCAGCAGTACACTGGGCTTCACCGGCAACAGACGGGCGATACATAGCTTCTGTTGTTCCTCCAGCGAGAGTTCGGTGGCCTTGCGGTTCAGGCGGTCCTTTACCTCGTCCCACAACAACACCTGGCGCAAGGCGCTCTCGACAATGTCGTCACGATCGCTGCGCGACTGGCGCTCACCTTTTGAATGGATATTGTATGCGAACAGCACGTTGTCTCGGATCGAGATCGGCAGGGGATTGGGGCGCTGGAACACCATCCCGATCTGCTTGCGCACCTGGACAAGTTCGACATCTTCATAAGTATAGGAAGTATAAACCCCATTTTCACTGAAAAACCGCCCCCGCCCACCCCGAACCAACCCGGCCAATTCGCGGCCAGACGTAGTCAATCTCATCTGATGCAGTGGCTTAGTTGGCTAAATCGGCCGGATTCCGGCCCTGTGACCCTCTCAAACCAAACCGTCAGCCGAGCGCCACCCTTGCCTGGTGTCGCCGGCAACGTCCTTGTCTTTCCCGAATGGATTATCCTTACCCAAATAAGCGCGTTTGCGGCGGGCCGCGTCTCTCGGGCAATCGAAACGCTTCCTGGTATTCACCTTTTGCCTCCAGGTGATTCAGGATCTTCCGGAGAGCCTGCCCCGCGAGCGTAGCGAGTGCTTTGGGTATCACCACCGGGTCTTCGATGCAGGCAATAACCCTCACAGCACCCCCGCATTCCCGGCAGGTTCAGTTAAAAAACCATCATTAAACGACAATTTCTGGCCGATCCCGTCGGTGTGAAACCCACAACAACGCGGCAGCCTCGAGTTTTAGTAAATTGGAATTTTCTTAATCGCCTTTACGCCCCGGTCGGGATTAACCCTTGCAACCTGTCCTGACCATCATCAGCCTTCACACCCTCAATTTTACTGGGCTAAACTTGAGATAATTGGATTAAACCATCCGCACTCGATCACGAGAGAATCATGGGCGCACTCACTGACACAAAACTTTCCGGACTGACAGGCGGATTGCTCCACAAGTGGAGGGAAAGGTCGTCACACCAACACCGGTCCGGCGATATCCTCAATGCGATTGAAATGGTTATCGATGGGACGGACGGCAAAATCAGGCTGGTCCGTGGTTATAAAAACAAACTGTTTGACGGGGTTGGATCGGCCCTGGAGTTTGTTGACGAACTTGTTCACCAGATCCCGGCAGCGATCGAGATCAGTAGTAGGAAGTTCATATCAGACCCTTATGTCAATGCGTTTTTTACCAACATAGATGAACTGCATACCATCCTTGGCCACAGCTCCGAAATCCGGGATTTTATCGAAGAATATGGTGCACACGGGCAATTACAGTGCTGTTGCCTGCTATGTATGCAGAAAACGGAACGGTCCGTATTCGGCATGGAACTTTCCGGTGATATATTGAAAAAGGAAGTTCGCCAGACTTCGGTCTGTTTTTCCGACCATCGCATCTATTCGCCCGCTACAACCGAGGCGGCTACCCGGCGAGGACTCAGGGAATGCTTGTTTGGCGGGCTGGTGACCAATGCGCTTGAGCGCATCATGCAAAGTCGTGTCGAAAACAATCGGCTCCAGTGCGATCGCCGTATGTTAAATGCAAGGCTCAGACATTTGGAGTACAAGCGGATAAATGCCCAGGGAGCTCCGCAGATTGACACCAAACTGACCAAAGAAATAGAGGAAATTAAAGTAAAAATTCGAGCGAACGAGGACAGATTAATGGCCACCCGCATGCTCACACCGCGAGAGTCGCTCGATATTGTCAGGAAGTTATTGAAACAACCTGACAACTATATCCAGCTGAACCGATCGACAATCAGGCTCGACAAGATGGGTATCCGCATAGCCGATGGCTCGGAACAGCCCTGCAATAAGATCGACCTGACTGAAGTGGCAATCGGGGGTGAACCACCCCGCGTGGTCACCCTGGCGCAGTTCCCGGTTGGGGAATTGTTTCCGCAAACAAATTCCAGAACGCGCCGGATGTTTTCCTGATCTGTATTCCCGGGTGACATCTGGTCTGAGTCACCGTATCCGCCGCGAAATCATCAGGACCGGGAAGCAGGCTACACCCGGCAGACAATATTCCGATGATCCAGGCAGGGGAACGTGCGGCGGATATTGTGCAGGTGGTCCAGGTCCACGTCCGCGCACACCAGCCCCGAGCCATTGGCCAGCTCATTCATGACCTGCCCCCAGGGGTCGACAATCATACTGTGACCATAGGTTTCGCGGCCGTTGACATGATAGCCGCCCTGGCCGGCGGCAAAGACGTAGCACAGGTTTTCGATGGCGCGGGCACGCACCAGGGTTTCCCAGTGCGCCTTGCCGGTGATGGCGGTGAACGCCGATGGCAGGGCCAGCAGTTCCATGCCCTGATCGAGCATGGTGCGGAACAGTTCCGGGAAACGCAGGTCGTAGCAAACTGCCAGGCCAAGTTTACCGAACGGTGTCTCTACCACAACGGCCTGGTCGCCGGACTCGATGGTTTCGGACTCGGTGTAACTTTCGTCGCTGTCGACGACCGACACGTCGAATAGATGAATCTTGTCGTAACGCGCGACTTGCTTACCCTGATCGTTAAACAACAGGCAGGCTGCACGTATCTTGGTGTCGGCCTCCGCTACCAGCGGAATGGTGCCACCTACCAGCCAGATGGCATGTTTGCTGGCCTGCTGCGCAAGAAAGTCCTGGATCTGCCCGGCACCCGGTGTTTCGCGAACGCTGACTTTATCGGTCTGGTCCTTGCCCATGATGGCAAAATTTTCCGGCAACACCACCAGGCTGGCGCCCTTGTCCACGGCCATGCCGATCAGGCGTTCGGCCTCGAACAGGTTTGCACCCACGTTGGGGCCGGATGCCATTTGAATACAGGCTACAGTGGTCACGTGGTTTTACCTCGAGAGTTCAATTTCGATGCGGTCAGCCTGTTGACTGCCCGCCACCAGTTCCTGCCGGTCCTGCGGCACGCCCAGCGCCACCAGCCAGGAACGCAGTTCATGCGCCCACAACTGTCCGTCCTCGCCACCCGGGTAGTGGATCACCAGGCGCTGGGCCGTATCCTGTGACCATTGCCTGATCACCTCGGGCAACGGCGCCATTTGTGCAATCGACTGGCCATCGCGCGGCCGTGCCCAGGTGTCGGCACCCAGCGTCCACAGGGTGGTCTCGGCGGCCAGCGCGGAAGACATCAGCAAGGCGGATAACAATATGATTGTTTTCATAAATTAAGGATAACACAGTCGCTTGAGAGTGGCAGGTCAATCATCGTCCGTTTCGGTGTCCTCAGGCGATTGTCTGGGACGCTCTTTTTTTAACTTCCTGTAAACCGGTTCGTCCCAGCTGCCGGTGACCTGGTATTGCACCTGTGTCAGGCGGTTAAACCGATCGCCGACCAGTTTGTCGGCCAGGAATACGGCGGCACCCACGGCCGGGCCACCGGCGATGGCGCCCGCAATAGGCAGAGTGGATGTCACCTGCGGGGTCACCGTGACCAGTTGATCGTAGTCGCGCTCGACCAGCCCGGTACGGCCGGAAATATCGATGTTCACCGAAGTGCCGCGGATGGCAAAATTGTTGGTGAAGGCATCACCATCCATAACAACGAAACGCCCCTTCATGCGATCAAAACTGAAACCTTCCTTGACCACGTCACTGAAATCCAGGGTCAGGCGCCGTTGCAGTGAATTGAGACTGAACAGGCTGAGCAACTTGCCGGCACCTTCTTCGACATTTTCCAGCCGGCCATCCCGCGCCTCCAGGTCCAGTTCACCCTCCACATTTGACAGGCCCAGGTCGGCAGGGTTACCAGGCCAGCTCAACTGTATATCACCCTTGAGCTTCCCACCCTTGACTGCACCAGCGCTGCCCAGCAAGGCGCCCAGTTTCCCCAGGTCGCCATCACTCACCCGGGCGGTGAAGCGGCTGAACTGCGAGCCGTTCCGCTCGCGCCAGTCGCCTTCTCCTTCCAGCACAACAGCCGGTGAATTGATCCGCAGGGTTTCAAAATGCGCACCCCGATGGGTACGCGTGGACACCAGGTTCACTTGCCCGAGGTTGCGCTCGTCCCAGTGCAGGTCACCGACTTCGACATTCAGTTCGGGCAGTTCGACCGGCGACAGGGTGCTGGTAACTGTTGCCGGCGACGAATCAGCCCGGCTAACGATATGCAGGCTGGCCAGCTTGGCCAGCAATCGCGGCGGCAGGGCCCGGCTGCCAGGAATCCAGCGCACCCAGCCAGCGGCATCCTGGCCCTCGATCATGAAGTGCCACGGATCGGTGTATTTGCTGCTGACGGCAATTTTCGCCACCTCGGCGTTGGCGAGACGAAACACGTCCACCTCGAGGTCGACACCGGGTGACACCTTGTGAGCGCCGCTACCGGTCAGTTGCTTGAATACCGGCAGCCAGCGCCCCAGATCGAATACCGGCACACGGCCTGAAAAATGTATTTCGTCGTGAGCGGGTAATTCGGCCATGCCACCACCGAAACGCACGGCCGCCTTACGTAACTGCCGGTTGGCGGCCAGCAGGACGCGCGCCCTGGTCTGCCCGGCATAACTGACTTCGACAGGATATTCCGTTTCCTTGCCCGGTGCCCAGCTGATCACGATGGGCCGCTTTTCTCCGGCTTGCTTGGCAAACGGTTGCGGTAATTTCAGCGCCACGCCCTCGAGGTCCGAAACCAGGTCAAGAGTAACGCGCGGCACATCCGGCAGCGACCGGCTGCGTATTTTCAACAGTGCCTGCCACTGTGTACTGCCCTCGAGGTAAGCCGCCAGTGACGAAGGGGGTTTGCTGACCAGGTCGACCAGTTTCAATCTTCCCCGCATATCCACCACAGTCTCGGACGCACCACGCTCGCCCTGCCGGTAGACCGACAGTTTCACCGGCTGCCCGAGTGCGCGGGCGCGGGCCTGTTTGACGCTGATACCCTCGCCGGTAAAGTGCAGTTTACCGTGAATATCCGTCAGCCCGATGTCACTCTGCTTGGGCAACAGGTCGTTACCCGCCAGCGCGACATCACCCGATACTTTTATCTTCCCAAGACTGTGCTTCAGCGGAATCATCAGATTCAGCTGCAGACGTGCATCCCCGGTGGAATCGATGGCATCCACCAGGGCGCCGAAATTGCGCTTCAGCGGACTGGTACGCACATATTCCAGCATGCCGGCAAGGGTACCGCCCACAGTACCGTCGATTTCCAGCATCGGCTTTTTCAGGTCATCGATGACAGCCACAACCCGCTCCACCGGTGAATCCAGAATGCGGGCCGAGCGGCCGGTGATCTGCATGGACCGCCCGCTGAATACCGCATGACCGTCCAGTTTGTCGAGCTGCCCCCAGGTCGGGTGGTAGTCGAGGATCACGTCATCAAAATCGAAACGCGCCTCGAAACGGCCCTGACAGTCATCAAACGGCATTTGGTCGAGCCGACCCTGCAACAGTACGCGTATGTTATCGGCCGTACCGGCCCTGAACGCCTGCTGCAGCCAATGCACGGCCTTGGCCGGCATCACGCCGGCGGGCAGGTAGTTGCTGGCCAGGTTCAGCGGCAACGGTCGTGCAGCCAGCTGCAGATCCAGCCAGGGTGCAGCCTGGTCATAGGACCAGTCCATCTGCCAGCGGCTGTCGAGGGCGAGCGGCCCCGACTCAAGTTGCAGGCGCCTGGTCTCGATACGGAACATATTCCTGAAGCGCTGCCAGTGCACGTCACCGCTGACTCCCGTTAACGACAGCGCTTGCGGGAA
Source organism: uncultured Thiogranum sp. (assembly GCA_965544455.1). Classification (GTDB taxonomy): domain Bacteria; phylum Pseudomonadota; class Gammaproteobacteria; order DSM-19610; family DSM-19610; genus Thiogranum. Next base: position 5,859 of record CBEUNK010000107.1, read on the forward strand.
AACCTTTGGCAGCACCAGCTCGGCCCGGGCCGTATCCAGTCGCAGATAGCCCGCCTGCAGGTTACCCTCGAGCCAGCCGGAAACGCCCGTGACACCGGGCATACCGCTGTTGGCTGCCAGGGTCAGGTTTTCAATCGCGGCGCGGAGCGCAAACTTGGGTTCCTCGCCGGCGCGATGCCGAAACTCAAACTCCGCCTTCCGCATCATCCCGCCAGGCTGCAAGCGGTCGAGCATCGCCAGCGCATCGTCATCGACCCACGGCACCAGCGGTAACAGCGCATTCAGCTCCTCGAGCACCAGTACGCTGGCCTGACCCTGCAAACGGATCTCCTCCCCGCCTTCGAGGACCAGGTCGAAATTACTGGCCGGCCACGCCTCCTGACCGTCCCGCTGCAGTTCGAAGTCCGTTATACCTGCGCGCCATTTCCCCTGCCGCTCCCGCCAGTGAAAACGGGCAGACAGATTGTCGGCCGCAATACCCTGGGCATCGGCGCTGCTGTTTCGTACCTCCGGTTTCTGCAGATCAATACTGCCACTCCCCCAGGTCACTCGCGTTCCCGCCAGGCCGACCCAAAGCTCCAGGTTGATGGCACCCTGGGCGAGGATACCCGCATCGATCATGGCTGGCCGCAGGGCGGATAACTGGACATCCCGGGTATTAAGGTAGAACGTACCACGCCATTGCGTGACATCACTGCCCTGCCCTCGCAGGTCGGCGGCGACTTGTACCGACTCACCGAGTGACATGGGCAGGCTTGTCTCCAGCAGCAACTGGTGGCGTGGACCCTCATTCAACAAATGCGCCGACAGGTCCGGCAGCCTCAGCGGTACATCGAACAGCCCGGGATCATGCCACACGAGTTGCACCTGTTCGATGGCGATACTGTCCTGCGGTATCAACCAGTCGAGCACTGCCTGCAGGGGAAAGCTCTGCGGACTGTGACGGATATCGGTATGCAGTTCCAGCCGCGTACCGATCACCCTCACCCCGGCCGTGCGCCACTTGCCCTGCAGCAGCGACTCGACGACGTCCAGCGCCACCTCGACTTCATCGAAACTGATCTTCCCGCCCGGTAACTGCGGGTCCTCGACGACCACTTCATTGAGTTTCAATACCGGGGAAAAAGCGCGCCAGGCAGCGTCCAGCGACCCGATCCTGACCGGACGTTTGAAGACGCTGGCGGCGACGCTTTCAATTTGCGCACGGTAATCCGACATGCCTGGCAACAGCAGCCGGGCCGTGCTCAGCATCACCGCCAGGGTGACGATGACGGCAGCGGCCGTCCACCAGCAGATATGCAGTGTACGTTTAACAACCACCGCCGGACCCCGAGTTCTTCATCCCGCTTACTTAGAGTAACACCACGTCGAACTGTTCCTGGGTGTACAGCGCCTCGACCTGGAACTTGATGGGTTTTTCGATAAATGCCTCGAGTTCCGCCAGACTGGTCGATTCTTCGTCCAGCAACAGGTCGACGACCTCCTGCGAAGCCAGCACCAGCAGCTGCTGGGCATCGAACTGGCGCGCCTCTCGAAGAATTTCGCGAAATATTTCATAGCAGACCGTCTCGGCCGTTTTCACCGAGGCGCGGCCGCCACAGGTCGGGCAGGATTCGCAGAGAATATGCTCCAGGCTTTCGCGGGTACGCTTGCGGGTCATCTGCACCAGGCCGAGGCTGGAAATTTCACTGATGTGGCAGTTGGTCTGGTCGCGTTCTATATGCTTTTCCAGTGCACGCAACACCTGGCGCTTGTGCTCCTCGGTCTGCATGTCGATGAAATCGACAATGATAATGCCACCCAGGTTACGCAGGCGCAGTTGCCGGACGATGGCCTGCGCCGCCTCGAGGTTGGTCTTGAAAATGGTTTCTTCGAGATTGCGGTGACCGACGTAGGCGCCGGTATTGACATCGATGGTGGTCATGGCCTCGGTCTGGTCGATCACCAGGTGACCACCGGACTTCAGCTGTACCTTGCGTTCCAGCGCCTTCTGGATTTCATCGTCGACGCTGTAGAGATCGAAAATCGGGCGCTCGCCGGGATAGTATTCCAGCTTGTTCAGCAGTTCAGGGGTGAACTGCCGGACAAAACGGTCGACGCGTTGAAAGGTCTCGCGTGAATCGATACGTAACTTTTCAACCTCGGTGTCGGATATATCGCGCAGGACACGCAGCACCAGCGGGAGGTCTTCGTGGACGATGTCGCCGGGTTTTGTTTCCGCCATCTGTTCGCGTACCGATGCCCACAGGCGCTGCAGGAAATGCAGGTCCGAGGCTATCGACTCTTCGTCGACACCCTCGGCGGCAGTGCGCAGAATAAATCCGCTCGGACTTTCCTGGTCACGCTCGGTCAACACGATTTCACGCAGGCGTTGCCGTTCCGCCTCGTCTTCGATCCGCTGGGACACACCGACATTGGCCGTTTCCGGCATGAATACCAGGTAACGGGAGGGAATAGTGATGTGTGTCGTCAGGCGCGCACCCTTGGTGCCCAAGGGATCCTTGATAACCTGTACCAGCACCTGTTGCCCTTCCTGCAACAGGTGCGTGATGTTGTCATCGCTGGCTACCGCCTCGTCCTTGTCCTCGGCATCGATCACGGCGATGTCGGAGGCATGCAGAAAGGCGGCCCGCTCCAGGCCGATATCGATGAACGCCGCCTGCATACCCGGCAAGACCCGGCTGACGATACCCTGGTAGATATTTCCGACCAGGCCGCGCCGGCGCGCGCGCTCGATGAAAA
>CBEUNK010000108.1:0-8549 GCA_965544455.1 uncultured Thiogranum sp.
ACTTCCGCCGGCTACCCGCCGCTGACCTTCAAACAGGACGGTAAACTGAACGGCGCACTGGAAGCACTGAAACGCCATGGGACGCTCAACCGCCTGACCGGGAAATGGATTCCCGTACAGGTAAAAGTCAGGCAATAAGCCGCGACGATACGGCTGTGCGGTGTTATCTAGTCCGGCTTCATGCCGGACGCAAACCGTGTCTGCACATCCATCCACAGGCCGTCCCCGGTTTTCTGTCGGGCCACGAATGACAGGTGCTGTTGGCGGAACGCGGCCTGTTGCCCGGCCGGCACCTGCTCGAACAGGGCGCGCATGGCGGTATTCTGCACCACCTCCCACCAGTCGTTCTCGTCCCTAAGGTGGTAGCCGACCTGAGCCACCCGGGTTTCTATATCCTCCAGGCCCGCCGTAGTCAGCAGATCACGGCAATGCTCCAGCGAAGTGATACGCCGCGAATCAAACGGGCCCTCGGGCAATTCCACGCCGAAAGCCTGCAGGCTTTCGACGAAATGATCCAGCATGGGCTGGAAGGCGCTTGCCTCGAAACAGGTGAACGCCAGCCGGCCACCGGGCCGCAGGACGCGTACCCAGTCACGCAGGGCGGCCGCCATATCCGGAATGAAAAACAATCCGTAGGAACACACCACGGCGTGGAAATAATTCGACTTGAAGTCGAGATGTTCCGCATCCATTTCGTGCAGGTCGACATTGTCCAGTGCCATTTTGCGGATGTTGGCGGCGGCACGGTCGAGCATGGCGGGCGACAGGTCGATGCCGTGAACCCGCCCCTGTGGTCCCACCGCCTGGGCGAATGGCACGGCCACGGCACCGGTACCGGTGGCGACATCCAGCACCCGGGTACCGGGGAGCGGTTTTACGAAACTCGCCAGGCGGTCGGCACAGAAGGGGAAAAAGCGCGTGGCGGGGTTATCGTAGCCGGCAGCGATATCCTCAAATATCCGGCGTACCACCTGCCTGCGCTGTTCCGCCTCCGGTGCTGACGTCAAACCGCCCCCAGGCCTTCGCCGAAAGCGATCTGGTAACGGTCACGGAACTCGTCCAGAGTGAAGTCATGGTTCTGGGTGCCGTGCTGCTCGATTTTGATCGCCCCCATCAGGGCGGCCATGCGTCCGGTCACTTCCCAGTCCAGCTGGTTTATCAGGCCGTATAACAGGCCGCCGCGGAATGCATCACCACAACCGGTCGGGTCGACAATGGCGTTGACCGGCGCCGCCGGGATATCGATGCGCTTGCCGCTGAGATAGATGTGCGAACCCTCGCCACCACGGGTGACGATCAGTGCCTTGACCCGCTCGGCGATATCGTGCGGCGACCAGCCGGTACGATCCTGCAGCAATTGCGATTCGTAGTCGTTGACACACACCCAGGTCGCCTGTTCGATAAACTGTTTGAAGTCGTCACCGGTAAACAGCGGCATGGCCTGGCCGGGGTCGAAAATAAACGGGATACCGGCTTCGACAAACTGTTCGGCATGATCGATCATGCCCTGACGGCCATCCGGAGAAACGATGCCGACACTTACGCCGTGGGCGTCAGCGACGCTGACCTCGTGGGCGAAATCCATGGCACCGGGATGAAAGGCGGTGATCTGGTTATCGTCCTTGTCGGTAGTGATGAACGCCTGGGCGGTATAGGCGTCATGGATCTGCCTGATGTGCTCGCGCGGAATGCCGTGCTGGTCCAGCCACTCGGCGTAAGGTCCGAAATCCTTGCCGACAGTCCCCATGGGCAGGGGCTTGCCACCCAGCAGTTTGAGGTTATAGGCGATATTCGCCGCGCAGCCGCCGAACTCGCGGCGCATCTCCGGCACGTGAAAAGCCACGTTCAGAATATGCACCTTGTCGGGCAGGATGTGGTTCTTGAAGTGATCCTGGAACACCATAATGGTGTCGTAGGCGAACGAGCCGCAGATCAGAGCTGACATGAGTTACTCCCCGGTTATTTTTATGTGAACAATAACACCGCCCACACCGCGGCGGCATTGGCAAACGCCAGGAACACCGCTGCCGAACCCACGTCCTTGGCGCGCCCGGCCAGCGGGTGATGCTCGTCGCTGATGCGGTCGACTACCGCCTCTATCCCGGAGTTTAGCAGTTCCACGACAGGAACGATGAGCCAGACGCCGATCATCAGCGCGCGCTCGACCGCGCTTTCCCCCAGCCACAGGGCCAGCGGCAACAGGATGACGCTCAGCCCCAGTTCCTGGCGAAAGGCCGCCTCGTGCCTGAAGCAGGCCTTGAAACCTTTCCATGAATAGCCCGCGGCCAGGATGATGCGCCGGATGCCGGTGTTACCTGCCCTGGTCACCGGCGATCAGCTGTCCCGGTGCCAGCGCAGGTCCAGTTCGCGGGCCGCGCGCACTTCGTCGAGCCGGCGCACCGGCAGGGTGTGGGGCGCCTCGTGCAACAGGTCCGGGTTGGTCTCGGCTTCCTGCTGGATATTGCGCATGGCCTCGACGAAACCGTCCAGCTCCTCGCGCGCCTCGGTTTCGGTCGGTTCGATCAACAGGCACTCGGGCACCAGCAGCGGGAAGTAGGTAGTCGGCGCGTGGTAACCGAAATCGAGCAACCGCTTGGCAAAGTCCATGGCGGTCACGCCCTGCTCTTTAGCCTGGCGCTTGAGGGTGACGATAAATTCGTGCGTGGCACGCCGCTGCGGATAGGCCAGGTCGAAACCGGCCTGCTGCAATTGTTTCATCAGGTAATTGGCGTTCAGGGTGGCGAACTCGGCCACCCGCTGCATGCCGTCGCGCCCGAGCAGACGCGCGTAGATATAGGCGCGCAGCAGCACGCCGACATTCCCCATGAACGCCGACAGGCGGCCGATGCTGTGCGGGCGCTGCGCGTCCGTGACCCAGCTGTATTCGTCACCGTCCCAGGCTACCAGCGGCAGCGGCAGGAAGGGTTCCAGGCGTTCGCCCACACCCACCGGACCGGCGCCCGGCCCGCCACCGCCGTGCGGGGTGGAAAACGTCTTGTGCAGGTTCATGTGGATGACGTCGAAGCCCATGTCACCGGGGCGCACCTTGCCGAGGATGGCGTTGAGATTGGCGCCGTCGTAATACAGCAGGCCACCGGCGTCGTGGACGATGGCGGCGATTTCCGTGATACGGCGCTCGAAGACACCCAGAGTTGACGGGTTGGTGAGCATGATGCCGGCGGTATGCGGGCCGACCGCGGCGCGCAGCGCCTCGATGTCGACATCGCCCTGCTTGTCGGTGGGTATCTCGCGTACCGTGTAACCGCACATGGTGGCGGTGGCCGGGTTGGTACCGTGTGCCGCGTCCGGCACCAGGATTTCGGTACGCGCGTCATCGTTGCGCGACTCGTGGTAGGCGCGGATCATGGCCACGCCGGTAAATTCACCCTGCGCGCCCGCCGCCGGGGTCAGTGATACCGCCTGCATGCCGGTCACGTCCTTGAGCATTTCCTGCAACTCGTACAGGCAGGCCAGCACGCCCTGCCCCTCGCTGGCCGGTGCCAGCGGGTGGCGCGCCAGGAAACCCGGCAGCATGGCCAGCGTGTTGCAGGCGCGCGGGTTGTATTTCATGGTGCAGGAGCCCAGCGGGTAAAACTGGGTATCGATGGAGAAATTCTTCTGTGACAAGCGGGTGTAATGCCGCACCGCCTGCATTTCCGATACTTCCGGTAATGCGGGCAGGTCGTCGCGCAACTGGGCGGCCGGCAGATCATCGGCGGCGCGTTCGTCGAGTGGTGCCTGCGCAGTGGCGCGACGGCCGGGTCGGGAATGTTCGAATATCAGCATAGGCGGCATCGCAGGATTTATTACAGGGCTGCCAGGGCCGCGTCGTAATCCGGCTCCTGGCCGATTTCAGGGACCAGCTCGGTGTGTACGACCTTGTCGTTGTCATCCAGCACCACGATGGCACGCGCGGTGATACCCGCCAGCGGGCCGTCTTCGATCAGGACACCGTAGTCCTTGGCAAAGTTGCGCGAACGCATCATCGACAGCGGTATGACCTTGTCTACACCCTCGGCACCACAGAAGCGGACCTGGGCAAACGGCAGGTCGGCGGATATGACCAGCATGACCACATCGTCGCGTCCGGCGGCGGCGTCATTGAATTTTTTGGTCGAGGTGGCGCACACCGGGGTATCCAGGCTGGGCACGATATTGAGCAGCTTTTTCCTGCCGGCGTAATCGGACAGGTGCCGGTCGCCGAGCTCGCCGTCCACCAGGTGAAAGTCGGGCGCCTGGCTGCCGACTGCAGGCAGCTCACCGCTGGTATGTATTTCATTGCCTTTCAGGGTAATTGTCGCCATGGTCAGTCTCCTTTGGGGTTGGACGGCATCCCGCTCACGCCATCTTCGGCTGCACCGGACACCCGGCCGTCGTCTGCTTGTCGATGACACGCGCGAGGTGGTCGCGGTACAGGTTCAGGTCGTCTTCGGTCTTGGTTTCGGTGGCGCAGACCAGCAGGCAATCCGCCAGTTCCGGATAATCCGTCGCCAGTTCATACCCCGGTTGCAGGTTGTGCGCATACAGCGGACGCAGCAGCCGTGGCAAGGATAAACTGCTGTGCATGACAGCTTCGTGAAAACAGGGGCGGTTAAAGCGCGGCTGGATGTAATCGTTGCTGAGTTTTTCCACCAGTGCGCGGGTATTGGCGTGACTGGCCAGCGCGACGCGGCGCAGTCCCTCACCACCCAGCAACGCCATGTGGATGGTCGCCGCGGTCACCAGCAGACCCTGGTTGGTACAGATGTTCGACGTCGCCTTGGAACGGCGGATGTGCTGCTCGCGCGCCTGCAGCGTCAGGGTGTAACCGTCGCGCCCGTCACGGTCAACGGTGCGGCCGACGATGCGGCCCGGCATCTGCCGCACGTATTGCTGGCGGGCGCACATGAAACCGAAGTAAGGACCGCCCGAGGACAACGGCACACCCAGCGGCTGACCTTCACCGACCACGATATCGGCACCCTGCGCGCCCCAGCGGCCCGGCGGTTTCAGCAAGGCCATGGCGACCGGGTTGACCACGGCGATGACCAGGGCGCCGTTGGCATGCGCCCAGTCGGTCAGTTCGTCCACGTCTTCCAGCACGCCGAAGAAATTCGGCTGCTGGATCACCACGGCGGTAATGTCCTCGCCCTCGTGGGCCTTGAGACGGTCCAGCGCCGTGTGGCCCCCGGCATCGTCGTAGGGTACGCCGACCAGTTCGATCTGCTGGTTACCGACAATGGTCTGCGTGGTCTGCCGGTAGGCCGGGTGTACATTGGCCGGCAGCAAAATACGTCGCGACCTGGACTTGCGGTTGCTGCGTACTGCCATCAGCGTGGCCTCGGCCAGCGCCGAGGCGCCGTCGTACAGCGAGGCGTTGGAGACGTCCATCGCCGTCAGTGCCGTCATCATGCTCTGAAATTCGTAAATCAGCTGCAGCGTGCCCTGGCTGGCCTCGGCCTGGTAGGGCGTGTAGGCACTGTAAAACTCGCCACGCGAAACAATCTGCCAGACCGCTGCGGGAATATGGTGTTCGTAGGCGCCGGCACCGATAAAACACAGTGGTTCACCGTCGGCCGCGGCCCGCCGCCCCATGAGGCGGCTGACCTGCTGTTCGCTCAAGGCTTCCGGCACCCGGCTCAACCCGCCACAGCGCAGCTCGGCGGGAATTTCGTCGAACAGGCTGTCGATATCGGCGACGCCGATGGCGTCGAGCATCTCGCGGATATCCTGTTCTGTATGCGGGATGAACGGCATTGCTTATTCGGACTCCACGAACGCCTGGTAGTCGCTGGCACTCATCAGGCTGTCCAGCGCACTCGCATCGGCCGGTTTCAACCGGATCAGCCAGCCTTCGCCGTAGGCGTCGTTGTTCACGGCTTCGGGGGTATCCGCCAGGGCTTCATTACCCGCCACCACAGTACCGGAAATCGGGGCATACACATCGGAAGCCGCCTTGACCGATTCAACCACGGCACAGGCTTCCTCGGCCTGCAGTTCACTGCCTGCTTCGGGAACCTCGACGTACACCAGGTCGCCCAGCTGTTCCTGGGCATGGTCGGTGATACCGATGGTCACGGTACCGTCATCGTTGCTGCGCACCCATTCGTGGCTCTTGCTGTATTTCAGATCGTCTGGCGCTTCACTCATGCCTTTGTCCTCACTGGTCTCTTAATCAATCGCTATCTGTGCCTTGCCGTTGCGCACGAAGGGCGGCTTGACCACGCGCGCTGACAGCAACTTGCCGCGTATCTCGACCTGGCACTGTTCACCGGTGGCCGCCGGCACACGCGCCAGCGCGATGGAACGGCCCAGGGTCGGTGAAAAACTGCCGCTGGTGATTTCGCCCTCGCCCACGCCCTCGACCACCACCTTCTGGTGGTTACGCAACACGCCCTTGTCTTCCAGCAGCAGGCCGACGAAGCGGCTCGCCGGCCCGGCATCACGCTCCGATTGCAGCGCGGCGCGACCGATGAAATCCCGTTCCTCCGGTTTCCAGCCGATGGTCCAGCCGAGACCGGAAACCAGCGGCGACACGGTTTCGTCCATGTCGGTGCCGTACAGGTTCATACCCGCTTCCAGGCGCAGGGTGTCACGCGCGCCCAGGCCGCAGGGCCGCACGCCGGCGGCGGCCAGGGACTGCCAGAAAGCCTCGGCCTCCTCGGCCGGCAGCATGATTTCGAAACCGTCCTCGCCGGTGTAGCCGGTACGCGCCACCAGCCAGTTGCCGATTTCCACCCCGGAAAAGGGTGTCAGTGCCGCGGCCGCCTCGCGGAGTTCCGTATCGAGCAGGGGCAGCACCTTGTCCCGGGCCTCGGGACCCTGGATGGCAATCATGGCCAGACCGGGCTGCTCGATGACGTCAATGCCAAAGTCCCCCGCCTGCGCCTGTATCCACGCCAGGTCCTTGTCGCGCGTGGCGGAGTTGACCACCAGGCGAAACCAGGTCTCTTCCATGAAATACACGATCAGGTCGTCGATCACGCCGCCATCGGGCTTCAGCATGCAGCTGTAGAGCGCCTTGCCGTGGTCCTGGAGTTTATCGACGTTGTTGGCCAGCAGGTGGCGCAGGAAGGCGCGCGTCTGTTCGCCGATCAGGTCGACCACCGTCATGTGCGAGACATCGAACATGCCGGCGGCGCGGCGCACGGCGTGGTGTTCCTCGATCTGGGAGCCGTAATGAATCGGCATATCCCAGCCGGCGAAATCGACCAGTTTGGCACCCATGGCCTGGTGCGCGGCATAGAGAGGGGTCTTGTTTCCCATCGTGACTCTGCTTGCGAAAGTTTGCGTATAACGCCGCCGGACACACAAAGGCGACGGCCTGAAAACCGTCGCTCCTCTGTCCGGTAACCTGAGAGTGTGGGCGCGCGGGTGCGCCTTCCCCTTCGGTGGGCGAAGCCGATGCCCCGCCGCTCTCCAGAGTCAACCTGGCCGAAAAAAGCCGGCTGCTACGGTCCTTTTGCCTGAGCGATTCCGAGCGAGTTGCGCCTTCGGCGGCCGGGGTCGCCGGCCCTCTCCCGCAGCAGCACGAGATTGAGGGCAGACTATACCCTGAGTGCCGGATGCAGCCAAGCATGGGGGGCGGGAGATATGGAACCTACTCCAGCACCACAACCTCGTCGCCAACATGGATTACGCCGCCACTGCGCGGGATCAGGTTCTGGCCGAAATAAACCCCGCCCTCCGGGCGGCGGCGGTAGGTACTGAGGGTGCGCAACGGCTCCTTGTCCGGGTGTTTCTCGCCGGTATCCGGGTCAATGGTGGTAAATACACAGCGGGAACAGTTCTTTACGCCCTCGAACTCGACGGCGCCGACACGGATGCGCCGCCAGTGGTCCTCCGCGTAAGGGGCATCGCCATCGACTACCAGGTTGGGGCGGAAACGGCGCATCTCCACGGACTGTGGCAGGCGGCTGTTGAGGTCAGCCAGGGAGGCCTGCGTAATCAGCAGCAGGGGAAAACCGTCGGCAAAACTGACTTCGTCACCCGCCCGGCCATAATCCGGGTTGACGCCCCGCGACAGGTCGTCGGTCAACTGCACCAGGCGGCAGGGCAGGCCCAGAAAATCGGAAAACCAGGCGTCGGCCGCCGCCCCGGCCCGCACGACTTCCAGGTTGTCCTTCCACAGGGTTACCGGGATCATCTCGCGCCCCGCCGGTTGCAGGGGCAACTGCAGCGGCGCGCAGCCCTCGGCCGTGACCTCCAGCACCCCGTCGCCGATGACGGTCTGCACGGTAGCCAGCATCGGCTGCTGGCGGGCGGTTATAAATTTCCCCTGTCCGTCGACCAGCATCCAGCGCCGGTCCCACGGCAGACCGCGCGGCAGAACCTCGCTTTCGCGCAGGGCGATGCGGCGCGTGGACTTGATGGGGTAGATATTCAGTTCGGTGACGCGCATGACAGATGAGTCAAAGCCCCATCGCCGAACGCATGATCAGGTTCTTCACCGGCGTGGCCGCGTCGACCAGGTTCAGGCCCGTGTTGCGCACCCAGCGCAGCGGTAATGCAGAACTGCCGAACAGCTGTTTGAAACCGTCCATGGCGAACATCGTCGTCATGGTGTCGCC
>CBEUNK010000109.1:0-8431 GCA_965544455.1 uncultured Thiogranum sp.
TCGGGTCAGACGACGGTGTACGATTTTTTCGCCCAGACACCCCGGCGAAAACGGCCAGTTACCGAGATCGACTTTCACCCCATCCACGCGGATTTCGGTACCACGCGGCAGGAATTTCACATCGGCTATGGATCGGTCGCCACCCCGGGTACCGTTCGCGGCCTGTTCGCTATCCATCGCGACCTGTGTACGTTGCCCATGCCGGTACTGATGGAACCGGCCATCGAACTGGCCCGCAATGGTGTCCGTATCAACCGTCTGCAGGCCTTTATTTTCAGTGTTGTCAAACCCATCTACCTGGCCACGCCACGGGCCGAACGTTGCTTCGCCAGCCGCAAACAGCCCGACAGCCTGGTGACGGAAGATGAAATACTCAGGTTGCCGGACCTGGCGGAGACGCTCGAGCAACTGGGCCGTGAAGGTGACCGGCTGTTTTACAGTGGTGACATTGCCAACCTGATCCATTCGGCCTGCCGGGAGGGCGGCGGGCACCTCGGCCGCGATGACCTGGCGGCCTACCGTGTCACTCAGCGCAAACCGCTGACGGTGAACTACCATGATGCACGCCTGTTCACCAATCCTCCCCCTTCGTCCGGCGGCCTGCTGATTGGCTTTGCGCTCAAGCTGATGGACCGCCTGGCCGTGGACGATATGGATTTCGCCACGCCTGATGCCATTGCCATCCTGGCCGAGGCCATGCAATGCACCAACGAAGCCCGGCTGGAAAGCCTGGCCGGTGACCGCTTCGACAACAAGCTGCTGGAGCCGACCTATGTACAGCAGTACCTGGAACGCGTGCAGGGTCGTGCACGCGCCTACCGCGGCACCACTCACATCAGCGTTATCGATGCCGGGGGAAATCTGGCAGCCCTGACGACCAGCAATGGCGAGGGTTGTGGCCACATGCTGGGTGACAGCGGCATTATGCTGAACAACATGCTGGGGGAAGAGGACCTGAACCCGCACGGTTTTCAGCGCTGGCCGGAAAACCAGCGGCTGACGTCGATGATGGCACCCGGCATGCTGCACACCGGCGACGGGACCACCATCGCCCTCGGGTCCGGTGGCTCGAACCGGATCCGCTCGGCAATACTGCAGGTCATCGGCGCAATCGTCGATCAGGGTCTTTCACTGGAAGATGCCATACGCCGCCCGCGCATCCACTATGAAAACGCGATTCTGAATATGGAAGCGGGGTTTGACGACACCACGGTGGCGATGCTGGACAAGCTGTTTGATGAAGTCCGGCACTGGCCGGATCGCAACCTGTACTTCGGCGGTGTACACGCCGTGGCGCACGGCCGTTCAGGTTTCGATTGCAGCGGCGACCCCCGCCGCGGCGGCGTGGCGCTGATGGTCCACCGCCCCTGAAAGGCCGGCCGCACGCAAGCGAAAATCAGCTTATATTACAAACATTTATAGATCATAAAATTTGTTGATCGATTGTGCCCGGCTAATTGACATAAATCAAGGATCAACGGGGGGTTATCCAAGACTATTGCGACAAATGGTCGCAGACCAGGTGCCACCTGACAAACCACGTGTTCCCGAAGGAGAAAACCATGGCTGATCCAGGCAATAACCCCAACAACGAAGACGAACACATCCCGGCAATGCAGTCCCTGCTGGAAAACCCGTTCCTGTTGCTATTCATCGGTGTCGCAATGCCCACGGTCTTTTACATAATCTGGGGCATTATGGAAATCGTCACCGTACCCATTACTCAATAGTTCAGCCCCAGGGAGGACTGCACCGTCATGACTTCTTATTTGCCACCTGCCCAACGTATCTGGTGGAAGGTACCCGTTGGCCGCGAGGAGATCGTCTGGATCGGCATTGCCCTGGTCTGGTGCCTGATCATGTTTTTCATGATGCCGTACTGGCACGTCTACGGGAAACAGAACCTTTCCAATGAGGCCTACCAGACCACCCCGGCCCAATACGGCCCGAAGGTCCAGGCCATGGTCGACAAGTATACCGTCCGCACCGAAACCGATCAGCAGATCCCGGTGGTGCATCCACCGGCCGGCAGCGACGTCTACCTGCTGGCGCGCCTGTGGCAGTGGTGGCCGATCCTGGAACTGGAAAAAGACAAGAGCTATCGCCTGCACATCTCTTCCATGGACTGGCAACACGGTTTCTCCCTGCAACCAATCAACATCAACATGCAGATAGTTCCCGGCTATGAAATGGTTTTGAACATAACCCCTGACGTCGCAGGTGAGTACGGGGTGGTCTGCAACGAATACTGCGGCATCGGCCACCACACCATGCTCGGCAGAATCTACGTTAAGGAGTAATGGGCCATGGCAAACTTCAGACTCTGCCCTGACACGGGCCTGTTTTTCGACAGAAGCGCGGAAAGCCTGATGAAGGTCAACGCGGTTGCCGCGGCGGTTTCGCTGCTGGTCGCCGGTATCCTGGCCCTGGGTGTCGCACTGACTCGCTGGCCTGCCGTTCACCTGCTGCCGGCGGACCAGTTCTACATGTTCCTGACGGCGCATGGCATCAACGCGCTGATCTTCTGGATCATATTCTTCGAAATCGCCATCCTGTATTTCGCCTCCTCGACGCTGCTGCGGTGCAGACTGGCGGCACCCCGCTGGGCCTGGCTGGGCTTTGCGCTGATGCTGATCGGGGCGATTACAACCAACGTGGCCATCTTCCAGGGTAACTCGAGTGTCATGATGACCTCCTATGTACCCATGCAGGCGGAACCACATTTCTACCTGGGCCTGATCCTGTTCGCGGTCGGCGCCCTGATCGGCTGCTTTGTGTTCTTCGGAACACTGGTCCTCGCCAGGAACCAGAGAACCTATGAAGGTTCCATCCCCCTGGTAACCTTCGGTGCCATGACGGCGGCGATTATCGCGGTGTTCACCATCGCCAGCGGCGCCATCATTCTGATCCCCACATTTTTATGGTCGATCGGTTACATCGCCAACATCGATGCTGAAATGTACCGCGTGATCTGGTGGGGCATGGGCCATTCCTCCCAGCAGATCAACGTCGCCGCGCATGTTTCGGTGTGGTACCTGGTCGCCGGCCTGGTGTTCGGTGCCCGTCCCATGTCGGAGAAGGTAAGCCGCACGGCTTTTCTGCTTTATATCCTTTTCCTGCAACTCGCCAGCGCCCACCATATCCTGGTAGACCCGGGGATCAGTTCCGAGTGGAAGATTTTCAATACCAGTTATGCCATGTACCTGGCGGTGCTGGCCAGCATGATCCATGGCCTGACGGTACCCGGCTCCATGGAAGTCGCCCAGCGCCAGAAAGGTTATACCCACGGCCTGTTCGAATGGCTGCGCAAGGCGCCCTGGGGTAACCCGGTATTCTCATCCACCTTTATCTCGATCATCATTTTCGGGTTTATCGGCGGTATCACGGGTGTGGTGATGGGCACGGAGCAGATCAACCTGATTATCCATAATACCATTTACGTCCCGGCCCACTTCCACGCTACGGTGGCGGTCGGCACCACGCTGACATTCATGGGTCTGACCTTCTACCTGATCCCGGCGCTGTTCCGGCGACAGATGATCCTGCCGACACTCGCCAAGTGGCAACCCTACCTGTTCGGGGCCGGTATGACGATCCTCATCCTGTTCATGCTGGGCGCGGGCACCCTCGGTGTTTCCCGGCGCCATTGGGACATGGACTTTGCCGGTGCGGCATTAAGCTTCGAGTACTCGGGCATGGCCTATACCATGATGGCGATCGCCGGTATCGGTGCCGTGCTCGCCGTCATTGGCGGCGGTGCTTACCTGCTGGTCACGGTAGGCTCGCTGGTATTCGGCAAGAAGCTGGATGCATCGGCCGGTCTGCTGCAGAGTTTCGGTGTACCGCTGTCGGCCGGCAACTACACGGCCCAGCCCGAAGTGCTGCCCATGGCAGCGGCGGTCGAGGAGCACGGGTCAGCCGGTTTTGAAGCGCCGGGCACCTTTGCGCTGGCAATGGTGCTGCTGATTTCCTTTGTGGTGTACTACTTCATCAACTGGAAATACCTGGCATCGGTCTGGCCGCTCAGCTAGTACAGCGGTTCAAAGCCCACGCGGGGCGGATGAAGTTTCCGCCCCGCTTTTACTTTACGGATAAATGAATATGCCAAGACTCTCAACTGAAGCTGCCCTTGCACAGCCATTTGACTGGTCGACGACGGCTAAACAGCTATCCAATCTGTTCAAGCTCCGTATCGGCATCGTCATGGCCATTACCTCGGTGGTCACGCTTGTCGTAACGCCCGGCCAGATGGTGCCCGCCTGGCAGGTCCTGGTACTGGCGATCACCGTCTTGCTGGCTGCCAGCGCGGCGGGGGCATTCAACCAGTATTACGAGACCGATATCGATGCACGCATGCGCCGCACCGTCGACCGTCCCTTCGTCACGGGCGCCTTTGCCCATAACCGCTGGTGGCTGTTATTGATCGGTGCCATGCTGCTGCTGGGCGTGGGTACTGCCGGCTGGTTACTCAATGGCATGGCCGCCCTGCATATTTTCCTGGGGGCGTTTTTTTACGCCATTGTTTATACCGTCTGGCTGAAGCGCCGCACGTCCACGAATATTGTGATTGGCGGCGCCTCGGGCAGTTTTGCCGTCCTCGCCGGCGGCGCCGTGGTCGATCCCTCCCTGGGGCCGGTACCCCTTATCCTCGCCGTGGTACTGTTCCTGTGGACACCGCCGCATTTCTGGAGCCTGGCCATCGCCCGGCACCGGGACTACGAAGCCGTCGGCGTACCCATGCTGCCGGTGCAGGTGGGCAATGCCACGGCGGCCAAGGCCGTGCTGGGCAATACCCTGTTGCTGGTGGGCGCCTCCGTTCTGCCGTTTTTCTTCGGCCTTGGCTGGCTTTACCTGATCGGAGCCCTCCTCGGCGGCGGCTATTTTGTCTATCGCAGCTTCCTGCTGGTGCAGGACGCCTCAGCGGCGAACGGCATGCGAGCCTTTTTTGCCTCCCTGATCCAGTTAGTCGTATTGCTGCTTTTTGCGGTGCTCGACGCCCTGCTGATCGGCTGATAACCTGGTACGGCCTGGCCACCCGGGGTCACAATCATGCCGTATCCTTCATCCATGTATCCCATCCTGCTGCTTGCCTTGCTCTGTTCGGTATTTTTCCAGCCTGCCCACGCGGCATCAGGGCCGGCCGCCGGCAAGCCATCGCAGAACGCGGTGGAAGAATTTCGCTACAAGGATGCACTGCAGCGAAGTCAGGGCGCTATCGGCAATGTTGTCAGCAATCATGCCCTGACCGACCATGAGGGCCACGCCCTGTTCCTGGATGACCTGCGCGGCAAGCCGCTGGTGCTGAGCCTGATCTATACCAGTTGCGACCGGATCTGCCCCATGACCACCCGCCACCTCGCCAAGGTAGTCGACAAGGCCCGCGACGCACTGGGACAAGACAGCTTCAACGTCGCGGTACTGGGTTTCGATGCCTACAACGACAGTCCGCAGGCGATGACCTATTTCGCCAGAAAACAGGGCATCGAAAACCGCGGCTGGCACGTGCTGAGTGCCAGCCCGGATACTGTCAACGCCCTGAGCAAGGAACTGGGGTTCGCGTTTTACTCGTCACCCAACGGTTTTGATCACATCACCCAGGCCACAGTTATCGATGCCGAGGGACGCGTTTACCGGCAGGTATACGGCGAGGTGTTCGACACCCCCCTGTTGGTCGAACCCCTCAAGGAACTCGTCCTCGGCCGGCCAAAGCCGGACCAGACCCTGCTCTCCGAACTGATCGACAAGGTACATTTCTTCTGCACCACCTACGATCCGGTCCGCGACGCCTACTATTTCGATTATTCCCTGTTTATCGGTATAGCCATCGGCAGTTCCATCATTCTTTCCGGTATTATTCTCCTGGTACGTGAAGTCAGGCAGGGCCGGCGCTCCGCACGCACTTGAGGCATATCAAGGACGACCAGCCCGGTATTGACTAGTCTACCCACGATAGAATCACCGGTGCCCCTGGCACACGGGTAGGATGAAACACTCACATACACAATACCCGGGAGAATCCCCCCTTGAACAGACGCGTTAATCCCATCAGGCGCAGTTATCTCCTGCTTGAGGACTGGTTCAACGTGTCTTCCGGCCCGGCATGGAACCCGCTGTACCATCTCGGAACACTGGCATTTTTCTTTTTCTGGGTTGTACTGGTCAGTGGTCTCTACCTGTTCATCTTTTTTGACACCAGCATAGCCGGCGCCTATGCCTCGGTGGAATACATGACCCATGAGCAGTGGTATGCGGGCGGCGTCATGCGCAGCCTGCACCGCTATGCATCGGATGCCGCCGTGGTCACCATTCTGCTGCACATGCTCCGCGAGTTCGGTCTCGGCCGCTTTCACGGTTTCCGCTGGTGGCCCTGGGTTACCGGTGTGCCAACCCTGTGGTTCGTTATCACAGTCGGTATTACCGGTTACTGGCTGGTGTGGGACGAACTGGGGCTGTATGTCGCCTCACTGTCTTCACAGCTGATGGATGCCCTGCCGGTGATGACCGGTTCCATGGCGCGTGATTTCCTGGCAGGCCGCCTCACAGACAGGCTGTTCACCCTGATGGGCTTCCTGCATCTGCTGGGACAGCCGATTCTGCTGATTTTCGCCTTATGGATACACGTCAAGCGGCTCTCCCATGTCGAGATCACGGCGCCGCGCGGCCTGGCGGTGGGCAGTCTCCTGGCGCTGCTGGTTTTGTCGCTACTGGCACCGGCGACCAGTCATGCACCTGCCGACCTGTCCCGGGTGCCGGCGGCACTGCGTCTCGACTGGTTCTATCTCAATGTCTATCCCCTGCTCGACAAGTGGCCGGCTGACCGGGTCTGGCTATTGACCACGGGTGTCACGCTGCTGCTGATGCTGCTGCCCTGGCTGCCGCCCAGGAAAACCGGGCCGGCCGCCGAAGTTCATCTCGACCAGTGCAATGGTTGCGGCCAGTGTGCCGAAGACTGCCCTTTTGATGCCATTAGCGTTCAGGCACGTACCGACAGTGCACGCTGGCAGAACGAGGTCGCGGTCAATCCCGACCAGTGTGCCGCCTGCGGCATCTGTGTGGGTTCCTGTCATTCATCCAACCCGTTTCGCCGCCTGGCGCGGCTGGAAACGGGTATCGACATGCCCCAGTTCCCGATCGATGAAATCCGGACACGGGTAAAAGATGCTCTGGCGGCACTCCGGGGTGATACCCGGATTATGGTTTTCGGCTGCGACAACGCGTTCGACATTAACGAACTGCAGGATGACAACGTCGCCGCACTCAGCCTGTTCTGTACCGGCATGCTGCCACCAACCCTGGTGGAGTACGCACAGCGTCAGGGTGCCGACGGTGTTCTGATTACCGGCTGCCGCAATGGCGACTGCTACTTCCGCCTGGGCAATACCTGGCTGGACCAGCGTTTCGAGGGCCGGCGCAAACCGGTACTGCGACAACGCGCCAGGCGCGAGCGTATCAGCGTCTTCCGGGCGGGTCCAACCGATGGCCGCCGACTGCGCCGCCATCTGGCGGCTTTCCGGCAGCAGGTCGCGGCACCGAACCAGGACCAGGTGGGAAACAACACGCTTGATAACCGCCAGGACGCGGAGGCAAGTGATGCCTGAGCTACTGCGTTACCCGCTGCAGGCGGTGGGTTACGCCGCC
The DNA here is from genome assembly GCA_965544455.1 of uncultured Thiogranum sp. Classification (GTDB taxonomy): domain Bacteria; phylum Pseudomonadota; class Gammaproteobacteria; order DSM-19610; family DSM-19610; genus Thiogranum. The sequence goes on from CBEUNK010000109.1 coordinate 7,639, forward strand.
TTCATGATCCTGGTCTGGTATTTCTCGGCTGCGCCGACCTATACTCACCTGGCGCCGGACCAGGCGGTTATCACCGTCGCCTTTGCCCATGCCGGTGCGCGCCTTGAAGAATGCCATACGCTGTCACAGGCGGAACTGGCAAAACTGCCGCCCAATATGCGCGCACCCGAGGACTGTCCGCGCGAACGTTCACCCGTCACCGTAGAACTGTTCCTGGATGGCCGACCTGTTATCAGTAAAACATTGCCCCCACCGGGTTTGTACGGCGACCTTGGCATTGACGTCTACCTCAGTGCCAAGGTACCTGCCGGAAACCATGACCTGTCCGTGCACATGAATGATAACGTGAATGTTGAGGGCCCCACGTACACCGAGGAAAAAAAGGTGACGCTTGAACCGGCACAACTGCTGTTCGTGAACTTCAACTCCGACTCCGGCCAGTTCTTGATTCAGTGAATGAATAACGGGATCGTATGGTCACGATAGCCAAATATCTGCATGTTTCCTGCGTAATCACCACCTTTGTACTGTTTTTTATCCGCGGTGTGTGGATGATTATCGACTCGGACCTTCTGCGGCGAAAATGGGCCCGACGCTTACCCCCGGTTATTGATACACTGCTGCTCGCGAGTGCCATTACCCTGTCGATCAATATCCGGCAATACCCCATCGTACACGGTTGGCTGACCGCCAAGATCATCGCCCTTTTCTTCTATATCGGTCTCGGCATGCTGGCGTTGACCTATGGCAGGACAAGGCGCATCCGGATAAGCAGCTGGATCGCCGCACAGTT
>CBEUNK010000110.1:0-8418 GCA_965544455.1 uncultured Thiogranum sp.
GTTGAGCAGAACGGCGGCGTTCCCCGGCGATCATCTGGCCAGGAAATCAGCTATATACCATACTTTTTGTGAATGATTACATCAAGGCCTTGAGAACCTTACAGATGCATTCCGGCGGGTTCCGGTCAGGCGTTGAAGGGTGTTTCCGTAGACGTCACCGTGTGCTGTTCAAACCGACAAAACTGCCATTGTTATCTTCAGCGAGCTTACGCATCAAGGCGGCGAAACGCATACTGTTCACCGGCAGGCCACCCTGAATAAACATCACCGGAAATCCCACGGCGTGGATGCGCACGCGCCGACGGCCACTTGCATCGGCACGATTCAGACGACTGACGGTGTCGACCACCTGCTGAATGGAACCGCGCGCGAAGTCGTCACCGAATACGTACAGACTGATCCGCTTGTCACCCGCATAAAAACGGCGGATGGCCGCCTCTATGCCCTCCACCGGGCTGGAATTCGAAAACGGCGTCCAGCCGGCGAGACGTTTGATAATCGCCTGGCGGCGTGCGGGGGTGTCCCTGATCCAGCGACCCTGGTACTGGGAAAACATGTAGTCCCCCATGTCATTCATCACCTGGATACCTTTGACCCGGGGGTAAATGTCCAGCACCTCGCTGACTTTGCGCAGGACCAACGGCCAGGCGCCTTTCTGCATGGAGCCGGACGTATCAATAATAAAAATGATGTATTCACTGTCCACCGGCACACCGCCGATGGTGTTGTCGCTGCGCCTGTAGTCATCACCCAGCAGGCGGCGCAGTTCTTCGTCCAGGGTCTGCTGCGCAACTTTCAACTGCTGCTCAATGCGCTGTTGGGTATCGAATTCACGCCTGCTTGCGACATAGCGGCCCTGAATGGAAGACAGGTCGCCCCGTAGTCGCGCCAGCTTCTGACGGTTGTCCGAGAGCTGTTCCTGTTTTTCGCTCAGGTCACGGTTCAGTTGTGCGGTTTCACCACGCAGCTGATGGAGCTCGGCTTCCAGGCGTTGCACCAGCCCGCTGAGGTCGACCGACAGTTTTTCGATGACGTGCGGTTCGGCCACCTTGACGATCACCAGCAGCAGAATGATGGCACCGAATCCGCACGACACCACGTCCAGAAAGGAGAGATTGAAAATATCGACACTGCGCCGCGGCTTGCGCTTCATGGCCAGTCCCTTGCCGGTGTCACGAAGGCGCCGTGGCTGTCCAGCGCCAGGCGCCAGTAGGCCGCCGCCGCCCAGGCGTCACCTTCCATCGGCAGCAGAATGGTATTCACCGGAATACCGCCGGGGAGATGTTTCACCGCCTGCTCAAAATGTTCAAGTCGCTGCCCGGCGCTGACCGTGGTGGAGGTGGGTTTGCTGCGCCCCTGGGTCGGCAAGCCGTCGGTGATCAGCAGAATATTGTCCGGCCGCGGTGACAACTGCCTGGCCACGCCAAATGCATGATACAACGCGGTACCACCCTGCGGCGCGATGCTTGCCATGGCCGCCAGGGCGGCCTGAATATCCTTGGGGTCGGAGGCCGACACCCAGCGCTCGTCACTGCCGCCGGCCGTGGCGTGTGCCTCGCTATCAAAGCGGTACAACTGGAATTGTGCGCTGGCCGGCAGCTGGCTGACCAGCCATTCGGCTGTCGCGCGGGCGCGTTGCCACTTGGGTGCCGTGCGCCGCGTCGCCGCGTCCCGGTTACGCCGGCGTATCACATTGATAATGGTTTCATCGAGCATGCTCGCCGAGGCGTCCAGCAGAATCAGGATGTGTTTGCCACCGATTTTCAACCCGGTCAAGTACTGGCGGTCTCCGGCACCGACCACACGGTGCACCTGGGCGCCGGCCTCCGGGCGGTCGCTGTCACCCAGGCCTTGCTTGCGCGTATCGGCCTGCTTGAGGTCCGACTGCAACCGGGCAATGTGCGTTTTACTGGCCCGCGTTTTGGCCTCCAGCTGCGCGATTTCATCTTCCAGTTCCTGAACGCGGCGCATCACCTGCTCGCTATCGCCCCGGGTCTCGACCAGCGCGGCATCGGTAGCGGTCAGGCTGTTGCGTGCCCGGACCAGCTGCTCGCGCCCGGTCAGCACCTGCTCTTCCAGGCGCACGGTATCGGCACGCAAGTCGGCGAAGGTCTGGTTGCGTGCCCGGACGGTGTCGGTGTTAAGGATCAGTACCAGCAGCACCACGGCGCCAAAACCGCAGAACATGATGTCCAGAAAAGACAGTGAAAACGGCGAAACGGGGCGGCGCTTCATGGTATGTATTCAGGTTTTCAGACGCCGTACCATCCAGTGATCGACATAGCGCTCGCTGTCCAGTACCAGGCGCTCCTGCATGAGCTGCAACTGGTGCACAAAGAACATCAGCACAATACTGATCACCAGGGCGATAAAGGTGGAATTGAACGCCACGCCAAGGCTCGCCGTCACACCGCTGATATCGCCCTCGACGGCCCGGTGCGCCTGGCCCAGTGCGTCACCGATACCGCGCACCGTACCGATGAAGCCCACCGAGGGAATCGCCCAGGCGATATAGCGGATGATGGACAGTTCGGATTCCAGGCGGTCACCTTCGGAACTGCAGATATCACGCGCCGCCGTCGACACGGCCTGGACGTCCTGCGTCGCGGCAAAACGTTCAATAGCGGTCAGCAACGCCCGTGGCAGGAGAAACGCCTGCCACGCCGGCGGCAGGGCCTGCAAACGGGTGACCAGTTCACGGGTATCTTCCAGGCCGATGGGCATGTCCTCCGGCAGCTTCAACAGGTCCTGCTCGAGCAGGCGCTGCTGGCGGTGCGCCCCCCGCCCTTTGTAAGCCAGTATGGCCAGCGCCCACAACATCAGCACAAAACAGGTTTCCTGCTCGTAGTCCTTGATGACTACGTAAAACGAAGGCTGCTGCACCTGGTCGGGATTGTCACGCAGAGCTTCGGCCTGCGCCTGCAGGAAGGTATCCGCCTGTGGCCGGATAAGACTGACGTAGACGGCGTGCACCAGGATAAAGGCGATCAACAAGGCAAACACCTGGTAGACAAATTCGTTCGGAAAACGTTTATTCATGGTGGCGGCACTCAAATATCAACCGGAAAGGACACCGCGCTGTCAGCCTTTATGCGTTCACTCGGCACAAACCCTTCGGTCGCCGGTCGCGGTGGTTGTTTCAGCCTGCCTTGAGATTCGGACCCGGCTTTGTCTGGCGGCTGCACTGGCTGTGTCGACTCGACCACCGGTGCCACTGGTTCAGGCACCTTGAGCGCCAGCAGCGGTTTACTGATCAGCAGCAGAGCCGCCAGCAGCCCGCCAACCCAGTGTGAACGTCGCTTGGACATCATCTCTACCTTCGCTATTGCGCATAGCGCGCGATTCGGAAACCCAGGTCATCACGCGGCTTGCGACTGTAGTCGCGGTAGCTCAGACGTAATTCGGTAATACTTCCCTGCCGCCAGCTGGAACCACGCACCACGTGATGTTCGCCGCGTGGCGGACCGGCGGGGTCCCTGACCAGTTGCCCGGCTTCGCCCGGATACACACGGTAAAAATCGTTGACCCATTCCGCCACGTTACCACCCAGATCATGGAACCCCGCCGGAAAGGCGGCGAAATGTCCCACGGGTGCGGTGGCACGGTAGCGGTCATCGTAAGCCGGTACGGTAACCGCCAGTGTATCGCTGATTTGCGCATCGGCGAAATTACCCACCACTTTCACCGGTGGAAAGGGACCGTCCCACGGGTAACGCGCCGCCTGTTCCCGCGCCAGCACGCGCGCGACGTAGGCCCATTCGGCCTCGGTGGGCAGGCGGTAGCCGTTATTCACCGGTTGTGCCAGTTGCAGCTGCCCACCGGATGATACGTAGGCCACCGGCAACCCCTGCTGCTGACTGAGCCAGTTGCAAAAGCGCGCCGCATCCTCCCAACTGACATTGACCACCGGCTGTTGGGGGCCGTCCAGCGGCGCGCCTTCCCCCCGGCCAGAATGATGCGCCGCCTGAAAGCGCCGGTATTCGGCGTTGGTGACTTCTTTTTCGGCGAAATAAAACGCGCGCGTCAAACTCACCAGGCGGCGGCTTTCATTGGCGCGCCGGCCGGCTTCACGGCGCGAGGCGCCCATACGGAAATCGGCGCCCGGGTGTATCAGCCGCAGGCGCTGGCCGACGACAGTTTCTATGGAGGCCGGCAGCGCTTCGGCGCTGGCCTGTTGCCGGGTTTTCAGCTTAACGTCGAGAGTGCGGCTGACACCGGCGCGCGGCGTCAACATGGCGTCATAAGTCACGTAACCCGGCTTGAAAATTTCGATGCGGTGGGCACGCGTCGACAGCCGCAGCCGGCGGGTCGCCTTACCCTTCGGCTTGTCATCGACGCGCAAACCGGCGTCAGCCGGATCGGCCGTTATAAACAGCGTGCCGTACTGCTTTTTCAGTTGCAGGTGAAGTGGCAGTCGCTGTTGCGGCTGCAAACTGATCTCCTGCTGCAGTAACGCATAACCGGGTTTGGTCAGTTTCAATCGGTGGGCTTCACCTGAAGACAGGCTCAGTGTCAGTGGCGTGGTTCCCAGAAAATGGCCATCGACCTGCAGCGTTGCCCCCGCCGGCTCGCTGTCCAGCTGCAGTTCACCGTCGGCCGGCGGCAGGTGAATGCCAGTCAGATCAAGGCGGTGTCCAGCCACCACCGCCTGCTTTAGAGTCACAGGCTTGTGCAGGGCCAGTTCCAGGCTGATCTCACGTTCGCCCTGCAGCAGTTCGGTATCCAACGGCGTGGTGCCCCGTGGTTCACCGTCGACACGTACACGGGCGCCCGACGGTTGGCTGTCGATGTGCGCCTCGGCCCAGGCTGGCTGCAAACTGATCGTCAGTACCTGTTGCCGCCCCAGACCCAGAATTTCCAGTGATTGTTCCACCGGCAAGTAACGATGGGGCTCCACCCGGATACGATGTGTACCACGCGCGATCGACGCCACACCACTCTCGTTCACCGCCGTCACCTCGCCGTCGATGCGCAACTGATAAGGCGCCGCCGGTGTAAGCACTATTTTTACCCGGCCCGGGCGTTCGCGCAACTGCAGGTGATAATCACGGTGACCGCCCCAGGGCACTTCGATCGGTGCATCGAGGTCCACATAACCATCCCGTTGCGCTTTCACCCGGTAGTGCCCGGGCCACAGCAGCAGCCGGCCGGCCAGCGGCAGCGCCGGCGGGAATCCCTCCAGGGTCTGTTGTGCCGGCGGCGGTTCAATCTGTAGCGAGACCGGCGTTGCCAGCAGGACGAAACCGGCAAGCGCCAGCAGAACAATAAACAACCCCAGCGCGACATGCTTCAGGCGAGGACGCGGGCTTTTCGGCCGGTTTTCGGCCAGCGGCAAGGCCTGCGCCCGGCGTGCCGGTTCGGCAGGCGGTTGCAAGACCGTCGGCGCAGCTTGTTCACCGACCTGCTGTACGTTGATATGCACCTGGTCACCCTGTACCGTCCAGCGCACCTCTGCATCGCCCAGTTGTACCTGGTCACCGGACTTCAGCCACGCCGAATCCGTGAGGCGTTCATAGTTGTGAAAAAGTTTCCGGGCCGGCTTCGCCGGCTGGATATAAGCGTGTCCGTCTGACAAAGCGAGATAGGCCGCCACCTCATCCGGCCGACAACCGGGCAGGACAATATCCGCCACCGACGCGCCGCCGAGGGACAGTGGCAGCCGGGCCGCCTCATAGCGCTGTACACCGGTTGCATCCGTGACAATATACAGGCGGCTCACACCGGCTCCTGGCAACGGATATCGATCAGCGTAAGCGGCTGCCCGGGCCGCACCTGGAACTCCCTGCGGACATCCCGATAACCCGGCCGTGAGCCTACCGCCGTATAGGTACCGGGGCGCAGTTCCAGCTGCCGGGCGGTAAACCGGCCCAGTCGGCCGACGTGGTAAATCACCACCTCGGTTTCACCGTCGGACTGCAGCTTAACCCGGATTGGCTGGCGCGCCTCGCGGGTTAAGACCCGGAGTCGTTCCAATTTTTTTGCCAGCCGGGGTTCAGTGTCTGGCACCTGCTTGACCTGCGTGACCAGGCGCTCGGCGTTGGCCAGTGGCTCGGGGGCGTAGAGGCGCCCGGGATCCTGCAAATAATGATCAAACTGCTGGTGCAGGGCGGCACGCTGCCCGGCTTTCTCCACACCGCGTTGCGCAAACGCCGCATTGCCGTCGATTTTCAGCGCCCGCTGGTAAAGCGTGCGGGCCTGCGGCCAGCGCTCAGCCCGACTCTCGGCGGCCGCGCGGCGGCGCAGGTCAGCCAGCGCCGCCTGCTGGCGCGCATCAGCCAGCCGTCGCCGCGCGTCTTGCAGGGACGGCGCCTGCGGATTGACCTCGGCCGCCTGCTGCAGCGCTTTTTCGGCCACCGCCAGCCGGCTGCTGTCCAGGGCCTTCAGGGCATCATCCATGGCGGTACTAAACGTCTGCTGCCTGATATGTTGTTCGACGCGCTGAAGGCCGGCGCTGGCCGGAGTGTAGTCCTTATCCAGTTCCACGGCCGCCTGGTAAGCCGCGCGCGCCGCCGTCCACTGGCCGGCCTGCTCGGCCGCAGCGGCGATCACCACCTGCTCACGCACCGCCGGTCGCACCCGGGCACGCGCCAGGCCGTGCTGTGCCCCGGCGTGTTGCGCGTCTATCGCCAGTGCCAGCTGAAAGTGTTGCCGGGCAGTTACGGCATCGTCTCCATCCAGGGCCTGCCAGCCGCTTGCCAGGGCTTGCGCCAAACGTTCCGCGCGGCTGGCCTGTATCGTCTGCAAGCCGGTCAATGCCGTCGCGTATTGCCGGGCGGCCCGTTCAAAGCGACGCTCGCCAAAGCGGCGGTCGGCGTCGCGCGCCTGTTGCAGGGCCAGGGTCCACGCCGCCTCGGCCCAGACCGGAGCGTTGTCACGCTGGAGTGCCGCCTGCAGGTGTAGAAACTGCTGCAGTGTCTGCTCGGCCTGGCGTTGCGCCGCTGTCGGGCCGGCCTCCCCATCGGTGACCGAAAGGTCCGGTACGCTTTCCACCACCACTTGACCGGGCTGCTCCGCCACCCACCGGGGCAGCACGAACACCACGACCAGTCCGGACACTAATAACGCGCCCAGGGCCAGCCAAACCAGGTGCCGGTGCGGCGTCGATGACACTGCCGGCGGTCGTGCCGCCGGCGGCTGCAAGGCAGGGGACAGGCGTTGTGCCGATGTTGGTTGGCCGGGACGCTCGCCGGACAGCATAGATAAACCTCAGAGTGTCCGCTCGCCCAGGCCGGTTTCCGACGCGTAGATACGTTTCAGCAAATCGCGCCACTGGTGGTACTGAGTTTCGGCGGAACCGGTGAGTTCATGGGTCTGGCCCTCGACTTCGATCACCATCGGCTGGGATTCGGCGCCGAAGGACTCACCCAGTTCTTCGATCGCATCAGCATGAATGGTCGCCTCGGAATCTTTATCGAACCCGGTTTTAACTGCATAGGCGCCGCCCACAATCATGACGTTACGCAGGGTACCGGTAGAAGACCGGGTGCTGTCGCCCCCCAGCGCTTCGATAGCAATCGCCCCCAAAATGGCGGCCGCGCCCAGCAATTTGCGGTTACGCGCCTCACCCTGGAGTTTGCGTAGAGCATCGAGTTCTTCCAGGCGGCTCTTGCGCCATTCGAAATAGGGTTGTTGCATGTCGCTGTAGAGATTGTCGAAATGACCATTGAGGGTATCCACCAGCAGGAAGTCGCGCTCACGAATGGCACGGATGCGAGCGACCATCGGATCCTGCTGTGCCGGTAATCGCACAATACGCCAATGCCCGGCAGCATCGCTCTGCAAATAACCACTGAAAGCATCGGGGGCCAGGTCATCGGCAAAACGTAACTCAGCCACCTGGCGGATGGTATGGATGTCATCCGCAGCCAGCGTGGCGCGGAATGCCGCCAGGTCATTGGCGACGGCGTTATACAGCGATTGAAAAACTTCCTGGCCGTTCGCTTCCACCTGGCGGTAATCGTCCAGCGTCACTTCAGCAGCATAGGATTTACTGAACCACTGTCGCCCGCTGGCGTCCAGCGCGGCGATTTTTATTTCCAGCTGCTCGCCGTCTGACTGAATAATATGCCCCTGTACCAGCACTTCCGCACCGGAAGTATCCTGCGGCACAACCCGCACGGCGCCCCAGTAGCCGGTTTTTTCCAGTGTACTGCGCAATTGCACCGGCATATATCGCGCCTCTGCCGTACGGATTTCCATCGACAGCCCCTGGGTGTCGTCCTCATCGTCAGGCAGCTCACCCGGATCGAACAACGCGATCCAGACATCCAGTAGCTGGCTCTCGGCGATTTCGACCGCCGGGCGCTGTGCCGTCACACCCTGGCGGATTGTCTGCGTGGTACTGCAGGCGGACAACATTAACAACAACGCGGACAAGCAGCAGGGGACGGATCTGTTAATCGCTTTCACGTCAGCGGG
>CBEUNK010000111.1:0-8335 GCA_965544455.1 uncultured Thiogranum sp.
TTGTTTCGGCCAGACAGTCCATCAGCATATGGTCGAGGCTGTGGGTGTCCGCGTGTCTGCCTGCCAGGCCCTGGTACAGGGCGCGAATTCCGTCCGGGCGGTCTGTGGCAATCTGCTCCTGAATGGCCAGGTGCAGGCCCATGTGCAGGAACGGATTGGTTTCGCCCATTTCCGGCAGGTAATCCCTGCCGAGCGCCTGGTCGCGGTTTTCCAGCAGCGGCTGATATTCCGGGTGCCGCTCGACCACGGCGACAATCTGTGCCTGCAGGGGCTCCAGTGCCTGTCCCTGCCGATGTTGTCGCCAGGCCTGGCAGTAGATACTGCGCAGCTGGTCGCGATCCTGTCCAAATAGCATAGCTCAATCCAGGCGGTGGAGATTACTCAAGTTTAGCGGCGGCTTGCAAGTTTTGCCTGTCGCCATCAGGCGTCAGGTTTCTGTCTTGTGGCGGTATTCGCACAAGTCCTCGATCACGCAACTGCCGCAGCGCGGCGTGCGCGCCACACAGGTATAACGCCCATGCAGGATCAGCCAGTGGTGGGCATCCTGTCTGAATTCGGCCGGCACGAACCGCAGCAGCTTGCGTTCCACTTCGTTGACATTTTTACCGGGCGCTATGCCCGTGCGGTTGGAAACGCGGAAAATGTGCGTATCGACGGCGATAGTAGGTTGACCAAAGGCCGTATTCAGGACGACATTGGCGGTTTTACGGCCCACGCCCGGTAATGCCTCCAGGGCATCGCGCTGCGGGGGGACCTTGCCCTTGTGCTGCCTGACCAGCATATCCGCAGTAGCGATAACATTTTTCGCCTTGGTGTTGTACAGGCCGATGGTCTTGATGTAGTGCTTCAGGCCGGCCTCTCCGAGCTTCAGCATGGCCTGCGGTGTTTTTACCTGTTTAAACAGTTCCCGGGTGGCCTTGTTCACACCGACGTCGGTCGCCTGGGCCGACAGGGTTACGGCCACCAGTAACTGGTAGGGATTGCCGTAATTGAGTTCGGTGGTCGGGTGTGGGTTTTCGGCACGCAGTCGGGTGAAGATTTCGAGGCGTTTCTGCTGGTTCATGTCCTAGGTCTGGCTGGCTATTTCGCCTACCGCTGTGGTTGCCGCCTGTTTCTCCCCGCGCTTGTCAATAACGTTCTTGAGGGCAATCAACAGGCCCAGTCCCATGAAAGCACCCGGTGGCAGTATGGCCAGCAGGAAACCGCTGTAATCATCGATAAAGGTGATACTCCAGGCGCGTGCGGCTTCACCGAACAGCAGGTGTGCCTGCGAGAACAAGGTGCCCTGGCCGATGATTTCGCGCAGGCTGCCGAGGGCCACCAGCACCAGGGTAAAACCCAGTCCCATGCTCAGGCCGTCCGTGAAAGACCGGCCGACGCTGTTCTTCGAAGCGAAAGCTTCCGCCCGGCCGATGATTGAACAGTTGGTGACGATCAGCGGGATGAAAATACCCAGCACCTTGTAGAGGTCAAAGAAAAAGGCGTGCATGACCAGTTCAATGATGGTGACCACCGATGCAATCACCAGGACAAACACCGGGATGCGCACCTCGGGCCTCACCAGGTTGCGGATCGCCGACACGATCACGTTCGATGCAACCAGGGTCATCATGGTGGCCAGGCCAAGCCCCAGGCCATTTATAAAGGTTCCGGTGACCGCCAGCAGTGGACACAGGCCCAGCAACTGTACCAGGCCGACGTTATTGGACCACAAGCCGTCGCGGACAATTGTTTTATACGCTGTCATGGCTGCTTTGATTCCTGTGGATGCCGCTGGAACAGTTTATCGCCCCGGATCTGATAGTATAACAGTGCTTTCTTCACGGCTTTTACCACGGCCCGCGGGGTTATCGTGGCACCGGTGAACTGGTCGAAAACCCCGCCGTCGCGCTTGACTTTCCACTGTTCCTCCACCGGGTCGTGCAGCGACTTGCCATTGAAACCGAGGATCCAGTCGGAGCGCTCGGCCTCGACATGATCGCCCAGCCCCGGGGTTTCCCGATGCTCGACCACGCGCACGCCCGCCAGGGTGCCATCCAGCCTGACAGCCACCAGCAGACGGATATTGCCGTTGTAACCGTCCGGCGCTACCGGTGCCAGTACCGCGGCAACCGGCCAGCCATCCTTGCGCGCACGGTAGACGGGTACCGGTTCATCGGTACCGAGTAACTCACTGTTACGGACATAAAGTATGTCGGTGTAAATATCGTTGTCATACTGGTCCGTGGGGACCAGTTCATTGAGGCTCTTCAGCATGGCGCGGCGATGGTTGTCGGCAATGCGGGCCTCGGTGTTGTCCTGGGTAAAGGCAACCAGCCCGCTCCCTACCACGGCAAACAGAAACAGGAACGCTGATGAAATCAGGACGGGGCGGTAACTCACGGTGCCCGGTCCTTTTCATGACCGAACACCCGCGGCTGTGTGTAGTAGTCGATAGTAGGTGCCGCCATGTTCATCAGCAGCACCGCAAATGCCACGCCATCCGGGTAACCACCCCAGGTACGGATGACGTACGTCAGTACACCGATGCCGGCCCCGTAATAGAGTCGGCCTTTCGCCGTGGTGGCGGCCGATACCGGGTCGGTGGCAATAAAGAAGGCCCCCAGCATGGTCGCACCGCTGAACAGGTGGAACACGGGTGAACCGAAGCTGTCGCTGTCACCGATATAAAACAGCAGGGCGACCACGAACAGCCCACCCAGCATGCCGGCCGGGATCTGCCAGTGGATGGCACGCTGGCGCCATAGCCACAGCCCGCCGACCAGGTAGGCGAGATTGATCCATTCCCAGCCGTAGCCGGCGAAGTGGCCGAATGCCGGCTTGTCGAGGATTTCACTCCAGGTGTAATTCAGGCCCAGTTGTGTCTTGGCGGTGTCGAGCGGCGTCGCCATGGTCAGTGTATCCAGTTCACTGCCGGTTGGCAGGACACCGCTGAATACCAGCCGCAGCGTATCAAGGAAGCCGAGCGCCCCATCCGGCGGCGACCACAGGGTCATCTGCAGCGGGAAGGAAATGATCAGTACCACGAAGCCGACCATGGCGGGGTTAAAGGGGTTGTAACCCAGTCCACCGAATAACTGCTTGGCGACCACAATCGCAAACCCGGTGCCGACCACGGGGATCCACCAGGGTGCCAGCGGCGGCAAAGCCAGGCCCAGCAGCAGACCGGTAAGCACGGCGCTGCCGTCGAGCAGGGTCGCTTTCAGCGGGCGCCCGCGCAACAGCAGCATGCCGGCCTCGGCAAGCAGTGCCGTGAGAGTGGCGACTACCAGATTGAATAACACCCCCCAGCCGAAAAACCAGAACAGGCACAGGGCCCCCGGTATCAGGCCCAGGATGACCTTGCGCATGAGGCCGCTGACGTCATTGCTGACGGGCAGGTAGGGTGAACTCTGGGTTGGAAATTCCATTAGTGTCCCGTCGTGTCGTCGTGGGCGGCGCGCCGCCGGTCGACCTCGTTGACTTTGGCCTGCTGTTCCGGCGTCAGGTTGTCAACATTCCGGGCGTCAGCATCCTGACGGGCCTTCTTGGCCTTGACGCGTTCCAGTGCGGCGGCGATTTCCGCCTTTTTGCCATCGGCGTCACCGGTTTTTGGCCGCAACCCCTTCTTGGCCTTGGCGCGGCGTTCTTGCAGTGCCTTCTTTTCGCGCTCCAGGCGTTCCAGCCGGAACTCGTGCCGCTGGCGGGCGAGATCGGCCTTGTGACGCTGTCTTTCCTGGTCCCAGATTTCGGTTTTGGCGAAACGGTAATACTGCACCAGCGGAATATGGCTGGGGCAGACCTGCGCGCAGCATCCGCACTCGATGCAATCGAACAGGTTATAGTCCTGGATCTTGTCGAAGTCACGGGCGTGCGTATACCAGTACAGTTGCTGCGGCAGCAGCCGGACAGGGCAGACCCCGGCGCATTCGGCGCAGCGGATGCAGGCGCTGGCCGGTTGTGGCGGTGGTGTTTCTTCCCGGCTGGCTGCCAGCAGGCAGTTGGTCGTCTTGATCACCGGGATATTGTCGCTGGGCATGGAAAAGCCCATCATCGGGCCACCCATCAACAGGCGCGATACCTCGTCGGTATAGCCGCCACAGGCCTCGATGACTTCGGACATCGGAGTACCGATACGTACCCTGAGGTTACCCGGGTTGCGGACGCCGGCACCGGTGACCGTCACGACACGGGAAATCAGCGGTTCGCCCTGCAGCACGGCACGCGCTATAGCGGCTGCCGTGCCGACGTTGTGGCAGACAATACCCAGGTCGGCGGGTATGCCCTGACTGGGGACTTCCTGGCCGGTCAGGGCAAAAATCAGCTGCTTCTCGCCACCGGCCGGGTACACGGTCGGCACCGCTATAACGCGGATATCATCGGCGCCGGCCGAGCGGAGCCCTTCGGCCAGGCACTTGACGGCATTCGGCATATTGTCCTCGACACCGATGACTACCTGTTTGGCACCCAGTGCATGCTGCATGATACGCGCGCCGTCAACGACATCCCGGGTGCAGCAACACACCAGCGCCTCGTCGCAGCTGATATAAGGCTCGCATTCGGCTGCATTGATAACCAGTAATTCCACTTCGCGTTCCGGTCCGGGATTCAACTTCACCGCGGTGGGAAAACCGGCGCCGCCCAGTCCGACAATGCCGGCCTCGCGGACCCGCTGGCGGATATCGGCCGGCTCCGCGCTGAAGACATTCTCCATTTTCAAACCGGTATCAGCGGCACGATCCTCGCCGTCCGACTGGATGACGACGCAGGCGGCTTTCAGACCTGAAGGGTGTGGAACAGGGTAGTCACCGATATCGGTCACTGTTCCCGAGGTGGGTGCGTGTACCGGCGCGCTGATGTAGTTGAGCGAATGGCCGATGACCTGCCCCTTGAGAACCTGCTCACCAACGCCGACCAGTGCCTCCGCCGGATCACCGATATGCTGGCTGAGCGGCACCACGAGCCGTTCGGGTATGGGTGCTTCACGCAGCGGTTGGCGCAGTGACTGCGCCTTGTTGGCTTCCAATCGCAGGCCGCCGGGTATTTTCAGGGGTTGTGCCAGTAGCGTGACCATAAGGGGAGCCATTGTACAGCGTCCGTAGCGAAAATGACGCGGCTAAAATCCGTGTTTTGATCTGGATCAAACGCCCCGGTCAGCCGGTCGATGGTTGTCCACCGGTTGCCACAATGGGCCGCTCGGCATCTTCGGGGTAGGGCCACTTCCAGTGTGCAATGTCCCGCTTGACCGGTTCCATGGTGATACAGTCCACCGGGCAGGGCGGAACGCACAGTTCGCAGCCGGTACATTCGCTCTCGATCACGGTATGCATCTGCTTGGCGGCGCCGAGGATGGCATCGACCGGGCAGGCCTGAATACACAGGGTGCAACCAATGCAGGTCTGTTCGTCGATAACCGCGACCGTGGGTTCGGTGTGCTCGCCATGTTCGGCATTGAGTGGCTTGGGGTCGACGCCCAGCAGTTCCGCCAGTGCCTGGATACCGCTTTCACCGCCGGGTGGACACTGGTTGATATCGGCTTCGCCGGCGGCGATGGCCTCGGCATACGGCCGGCAGCCGGCGTAACCGCACTGGCCGCACTGCGTCTGCGGCAGTACGGCATCGATCTGGTCGACAATCGGGTCGCCCTCGACCTTGAAACGGATGGCCGAGTAGCCCAGCAGCAGGCCGAACAACGCGGCCAGGATTCCAATGGCGAGCATGGCGGTGACCATGTGTCCAGCCTAACCCTTGATCAACCCCGAAAAGCCCATGAACGCCAGCGACATCAGGCCGGCCGTCACCAGGGCGATGGCGGAACCCCTGAACGCCTCGGGCACGTCGGCCGCCGCCACACGTTCGCGAATCGCGGCGAACAGAATCATGACCATGGAAAAACCGACGGCCGCACCGAAGCCATAGACCGCCGAATGCAGGAAACCATGCTTCTCCTGGGTGTTGAGCAGTGCCACGCCGAGTACCGCGCAGTTGGTGGTTATCAGCGGCAGGAAAATGCCCAGTACCTGGTAGAGCAGCGGGCTGGTCTTGTGCACCACCATTTCGGTGAACTGCACGACGACCGCGATAACCAGGATAAATGTAATGGTCCGCAGGTATTCGAGCCCCAGCGGCGCCAGCAGGTATTCATTGGCGAGATAACTGCACACCGATGACAGCGTCAGCACGAAGGTGGTGGCCAGCGCCATGCCGGTCGCGGTTTCTATTTTGCGCGATACCCCCATGAACGGGCACAGCCCCAGGAACTTCACCAGGACGAAGTTGTTCACCAGGATGGTGCTGACGAGTATGAGGGCGAGTTCGGTCATGGGAGCGCTTATTTAACCCGCATACCGGGCCGGGCACCTTGATGTGGCTCAAGGATGAACAGCTCCTTGCCGCCGGGGCCCGCCGCCAGCACCATGCCCTCGGAGACGCCGAAGCGCATTTTGCGCGGCGCCAGGTTGGCGACCATGACAGTCAGCCTGCCTTCGAGATCTTCCGGCCGGTAGGCACTCTTGATACCGGCGAAGACATTGCGTGTTTCGCCGCCCAGGTCCAGTGTCAGGCGCAGCAGCTTGTCGGCTTCGGGCACCGCTTCGGCCCTGGCGATCCGCGCCACGCGCAGGTCCAGCCTGGCAAAGTCGTCGAAGCTGATGGTGTCGGCGATGGGTTCGTCGGCTGGCGCTCCCCCGGCGGGCGGGGTGCTTTCGAGGTGCTCTTTCGAGGCTTCTACCATGGCATTTACCTTGTCCGTTTCGACGCGTGTCATCAGTGCCCTGAATTTTTCAATACGGTGGTCGACCAGCGGGTCGCGGATATCGTGCCACTGCATCCCGTCGAGGTTGAGAAAGCCGCGTACCTGTTCCGCCATCGACGGCAGAACCGGCGACAGGTAGGTAATCAGTACACGAAACAGGTTGAGGCCGGCCGAGCAGACATCCTGTACCCGTTGCTCCGCGCCCTCCTGCCTGGCCAGCACCCAGGGCTTCTGCTCGTCGATATACTGGTTGGCGGTATCCGCCAGCGCCATGATTTCACGGATGGCACGGCCATACTCACGACCCTCATACAGGCGGGCGATTTCATCACCGGCCTTGACGAAGGTGTCATACAGCCCGGGCTCCGGCAGTTCCGCCGAAAGTTTGCCGTCGAATTTCTTACTGATGAAACCGGCGCAGCGACTGGCGATATTCACGACCTTGCCGACCAGGTCGCTGTTGACGCGCTGGGTAAAATCTTCCAGTGACAGGTCCAGGTCATCGACGCCGCTGCTCAGCTTGGCGGCGAAGTAATAGCGCAGGTATTCCGGGTTAAGGTGATCCAGGTAGGTGCGCGCCTTGATGAAGGTGCCGCGCGACTTGGACATCTTCTGACCGTTCACGGTAAGAAAGCCGTGGGCAAAGATAGCCGTGGGTGTGCGCAGTCCCGCGCCGGTCAGCATCGCCGGCCAGAACAGGGCGTGGAAATAGATAATATCCTTGCCGATGAAATGATACAGCTCGGTGTCGCTGTCCGGCTTCATGTACCGATCGAAATCACAGCCACTGCGTTCGCAGTACTGCTTGAAACTGGCAAGATAACCGATCGGCGCATCCAGCCAGACATAAAAGTACTTGCCCGGTGCGCCGGGTATTTCAAAACCGAAATAAGGCGCATCGCGCGAAATATCCCAGTTGCGCAGACCATCCTTGAACCACTCGCCCAGCTTGTTGCTGACTTCCTCCTGCAGGTGACCGCCGGCGGTCCACTTGCGCAGCATGTCTTCGAAGTCGGCCAGCTTGAAAAAGTAATGCAACGATTCCTTTTCAACCGGCGTGGCACCGGAAACCGCGGAGACCGGGTTTTTCAATTCGGTGGGAGCGTAGGTGGCTCCGCAGACTTCGCAGGAATCGCCGTACTGGTCGGCCGCTCCGCAACGCGGGCATTCGCCCTTGATGAAGCGGTCGGGCAGGAACATGTCCTTTTCCGGGTCGTAGGCCTGGGTGATGGTGGCCGTCTCGATATGGCCGGCGTCACGATTGCGGCTGTAAATCAGGGCTGACAGTTCGCGGTTTTCGTCCGAATGGGTGCTGTGGTAATTGTCGAAACCGATGTGAAAACCGGCAAAGTCGGCCTTGTGTTCTTCAGCCACACTGGCGATCAGTTCCTCCGGCTCGATGCCTTCCTGCTGCGCGCGCAGCATGATGGGGGTGCCATGGGCGTCGTCGGCGCAGACATAGGTGCAGTCATGTCCGCGCATTTTCTGGAAGCGCACCCAGATGTCCGTCTGGATATATTCCACCAGGTGCCCCAGGTGGATGGAACCGTTGGCATAGGGCAGGGCGCTGGTGACCAGCAGGGTACGTTGTTGCTCCGGCAT
>CBEUNK010000112.1:0-8284 GCA_965544455.1 uncultured Thiogranum sp.
AGCCATGCCAGATAACAGGGCCAGACCCATGAGCGCAAGTTCCCCGCAGACCGGCACGGATGGTGGTGACAGCCAGGCCATTAGTAAGGTGCTGGAAGCCGAGCAGGCCGCTGATCTGGCGGTGAAGCAATGCGAGCGCCAGGCGGAACAGATTCTGCGCACGGCACGCAACCAGGCCCGGCATATCGATTTGCGTACCGATACGCGTATCACCCGCATACATATGCGCTGTGAACAGCGGCTGGCGGAGCAGTACCGGCAATTGGATGGTACGGCTGGCGGAGCACAAAGTGCAGAAAACGCTACCGCGGCTGGCGAAGCGGTGGCGGTGCAAGAGGCTGTCGACAGGCTGGCCGCCAGCCTGAGTGGTTCGGGCACGGTCGAATCATGAGTATCACCGCCTTTGCCTATGCCCAGGTCAGGCTCCAGGCCCGGCACGCGGAGCGGCCGGGGGGCGTGGACTGGCGACAGGTACAGGCTATAAACGACATCAGCCATTATCTCCAGGTTGCGCGTCGTACACGCCTCCGACCCTGGGTGCTGAATCTGCACGGCAGTTACGACAGCCACCAGATCGAACGGGTCCTGCGCCAGCATTACTGTGAATACGTTGACGAAGTCGCGCACTGGTTGCCCGCCCCCTGGGCACGAACCCTGGGCTGGCTCAAACGCCTGCCGGACTTGCCTGCGATTCAGTATCTGCTGAGTGGTGCGCCGCCCCTCCGCTGGATGCAGGATGATCCCCGTCTGCGGGCATTTACCCGGGGCGGGCCCGGGCAACGGATACGGGCCCTGGAGCAATCCGGGTATGCAGCGCTGGTTGCCGCCTGGCAGCGTGGTGAATCACTGACTGCGGCCTGGTCCCGGCAGTGGTGCAACTCCTGGCCCGCGGGCGCAACCGGCCGGCGCGGTCTCGACGAGCTGGCCGGGTTGCTGGAACACCACTGGATTTTAGCGCCGCTTGATAACGGGCCTGGTATCGAAGGTATTCACGAGGGGCTTGTGCAGAGGCTGACGCTGTTGTTTCGTCGGTACAGTTTCCAACCGGCCGCCTGTTATGCGCACCTGGCATTGACCGTGATGGATATTCTCGCCCTGCGCGGCGATCTGCTGCGCAGGGTGCTGTTCCCGGGCAACGGCGGGCTTCGTTCATGAGCCTGCATCCTGTGCCGGCACGCTGGTTCGAGGTGCTGACGGCACGCGAGGACGCGGCGCAGGTGCTGGCACTACTTGCAGGCACAGGTGCCGTTCAGCCCGAAATCAGGGTCGACCAGGGCGGCATGCTGGGTCTGCAGGACCTGCAGGCACTGATTGAGGCGTACCGGCAACTGGAACGTCGCTACCATGCTTACTGGCCGCAGCGGGATCTGCGTACCGGTGTATTCCAGGGCGGGCCGGCGGTCGTGCTGGAAACTGCCCTGAGCTGGTTGCAGCGCTGGAAAGCCCTGGCATCGCCCCTGATCGAGCAGCTGGAGTCTTTGACCGGCAGGCAACGGGATCTGAATCTGTTTGCCGACCTGCTGCGTGCTGCCGGTGATGACGATATCGACTATAGCAGTCTGACCGATGAAAGTTCGGTGGTTCGCGCCCGCCTGTTTGTATTACCCCCTGTCAACGTTGTCGAACCTGTGGCGGGTCCGCTGGTGGTGAATCGCTACCAGACGCCTGAACATGATTTTTTACTGGCGCTGGGAACGCCGAAAACCATTGAGACCCTGACCCGGTTTGTAGCGGTCGCCAAGGGCCGGGTGCTTCCTGTACCGGGTTTCGTCAAGGGTAATGCGGTTGCCGCGCTGCAACAGGTGACACGGTATCTGGCGCATCTCGACCGGCAGATTGATGCCCTGCGCGACAGGCTTGAGGTGCTCACCGAGCCCTATCAGTTGCATACGGCAGTTGGAGAAAGCAAACGCCTCGAGTGGTTCCTGGACCACGTCGACCGTTTACCGGTTTCACGTAATTTTGCCTGGATCACCGGCTGGACCAGTGACCTCGACGGGCAACAGCTGGAAGCGGCACTGGGCGCTGCGGGTACCAGGGCGCTGTTGCACTACCCTGTGCCGCCGGAGTCCCTGGTTGCTCCCATGGTAATGAAGAATCCGCCCTGGGGTCGGCCATTCGAGGTTTTTGTACGCCTGCTGGGGACACCCGGTGCAGGTGAAGCGGATCCCAGCCGCCTGCTGGCGCTGCTGGTGCCGTTGCTGTTTGGTTACATGTTTGCCGATGTGGGACAGGGGCTGGTACTGCTCGCCACCGGCCTGCTACTGCGCAGGCGCTGGCCGTTGCTGGATATACTGGCAGCCAACGGCCTGGCGTCGATGCTGTTTGGCTTCGTATTCGGCAGTTTTTTCGGCCGGGAGGATATCATCCGGGCGCTGTGGATTAACCCGCTGGATCAGCCTTTAATGGTTCTGCAGGCACCGCTGTTTGCCGGCGCTGCGATCCTGCTGCTCGGGTTGGCGCTTAAAGCGCAGCAGTATTTCTGGCAGAGCCGGGCAAAAAGCTGGCGGCGTATCGAGGCACCACAGCTGTTGCTGTATGTCTCGGTACTGCTGCTACTGTACTCGCCCTGGGCAGCGGTGGCAGCCACGGGCGCAGTCATCTGGTACCTGGTTGGCAGCTACCGGCAACACAAGGATGCCGGTGGACCGGCCATGGCCGGCGCGCTGGCCGGCCTGTTTGAAAACCTGCTGCAACTGATTATCAATACCCTGTCATTTGTGCGTACCGGTGCTTTTGCGCTGGCACATGCCGGCCTCTCGCTGGCTGTCATTACGCTGGCAGACATGCCGGAGAGTCCACTGCTAACGGCGCTGGTGCTCGT
The DNA here is from genome assembly GCA_965544455.1 of uncultured Thiogranum sp. Classification (GTDB taxonomy): domain Bacteria; phylum Pseudomonadota; class Gammaproteobacteria; order DSM-19610; family DSM-19610; genus Thiogranum. The sequence goes on from CBEUNK010000112.1 coordinate 2,825, forward strand.
GCTTGGTAATCTACTGATCATCCTGCTGGAAGGGCTGGTGGTAACGATACAGACAACCCGCCTGATACTATTTGAGTTCTTTATCCGTTTCTTGAGCGCCAGCGGCAGAGTGTTTCAACCGCTGGCGGCACCTGCACGTCGTATGGGACTTGGGAGTGAGACATGATGCTTTCTACGCGCAATCTGTTTATCTGGCTGTTGCTTGCCAGTGTACTGGCCATCGTGGCGACGATACTGCTGATCTGGTCACCGGCGCTGGCAACCGCGGCTCCGGAACCGGTGGCTGCCACGGGGCTTGATGCCGCAGCCGCGCAATGGGGGTTCGTGGCCGCGGCACTGGCGACCGGCCTGTCTTCACTGGCGGCCGGCTTTGCGGTGGCCACTGTCGGCAGTGCCGCCATCGGTGCGCTGGCCGAAAAACCCGAACTGCTGGGGCGTTCACTGATCATCGTGGGTCTGGCCGAAGGCATCGCGATTTACGGCCTGATTGTTTCAATCCTGATTCTCAACCGGATCGCCTGATACCAAGAGCCACCTGACGATGCCGCGACCTGTATATTTCGGCGATGAGGCGAGTGCCGCCGGCTACCGGCTGGCGGGGGTCGAGGTATTCACGCCAACGTGCCGGGAATTACCGGAGGCAGTGCAGGCCGCCACTGAAGAGGCGTCATTTGTCATGATCAGCGCACAGCTGGCGCAATGCCTGCCGGAAATGGTTCTGGAACGTATACTCACCGGTATCAGGCCACCGGTAGTCGTGGTGCCGGATGTCAGTGGCGGAGCCAGCCTGCCTGACATGGCCACGCGCCTGCGGCGGGAGTTGGGGCTACTCGAATGAGGAAGTCCCGGATGGCAACGCAGGAACGTTCCAAATTACTTATCGACGTGGTCGAACGGGAGCGCGACAAGCGTTGCGCTGCCATCGTTGGGCAGGCCCGTTCCGAGGCGCATCGTATGCTCAAGCAGGCCTGGAGCAGAGCCCGTGCCCGCTTGCACCTGGAGGTGCTGGCAGCCCGGGAGCAGTTCCGTCGACAATTGCTGGTTGCGCAGGCCAGTCAGGCAACCCGGCAACGGCAGGCGCAGCAGGGGGCGGACAGGCTGTTACTTGATGAGGCGTGGCAGCTGTTACATGCCAGTCTCATTCGCCGCTGGCAGCAGCCCGAAGCACGACAGGCCTGGGTGGAGGCGTTGATAGGCCAGGCCCTCGCGCAGCTGGTTAACGGCCCCTGGACGATCGAATGCCCGGCCGACTGGCCGGAAGCCGAGCGCCACGCGCTGGCGACGCAAGTGCGGCAGGCGCTGGCGCATACGCCGGTGTTTGTAGTCGAGCCGACCCTGGAGGCCGGCATCCGGGTGCGTGCGGGTAACAGTGTCGTCGATGGCAGTTGTGCGGGACTGTTACATGACCGAGCGGGTATCGAGGGTCGTCTGCTGGCCGCAATCCGGAAGTCTGCACATGCCTGACGCCATTGTGACCCGGCTCAGCGGCCCGGTGCTTCATGCGACCATGGCACGACCTTTCCAGCTTAACGAAGCGGTACTGGTGGGCGAGGACCGGTTGCTCGGTGAAGTGATTCGCATCGATGGGGAACAAATCGTTCTGCAGGTCTATGAAGATACTACCGGCCTGCGCCCCGGTGTCGCGGTAAGCGGCAGTGGTGCGGCATTGACGGTGCGCCTGGGGCCACGTCTGCTGGGTCACATCTACGATGGCCTGCTGCGACCCCTGCACAAGCAGGGCGATTACATCAGGCCCGGGGTGCATGACTGGCGAAGTGAGCGGCGCTATACCTTTGTTCCAATCGTGTCGCCGGGCGACCGGCTTGAAGCCGGCAGCGTTATCGGGACGCTGCGACATCAGGGCGCCAGCGCCCAGCGTTGCCTGCTGCCGCCCTGGCTGAGCGGCGAGGTCGCCGACATCGTTGCCGCGGGTGACTACCTGGAACACGAAACGCTGTGCCGGCTGCGCAAACCCGGGGGGGAGACCGAAGCCGTCAGCATGTGTCACCAGTGGCCGGTACGCCGTCCACGGCCGGTGAAGGCGCGTCTGCCGATTGACGATCCGCTGTTTACCGGGCAGCGGATTATTGACAGCCTGTTTCCGCTGGGATGCGGGGGCAAGGCGGCAATGCCGGGTGGATTCGGTACCGGCAAAACAGTGTTGCAGCAAACGCTGGCGAAATGGTGCGATGCTGACGTGATTGTATACGTGGGTTGCGGCGAGCGCGGCAATGAAATGGCCAGCGTGCTGCACGAACTTCCGCAACTGGAAGATCCGCGCTCCGGCCGCCCGCTGATGGAGCGCACCGTGATTATCGCCAATACTTCGAATATGCCCGTGGCCGCCCGTGAGGCCAGTATCTATACGGGGGTCACGGTGGCCGAGTATTTCCGCGACCAGGGTTTGCGGGTTGCGCTGATGGCGGATTCCACCAGTCGCTGGGCGGAAGCCCTGCGCGAGGTTTCCGGCCGGCTTGGTGAATTGCCCGGAGAAGCCGGTTACCCGGCTTACCTGGGCAGCCGCCTGGCGGATTTCTACGAGCGTGCCGCGCACGTCAAGACATTGGGCGGCGGCACAGGCTCGCTGAGTATTATCGGTACAGTCAGTCCGCCATCGGCGGATTTTTCCGAGCCGGTCACCACCCATACCAAGCGTTATCTGCGCTGTTTCTGGGAACTGGATGCGGGACGCGCCCAGGCGCGTTTCTTCCCGGCAATTCACCCGCTGCAATCCTATTCGGTAGATGTGGAGGTGCTGGACCGTTTCTGGAGTCAGCATGGCAACCCCCAATGGCTGGAACAGCGTCGTGTGTTTCTGGGTTTGTTGGAAAAGCAGGCGCGGCTGGAACGCATGGCACGGATTGTCGGTAAGGATGCCTTGCCGGCCTACCAGCAGCATGTGCTTCTCTGTGCCGGACTGATCAACGAGTCATTCCTGCGCCAGTCCGCCTATTCAGTCGCGGACCGCTTCTGTTCACCCGGCAAGCAGGTGGCAATGATGAAACTGATCACCCGCTTCGTCGAGTTGTCCGAAAATGCCGTAGAGCAGGGTTACGCTGTGAACAGTATCGCTGCCATGCCGGTGATGCGGCGCCTGCGCCGCATGGGCGAGGAAATCGGCAGCGATACCCCGGAACTTTTTGACGCGCTGCTGGAAAAGCTGGAAACGGATTTTGCTGCGCTGTCGAGGGCGGACAATGATGCGACCTGATGTCTATGCCGTGGATACGGCCACCGGCATTACCGGGCCACTGATGTTTCTCAGGCGGACCGTTGACGTAGGTTTGAACGAAGCGGTCGAAGTCGAGGACAGTGGCGGACATGTACGCCTGGGACGTATCGCAGCGCTTGATGAGCACGCATTGACAATCGAGGTGCTGGAAGCCACGAGCGGCCTGAGCCTGAAAGGCAGTCGCGTGCGTTTTCTGGGAGAGCCACTGAGTTTCGATGTCGGTCCCGATGTTCTGGGCCGTATCTTCGACGGTGTGGGCCGCCCGATCGATGGTGGGCCGCCGGTATCGGCCGCCGAACACCTGCGGATCGACGGGCTGGCTATCAATCCCGCCGCCCGGGCCATGCCCGATGATTATATCGAGACGGGAATTTCGACCATAGACCTGATGAACAGCCTGGTTCGCGGCCAGAAACTGCCGATATTTTCCGGTGCCGGCCTGCCGCACGACCGCCTGGCGATCGAGATAGCACGTCAGGCGCATCTTCGCGACGCGGCAAGCGGTGAGTTTGCAATTGTCTTTGTCGCTGTCGGTGTCCCGCACGACACAGCCGAGCTGTTCCGGCGCGCCATGGAGGAGAGCGGAGCATTGCAGCATACCGTGATGTTTCTCAACCTGGCGTCTGATTCCAGTACCCAGCGTTTGCTGGGGCCGCGCTATGCACTGACGGTGGCCGAGTACCTGGCGTTTGTCGAGGGCCGTCACGTGCTGGTAGTGATGACCGATATGACCAACTATTGCGAGGCGCTGCGCGAGGTATCGGCCAGCCACGGTGAAGTGCCGAGTCGCAAGGGTTTTCCGGGGTACATGTATTCCGATCTTGCCAGCCTGTTCGAACGGGCCGGCAGTATCAGTAAACGGCCAGGTTCCCTGACCCAGTTGCCCATCCTGACCATGCCGGCCGATGATATCACCCACCCGATACCGGATCTGACCGGTTATATTACCGAGGGGCAGATCGTTCTCGACCGTGACCTGAGTCGCAACGGTATCTATCCACCGGTTAAGGTCTTACCGTCGTTGTCGCGCCTGATGAAGGACGGTACCGGCGAAGGGTATACGCATTCCGATCATCCTGATCTGGCCAACCAGCTGTATGCCGCCTATGCGCGTGCTGTCCATGTACGGGTACTGGCCAGCGTTGTCGGCCGCGATGGTCTGGATGCGCTGGACCAGGAGTTTCTTAAGTTCGGCGATCACTTCGAGCAACGCCTGGTAAACCAGGACGCCGCTCGCAGCCTCGAACAGAGCATGAAGATCGGCTGGAGCCTGTTGCAGAGCCTGCCGGTAACGGAGCTGACACGCCTGACCAACAAGCAGATCGAAAAATACATCCGGGGAGGCCGGCATGATTGATACCGCCCAGGCGCCTACCCAGGCCGCGCTGCTGGGGCTCCGGGAAGAGCGTGCGGTTGTTGATGAGGCCTACGAATTTCTCGATGAAAAGCGCCTGCTGCTGGCCGCTGAACTGTTACGTCAACTGGCACGTTATGAAGCGCTGAAGCGGGAACTGCAGGCAGTGACGCAGCAGGCCGCCGGGCGGCTGAGGGCTGCTGTGCAGCGACATGGGCTGCAGGAACTGGAGGTTTATCCGGTACGTTTGCAGGGCACCCAACCGCTTGAAAAGCAGCAAAGAAACTTTATGGGTGTGGCACTGCTCGAAACCCGGCTGCATACTTCCAGCCCCGTTACATCACCAGGACCCTGTTTCGCCTCGACGGAAGCCGACCAGTGCCGGACGATTTTCGAGCGCCTGGTAGCACAGAATGCCGAACTGTCCGGTGTAGCCGGTAACCTCTACCGCCTGATGGCGGAGTACCGCCTCACCGAGCGGCGTGCGCGTGCGCTCGAATCCATCCTCATGCCGGAAATCGAACAGGCGTTAAAAGTAATCGGGACTCACCTGGAAGAAATCGATTTTGAAGAGGCCGTTCGCGTGCGGCGCCGGGTCGACAACCGTTGACACCTGGCCGAGATCAGGCGTGCTCGCGGAAAGCCGCCGGGTAGGTAGGCGCTCTGGTCACGTATAAGCCCGTTCCCGCCTCAACGGGCAGGAGCGGGCTTATCCGTGAATAACGAGAGTGGCCGGATCAGTTCGGCAGGCCGGGATTACCGGCGGCGTTCTTGATCAGCGGTTCGTTGAGCGCGATATTGCTGATGGTCTTTTTGTCGCGCAGGTATTCGGCGACCACGTCCCAGACCGGGCGGCCCTCGAGGGGCTGCGCGA
>CBEUNK010000113.1:0-8249 GCA_965544455.1 uncultured Thiogranum sp.
ACTTTCGCCTGTTCCCGCCGTTCGGCTGGCTGATGCGGGCACGGCGTCACCTGTTCGGTGAATATGCCCTGCTGGGGCATTACAAACCGCACCCGGATCCCAACCAGGAACGTTTCTTTTTCGGGCTGCTGAAGGAGTGCCTGGAAAAAGGCATTGTCAGCGAGGACACGATACGCGACCAGATGCGTCAGAACCATGTGCGTCACGACGCGCTGGAAGTCATCGACAGGACGCCGCGCCTGGCGGGCGCGTGGCGCTAGCTACGTTTTGCCCGGCAGCGGATAGCGGAACAGTTCATTGTGGCGAATAAGATCACGCTGATTTAGGCGAATTACAGAAAAATTTTCTATATTCGACTGGCAGTTGAGACATGTCTGTGCCGGTACACGAAGTCAGTTTTGTGCCATTCTGGTATGTACAGTTGATCCAGATAAACTACGTCTGCCGGGATTCCCGGGTCATACCGGAGCCGCGTGCTGCGCTACAGGTGTAATCGCTCCGCTTGCCGGCACCCTCTTGTTGCTTCCTGAGACGTTACCGCATTCCCGATTAGCATCGTTCAACCAGGAAGACGAACACCCGGCCTGTTACTCAGTTGGCTCTCTTCAAGGCCGGGGTCGAGTCAAAAACGCCGTTCACGTTACGCCGCAAGTAAGTAGACTGATTCGTCTTCCAGCGTATGCCCACCACTGTTGGTGCCAGCGGTACAGACCCGGTCTAATGGCCGCAGCAGGGGTTTGTGTTTAACAGGTCGGGGTGCTGATTTTGTCTTTCAGGTGCGTCTGTAGATGAGACGATGAGCATGATCGGAGTCCCGGCGGGATGTTAAACTGCAGCTTGTAACACGCATATTTGAGGTGGCTATGGACAACGACCAGAGTTTTTCCCACCGGGATAGCCTTGCATTCCTTAACGAAAGCGGGTCGTTGCGGGATAAGGTGGTGGCCGCGCATGCCACGGTGCGGCGCCGTTTTGATTTCGTCGCCCGTATTGCGCTCACACTGTACGACCCGGAAACCAGTGTGCTCAAAGCTTATCTGCACAGTGGGTCGGAAGCCGACCCTATCGAACACTACCAGACTTTGCTGGACAACGCCCCCTCCCTCAAGGAAATACTCAAGCGTGGCCGGCCGCGTGTCATCAACAACCTGGTGACCATACAGGATCAGTCGCATGAGCATACCCGGCGTATCGGCCGTCATGGCTACGCGGCGAGCTATACGCTGCCTATGTTCAATAATGGTGATTTCATGGGCTTCCTGTTTTTTAACGCCGATAAATCCGACGCCTTCAGCGAGGATGTCCTGGAAGAGCTCGATATTTATGGTCACTTGATTGCCTTGATGGTCACCAGTGAGATTGCTGCCGTTCGAACACTGGCTGCGATGGTCAAAGCCACTGGTCATATCACTCACCACCGCGACCCGGAAACCGGTAGCCATCTGGACAGGATGTCGCGCTATAGCCTGCTCATTGCCAATGCCTTGAGCGAGACATACAAGCTGGATGATGACTACATTCAGCATGTTTTTATGTTTTCTCCTCTGCACGATATTGGCAAGATCGGCATTCCGGATGAAATTCTGCTCAAGCCCGGCAAGTTGTCCGGGGAAGAGATGCGCATTATGAGGACACACGCAGGAAAAGGCAGGGAAATGATTGATGATCTGCTGGCCAGCTTCGGGCTTGAAAACGTTGCGCAGGTGGATATTCTGCGCAATATTGCCGCCTATCATCACGAGTCCGTAAACGGTTCCGGTTACCCTGAAGGGAAAATTGGCACGGCGATTCCGCTGGAGGCGCGTATTGTGGCAGTGGCGGATGTGTTCGACGCGCTTACAAGTCGCCGTTGCTACAAGAAAGCCTGGAGCAATGAAGAAGCCTTCGCTGCCTTACAGCGAATGGGCGGTGACAAACTGGACGAGGATTGCGTTGCCGCGTTGCTGCACCACAAGGAGCAGATTAAAGAGATCCAGGTGCGCTTTAAGGAAAACACCCGCGGCTAGGGTGGTATCTGGCCGTGCTCCGATGTTGTCGCTACAGCCGAGTTGCCTGGTAACGTAAGGCATGACATGGCCCTTTTAACGGGATGTATGGCAGGAGCCATTTCCATACATGAGCTTGAAACGATGTTGGGTGAGGTTGGATTTGTAGAAATCCGGATCAATCCAAAGGATGAAAGCAAAGCGTTCATTCGTGACTGGGCACCCGGGCACAAGATAGAAGAGTATGTGGTTTCTGCGACGATTGAAGCGATCAAGCCTGAGGCATAACAGAGCGTTTAAGCAGGCGGTTGGGGTATGGCGACAAGCTATACCCCAATGATTGCTTATAGCCGTTTTATGACAATGTCGACCCCTGCATCCGCTTACCAAGTACTCAGGAATATTGGTGCCGGCACGCTAATTGCGTTGGTGCATCAGCCGACGCGATCCAGCACCCGGCGCCGGAATTTAACCCCGTGCTGTTCCGCCAGTTTTTTGCAGGCGCCAATGTCCACGCCCTCTAGGCCGTCGATGGCGGTCGCTGTCACGTCGTCGATGTAACGCGGCGCGAGTTCGAGAAAATCCAGCATCGCCTGAAAAGAGCCGGGTAACTGGGGATCGCAGTGCCGGTTGTAGTGCGCTTCGTCGTGCGCGTTCATGGATACCGACAGGGCATCGATACAGGCCGAAAGCTCCGGCAGTACATTGCGTTTGTGTACGCGGTTGGCCAGGCCGTCGGTATTGAGGCGTACGCTCCCACCCCGTGATTTCACTTCGCCGGCGACCGCCAGCAACGTTTTCAGCCGCAACGTGGGTTCACCGAAACCACAGAAAACGACCTGCCGGTAGGCGGACGGGTCGCCCATGGCGGTGATTATGGCCTCGGTGGTGGGGCGTACCGGCAGTGTCAGGTCGAAGTCGTGGACCCTGGGGCCTTCCCGGTACTTGGGGCAAAAGCGGCAGTGCAGGGTGCAGCGGTCGGTGATATTCAGGTATAGCCGGTCCTCGATGGCATAGGCCAGTACGGGTTCGGCGATGGATTTCTGGCGTGCATGCATGGTGATCTATCTCTCCGGGGATCCGGTGTTTACCCTGCCGGCATCATAGCCGGTTAGCCGCGGGCTTCAAATTGATCAATATCAACACGACCCGCGGGGTTAACGCCAACTTAACGCACCTTCACTATAATGAGCCACCGCAACAGGATGGAACGAGGTGCCCGGCTGGTGCGTCCCTGTTCCTGCGCCACACTTGCACCGCTCGTGCAGATGTTACTATCCGGGTTCCGGATCCAGTTCTTCCTTGATATTTAACGGGAAATCCCCCCAGGCAAGCCATCCGCTTTACCTTTAGTAGATTTGTATATTAGAATTTCATGTTTTTATTGTTCGCTTCAGGCACCACCATCCGCTTGCGCGTCACGAGGCAGGAACCATGGCACAGACTGGAATAGCCAGCACCCAGCAGTACAATTACGAAATCGTCAAAAAGTTTGCGGTCATGGCCCTGATCTGGGGTCTGCTTGGCATGGCGGCCGGCGTTTATATTGCATCTGAACTGGCCTGGCCGTTTCTCAATTTCGATATCCCTGAGATCACCTTCGGCCGACTGCGCCCCGTGCACACCACCCTGGTTATCTTCGGCTTCGGCGGCAGCGCCCTGTTCGCCACGTCCTACTACGTGGTGCAGCGTACCTGCCAGACCCGGTTATACAGTGACGGGATGGCGATCTTCACCTTCTGGGGATGGCAGCTGGCGGTCGGCCTGGGCGCCCTCAGTTACATGTTCGGCTATACCCAGTCGCGTGAATACGCCGAATTCGAGTGGCCCATCGACCTGCTGATCGCGGTCACCTGGGTAGTCTATTTCCTGCTTTACCTGCAGACGCTGCGCCGCCGTTCCCAGCCGCACATTTACGTGGCCAACTGGTTCTACATTGCCTTTATCCTGGCGACCGCCATCCTGCACATCTTCAACAATCTGGCGGTGCCCGTCGGCTTGTTCAGCCTTAAATCCTACAGCCTGTTCTCCGGCGTGCAGGACGCCATGACCCAGTGGTGGTATGGGCATAACGCTGTTGGCTTCTTCCTGACGGCAGCCTTCCTCGGCATGATGTACTACTTCGTACCCAAGCAGGCCGGTCGGCCGGTGTATTCCTACCGCCTGTCGATTGTGCATTTCTGGGCACTGTCGTTCCTCTACATGTGGGTCGGTGGCCACCACCTGCACTGGACGGCGCTGCCCGACTGGACTTCGACACTGGCGGCTACCTTCTCCATCATGCTGCTGCTGCCGTCGTGGGGCGGCATGATCAACGGCATCATGACGCTGTCAGGGGCCTGGGAAAAACTGCGCACCGACCCGATCATGCTGTTTCTGATCACCGCGCTGTCGTTCTACGGCATGTCGACCTTCGAGGGGCCGCTGATGTCGCTGAAGAGCGTGAACGCGCTGTCGCACTACACCGACTGGACCATCGGCCACGTGCACTCCGGCGCGCTCGGCTGGGTGGCAATGGTATCCTTCGGCTCCTTCTACCACATGGTGCCGCGTCTCTACGATACGCGTATTTACAGCACGCGCCTGGTGTACCTGCACTTCTGGCTGGCGACTATCGGCATCCTGCTGTACATCACCGCCATGTGGGTGGCCGGTATCTTCCAGGGCCTGATGCTGCGCAGTTTCGATGATTACGGCAACCTTGCCTACACCTTCGTGGAGACCGTGGCCTTCCTGCACAGCCCCTACGTGGTACGCGCCATCGGCGGCACCTTCTTCGTGGCTGGCGTCGTGGTTATGGCTTACAACATGGTGATGACCATGCGTCAGGCACGCATCGAAGCCGCCGCCATCGAAGCCAGGATCGCCGCCAAAATGGCCGGCGCCTGAGCGCGTCGCAGACGGAGATATTCAAAGTGATCAAACACGAAAGCATCGAAACCAACGCCGGCCTGCTGATCGCCCTGACCATGATTGTCATCAGTATCGGGGGCCTGGTCGAAATCGTGCCACTGTTTTTCATCAACGATACGGTGGAAAAAGTCGAAGGCGTACGTCCGTACACGGCGCTGGAGTTGCGCGGTCGAGACATCTACCAGCGCGAGGGTTGTTACCTGTGTCATTCGCAAATGATCCGGCCGTTCCGCGATGAATGGCTGCGTTACGGCCACTATTCGCTGGCGGCGGAATCGCAATATGACCATCCCTTTCAGTGGGGCTCCAAGCGCACCGGTCCGGACCTGGCGCGTGTCGGCGGCAAATATTCCAACGCCTGGCATGTCGCCCACCTGATCGATCCGCGCGATGTGGTGCCGCAGTCCATCATGCCGAACTACCCGTGGCTGATGGATACCGACCTGGATTATTCCGATGTGCAGGACCGCATGCGTGCGCTGAAGATGACGGGCGTGCCGTACTCGGAAACACAGGCCGAGTACGATAGCAATATCGCCGACTTCGGCGTGGAGACGGCCGACAAGCTGGATATTCTGCATGCCGAGGAAAACCTGATGAAGCAGGCGCTGAAGAATGACTACGATGGCCAGCCGGCACGTATTACCGAGATGGATGCGCTGGTGGCTTACCTGCAGGTGCTGGGCACCATGGTGGACTTCAGTCGTTACGACGAAGGTTACTTTACCGAGTTCCGTTGATCGGTATCACGTGACCGAGGGCGGGAGGTAGCTGACATGCCGGAATGGGTGCTTTGGTTCGGCCGTTTTGAAAACAGCAAGATCGTTGCCTTGCTGCTGTTCTTCGTCACTTTCTGCGGCATTGTGATTTATGTCTACACGGGGAAAAAACGTTCCCGGCGGCTGGAGTCATACAAGTTCATCCCCTTGCAGGATGACGAACCGGATTTAAACGCCGATAACGGCGAGGAAGAAAACAATGAACGACGCGAAAACTAAATCACAGGGCGCGGTGCAGACCACGGGTCATGCCTGGGATGGCGATATCCAGGAGTTCAACAACCCGCTGCCGAACTGGTGGTTGTGGGCGTTTTACGCGACGGTCGTGTTTGCCCTGATTTACTGGGTGCTGTACCCGGCCTGGCCGGTGGGCGGTGGCTATACCACGGGTGTTATGAACGATATTACCTTCAAGACAGCCGATGGTAGCGAGAAAACCACTCACTGGAATACGCGATCGCTGCTCCTGAAAGATCTGCAGGAAGGCAAGGAGGCGCGTCTCAGCCAGGAATACATGGCCAAGGTTGCCGATGCCGGTTATGACGAGATCCTGGGTGACGCCGAAATGATGGCCTTCACGCGCTCGGTGGCCAAGGGACTTTTCGGTGACAACTGCGTACCCTGCCACGGCGCCGGGGGCCAGGGTGTTATCGGCCTGTTCCCCAACCTGGCCGACGACGACTGGCTGTGGGGTGGCCGGGTTGAAGAAATTCACAACACTATTGCCAACGGTCATCTCGGTTTCATGCCGGCTTTCCGCGAAACCTTCGATGATAGACAGCTCGACGACGTGGCGACGTACGTACTGAGTCTTTCCGGACACGAAGTGGACAAGTCCTCGAGCACGCGCGGTAAAACGCTGTTTCAGACAGACGCCGGCGGTTGCTATTATTGCCATACGCAGGCCGGCACCGGACTCAGGTCGCAGGGCGCGGCCAATCTCACCGACCGGATCTGGACTATTGCCGATGTCAGCGCCGCCGAAGGCCTCGACGCCAAGAAAGCACTGGTCAAACGGGTCATCAGCAACGGCGTGCAGCGCGAAATGCCGCATTGGACCGATCGCCTGAGCGCGGCGCAGATCAAGTTGCTGACCATTTACGTGCACGAGCTGGGCGGGGGCCAGTAAGGCGCACGCCAATGGTTCCTTGCGGCTGCAGCTGAGTTGGGCGGGAGGCTTGTATTGTAGCCATGGCTGAAGCCGGTACAGAGAGTCTTTACCAGGCGCGGATACCCATCTATCCGCGCTCCGTCAAGGGGCGTTTCCGCAACCTGAAATGGGCCATCCTCGGCCTCGCCTACGGCGTCTATTTTCTGTTGCCCTGGTTGCGCTGGGAGCGCAATGTCGGTGCCGACCAGGCGGTGCTGTTCGATATCGGCGAGCGCAAGTTCTATCTTTTCAACCTGGTGGTTCACGCCCAGGACCTGTTCTGGCTGACCGGTTTCCTGGTGATTGCCGCCCTTCTGTTGTTCTTTGTCACCGGCATGGCGGGGCGTGTGTTCTGCGGTTACTTCTGTTTCCAGACCCTGTGGACCGACCTGTACCTGCTGATCGAACGGCTGGTGCAGGGTGACCGTGTTACCCGTATCCGCCTCGACAGGCAGCCATGGACGCCGGACAAGCTGCTGCGCAAAGGCCTGACACACCTGCTGTGGCTGGCGGTAGCGTTCTGGACAGGGTTGACGTTCACCCTCTACTGGGACAACGCACCAAAACTCCTGGTCGACTGGTTTACCGGCCGGGCGCCGTTTGCCGCCTACGCGACAACACTGTTCCTGACTGCGACCACCTACGTTATGGCAGGCCTGGCGCGTGAGCAGGTCTGTACCTATATGTGTCCCTACGCGCGTTTCCAGTCGGTCATGTTTGACGCCGATACGCGCATAGTCGCCTATGACACGGTGCGTGGCGAAGGAAGCCGTGGTCGTCACAAAGTGACGCGGGACCTGAAGACACAGGAGCAGCGCCAGGCGCAGGGGGCCGGCGACTGCATCGACTGCGGCTACTGCGTGCAGGTCTGTCCGACCGGCATCGATATCCGCGACGGTCTGCAGGTGCAGTGTATCAGTTGTGCGCTGTGTATCGACGCCTGTGACACCATTATGAAGTCGCTGGGCTGGGGCGAGAGCCTGGTGCGCTATACCTCCGAGAAGCAGGCGGCCGGGCAGAGCAGCCGTGTCTGGAAGCCGAAGACCGTCGCCTATGGGTTGGTGCTGTTACTTGCCATCGGCGTACTCGGCTGGAGTGTCGGTCACCAGGCGCCGCTGGAAATGAGCGTGGTGCAGGTGCGTCAGCCGCTGTTTGTCCGTCTTTCCGACGGGCGGGTTCAGAACAGCTATGAGCTGCACCTGGAAAACAAAACCGATGAGCCGGTGACACTGGCGATCATGATGCGCGGCCTGGCCGGCGCCGAACTCGATGTCGGCAAGCTCGCCTCTTTACAACTGCCGCCGCAACGCAGTCTGCGCGTACTTGCGCGCGTACGCTGGCGCTCGAATCACGCCATAAAAGGGTCGCGCAGTTTCTTCTTCAACCTGGTTCCCCAGCAGCAGCGGGAAATCGGCATGATCA
>CBEUNK010000114.1:0-8214 GCA_965544455.1 uncultured Thiogranum sp.
CCGCAAGCCCAACGCCTTCGGTGTGTATGACATGCTGGGCAATGTCTGGGAGTGGGTGAATGATCGTTATCACCCGGACACCTACACCAGGGCAACACGCACCGACCCGACGGGACCGACGCAAGGTACTTCGCGGGTGCGGCGTGGCGGGTCTTATCATTGCCCGTTGTTTCAAACACGGCCGGGGTATCGTTCGGCGAATACGCCGGATACTGCGTATTCGGTGATCGGGTTGCGGGTGGTGGGGGAAGCGCGGTAGGTACAGCGGTGGGGACGCCGATCTTTGGCGCGATGATTTGATTTCCTGAAACCAGTCGCTGTCAGTAGATCGCTCCTGCGCGTTCGCAGGCGTAGCCGGATTGTTTGTTACGCCGCTTGCGGCTTGCTGATCTTTACCTGAAGGCGCACGTCGTCGTTATCTTGCAGGGCTTTTATTATCGCGAAGATGTTTTCTGCACGGGGATTGCCTTTGGGGCCCAGCATGCGGTGGATGCTTTTACTGTCTTTGCCGAGTACTTCCGCGAGCCCTTCGAATCCGAGTGTTGCGTTGATGTAATCTCTAAGCAAGGCTTTACCGGTTACGAGGTCGCTGGCGAGCAGGCTTTCTACGGCTTCAATAAGAAGTGCACGACGAAACCTTGCATCGCTCTGGATGCGACTGGCTACGGTTTCGCGAAAATGTCGTGTCAGTACCATGGCGAACTCACTGTTTCCGTTTCCTGCTTTTGTACTCCGCCCAGCGAGACTGCGCCCGCCTTACGTCGACAGTCTGGCGATGTTTCGTGCCGCCTGCGAGCAGGACGACCAGAGTCTCTCCCTGCTGGCCAAAATAAATGCGGTAACCGGGACCAAAGTTGAGTTTATACTCGCAGACCCCCTTCCCCACTGACTTCACATTGGACAGGTTACCTTCGCCAAGGCGATAGAGTGCTGTCGCAACTTTTGCAGCGGCTTGCGCATTCAGACTTGCGAACCATCCGCCAAAGGGTGAACGGCCTCGCTCATCGATATATTCGACCAACATCCTTGTCGGCATGATTCAATGGTAACTTTAGTGTTACTTATGTCAAGTGATTAGTCACGGTCAGGCACTCGGAGGGCACTTGTGACCCTCAGGTTACTGGTGCCCTTCAGGGTATAAAAGACTGCTCTTACGGGTAGCTTCGCAGGAGTCCACGTAACACACCCTGTATCTGTACTTCATCCGGTGAGTAACGCATCGCTTCCATACTCGCATTCGCCGGATGCAATACCACCTCCCCCGGCTTCTGCTCAATCCGCTTCAAGGTCACTTCTTCATTCCTGACCAGCGCCACGACGATGTCGCCGTTGCGGGCGGCGTCGCGCTGTTCGATGACCACGTAGTCGCCGTCGAGGATGCCGGCTTCGATCATGGAGTCGCCGCTCACTTTGAGGACGTAGCAGGGGTTGCGGCCAAGCAGTTCGTCGGGCACCTGCATGACTTCGGGTTGTGGCACGGCTTCCATGGGGCGGCCGGCGGCGATGGTGCCGAGGAAAGGGATGCCCTCCTCTTCTTCTCCTGGTTGCACGAGGCGGATGCCGCGGTGGGTCCGGTCCATGGGTTCGATTAAGCCGGCCTGAATCAGGGCCTGGATGTGTTTGTGCAGGGAACCGCGTGAGGTCAGGCCGAGGGCCTGGCAGAGTTCGTCGTGGGTGGGGGGGTGGTCGAAATAGTGTTGGTTTTCAACCAGGTAGTCGTAGATTTCTTGTTGGCGGCGGGTTAGGGGCATGGTGGCTCTTCGGTTAGGAGATTGCCGCGCCGCTTTGCGGCTCGCAATGACGGGGCTCCTTTGGGTTGCCTGTTCTCCATTGGTTCTCTATTCTACACGAAGAGAACCAATGGAGAACATAGCATGGGCAGCCCGGCTGAGGTAGTACAAATCAAGACGGATCCGGCCGGGGCGCTGGCGGCGAGGTTGCGCACCGAATACGGGGCGCGGATTACCGGGGAGCTGGTGGTGCCGGCGAAGGATGGTGAGTATGCGCCCTTGCCCGCCGGGCTGGATGCGCGGCTGGTGGCGGCGCTGGGCGGGCGCGGGATCGAGCGGCTGTATACACACCAGGCGGCGGCCTGGGATTCGGTGCAGGCGGGCCGGCATTCAGTGGTGGTGACGCCGACCGCGTCGGGCAAGACCTTGTGTTACAACCTGCCGGTGTTGCAGGCGGCGCTCACTCAACAGGCCAGGGCCTTGTACATGTTCCCCACCAAGGCGCTGGCACAGGACCAGGTGGCGGAGCTGACGGCGTTGAACCAATGCGGTTCACTTGGGGTGCGCGCCTTTACCTTCGACGGCGATACGCCAGGCGATGCGCGCAAGGCGGTGCGCACCCGCGGCGATATCGTGGTCACCAATCCGGACATGCTGCACCAGGGCATTCTGCCGCATCACACCAAGTGGGCGCAGTTTTTCGAGAGCCTGCGTTTTGTGGTGATCGACGAGATGCATACCTATCGCGGGGTGTTCGGATCGCACGTGGCCAATGTGCTGCGGCGTCTGCAGCGCATCTGCCGGTTTTACGGCTCCGATCCCCGCTTCATTCTGTGTTCGGCCACCATTGCCAACCCGGCGGAGCTGGCGAGCGAGTTGATCAACGCCGAGGTGAACGCCATTACCGACAGCGGTGCGCCGCAGGGGGCGAAGCACCTGTTGCTGTGGAATCCACCGGTGGTGAACCCGGACCTGGGGATACGCGCCTCGGCGCGTTCGCAGACCACGCGCATTGCGAAGATGGCGGTGAAGCGGGACCTGAAAAGTATTGTGTTTGCGCGCTCACGGCTGATGGTGGAGGTGCTGACCAAGTACATGAAGGATGCCTTTGATAAAGACCCGCGGTACCCGGCGCGGGTGGCGGCCTATCGCGGCGGTTACCTGCCGACCGAGCGACGCGCCATGGAGAAGAAGCTGCGCGAGGGCAACATCGACTGCGTGGTGTCGACCTCGGCGCTGGAGCTCGGCGTGGATATCGGTGCGCTGGATGTGTGCGTGCTGAACGGTTACCCCGGCACCATCGCCGGTACCTGGCAACGCCTGGGTCGCGCCGGGCGACGCCAGCGCACGGCCCTGGGCGTGCTGGTGGCGAGCAGCCTGCCGCTGGACCAGTACATTATCCGCAACCCGGAATTCTTCCTGGGCGCCTCGCCGGAGCAGGCGCGCATCGATCCCGACCAGTTGCTGATCCTGCTGGATCATATCCGCTGCGCGGCGTTTGAACTGCCGTTCCGCGACGGCGAGGCGTTCGGCAAGGAGGACCTGGGCGAGATGCTGGCCTACCTGCAGGACAACGGCGTGCTGCACCACGAGGGTGGGCAGTGGCACTGGATGGAGGACAGTTACCCGGCCAACAGTGTCAGCCTGCGTTCGGTGGCGGAAGGCAACTTTGTGGTGATCGATACCACCGGCGGCAGCCAGACCGTGATCGCGGAGGTGGATTACAGTTCGGCGCCGGAGACGATTTACGCGGGGGCTATTTACATGGTGCAGTCGGCGCCTTACCAGGTTGAGCGGCTGGACTGGGAGGGGCGTAAGGCGTTTGTGACGCGCACAAAGGCGGATTATTACACCGATGCGATTGACTACACCCGCCTGAAGATTCTGGAAAAAATGGGGTCAGACCCCAATTTTGAAGTTCGAAAATTGGGGTCTGACCCCATTTTTTCTTCGGAGGCGCAGGGCGAAGTACACCTGGTGCGCCGCATCGTCGGCTTCAAGAAAATCCGCTACTACACCCACGAAAACATCGGCTACGGCCACATCGACCTGCCCGACCAGGAAATGCACACCACGGCCGTGTGGTGGCAGGTAAATCCGGATGCGCTGGATGCGGCGTTTCAATCACGCCAGCAGGCGCTGGACGGTTTTCTCGGCGCCGGTTATGCGCTGCACATTGTCGCGGCGATGCGCATGTTGTCGGAACCACAGGACATCGGCCGCGCGGTGGGTGACGGCAATGCGGAATGGTTCGCCACCGTGGGTGCCAACGGCCGCGGGCAGATGCGTAACAGCGAAGGCGAGGCATTGGACCCGATGGGTCTGCAGCGCTTCACCCCCACCCTGTTCCTGTACGACAACTACCCGGGCGGCATCGGCATTTCGACGCCGCTGTTCGAAAACCGGACGGCAATTGTCGAGGATGCACAGGCACTGGTGCATGCCTGTGAATGCGCACACGGCTGCCCGAGTTGTATCGGGCCTATCCTGGCGAGTGATGAAGTGCGCGGCTATTCGCCCAAGCAGGTAGCATTACGGGTGTTGGGGCTGCTTGCGGGCACTGCACCTGGTCCCCTCTCCCTTGAGGGAGAGGGTTAGGGTGAGGGTGATATGAGTTTATTTAGACTCCCCCCTCACCCTGGCCCTCTCCCAAAGGGAGAGGGGACTGTCTGTTTCAGGTGTGGTGATGGGGGTTAAGGATCGCCTTTCGCGCTTGCAACAGCAGGCCGGTGTGGTCGCACCGAAGCCTGCTTCCAAAGCTTCGGTGACAGAACTGCGTGCGCGCATTGCACAGCTGGAGAAGAGCCGCCAGCCAGGCACGGCACCTGTAGGAGCGGCCTCATGGCCGCGATTGCCAGGTTCATCAATCGCGCCGGAGGCGGCGTTTATGCCCGACGATTTTACGGGTGCTCCTACAGGTGGATTGATTAGGGCGGTCGGAGGGGAAGAGATTGCCGCAGGTGTCATTCGTATTCGTAAACGGGTTGCGCTTCGCGGTGAGCTGGGCACCGTGGCTTTAACCGGTTTGCGCGACAAGCCCCGCCTGCCGGGTGAAACCGGTAACCATCACCGCAACGTCTACCTCGACACCGAAACCACCGGCCTGTCCGGCGGCAGCGGCACCCTCGCCTTTCTGGTCGGCATTGCCGTGGTGGAAAACGATGCGATCGAACTCAGCCAGTTCCTGATGACCGGCTTCGCCGGTGAGGCGGCATCCTTGAATGCCTTTGCCGATCTTCTCACCCCCGACGACCGGCTGGTCAGCTACAACGGCAAGAGCTACGACCTGCCGCTGTTGATCACCCGCTTTCGCATGCAGGCCCTGCAACATCCCTTTGATGGCCTGCCCCACCTTGATCTGCTGCATCCGGTCCGGCGTCTGTTCGGCAAGCGCTGGGATGATTGCCGCCTGATCACCGTGGAAGAACACCTGCTCGGCTTCAACCGCATCGATGACCTGCCGGGCAGCGAAGCACCCGAGGCCTGGTTCAGCTATATCCGCAATGGTGATGCCGGGAACCTGATCAAAGTGGTTGAACACAACCAGCAGGATATTGTGTCGCTGGCGGTTGCGCACCATGTGCTGGCCCGGGCCGCCGACCAGCCGCTGGCGTTTGATGTGGATCTGCACGCCCTCGCCCGCTGGCTGGCCGAACACGACGAAGCCGCCGCCCGCGCCCTGCTGCAGGCGCATCATGCCGACCTCTGCGACAATGGTAGGCGCCTGCTCGGCCACCTCGCCCGCCGCGCCGGCGACTGGGCACAGGCCGTCAGCATCTGGCAGACCCTCGCCGAACGGGGCTGCACCGACTCACTGGAACGCCTCGCCAAGTACCACGAACACGTCAGCAAGGACCTGGCGGCGGCACGACGCTGCTGCGAGCGCCTGCCGGCCGAAACCGGTCACGAACATCGTCGCCGGCGTATCGACGCCAAGATTACTGCCAACGGAAGCACGCATTTGAGGTGATCCGTTTGCAAACTGTAGCTTATAGGCTACAATCAAAACGAGGCATCAGGATATGGATATCCGCGAATATGTCACCAGGGAGGGTTGCTCGCCTTTTGGTACATGGCTGAACAGCCTGCGCGATGTTCATGCCCGCGCACGTATACGTGTGCGCCTGGACCGGGTCCGCCTGGGTAATCTCGGCGATTACCGCCTTGTTGGAAACGGCGTTTACGAATTGCGACTTAGCTTTGGCCCGGGTTATCGCCTTTACTTTGGTGTACTGCATCGCACTACCATGATGCTGCTCACAGGCGGAGACAAGCGCACACAACGGCGAGACATAGAACGTGCAAAAACCTACTGGGCTGACTACCTGGATCAGGATGATGGCGAGAAGTAAAAACTATCAGGACTCACTGCTGGAATCACTGGCCGATGCCACCGAGGCTGCGGCTTACCTGAATGTGGCGCTGGCTGATGGCGACAAAGAGGTCTTTCTGCTGGCCTTGCGCAATGTCGCCGATGCGCGGTTGGGCGGCATGTCAAAACTGGCCGAAGCAACCGGACTCAATCGCGAAAGTCTTTACCGCATGTTGTCTGAAAACGGCAACCCGGAACTGGGCAGCCTTTCCCGCCTGTTACAGGCACTGGGCCTCAGACTCGCGGTAACGGCTGCCTGAAAATAATGCGCTATCGCGGCCAGGAGGCCGCTCCTACAGGGTGATTTGGTGCGCCTGTAGGAGCGCCGGCCTTCGGCGCGATTTGTTACCGTTCGGGCATTATTTTCGAAAATGCAAACCCCATTATTCGAGGAATAAAATACCACCAGACCGTACCCAGCACGCCGTGAACAAAATAAGGATAGGTAAAAGCAATAAGACTTGTGAGCCCCCATTCCCGTGGGGTTGGCACAAATCCATAATATGCGAGCAGGGAAACCGGAAAATCGACAGGTTTCCAAATACCCCACAGCATTCCTGACATGGCATCGTGCGAGCCCAGATGCATCCTGATCGAAAACCCCGTAAACAAAACCAGGTGCACTGCTGCAAACAGTATTCCAAAGATCTTGGACATCGCCGCCAGTCTTTTACTTTACCTTGTATATGTTAATTATCTTCCGAATCATTTTTACCCGAATTTTGATCTGATTGCGGAACGACAGTAATCGCGCCAGGTGATGGCTTGTCTCCCGTTCGGACAACCCATAACGTTAGAGCAATTGATGGCAGCAGGAAAACAAAAAATGCAATCATAATTCTTACAGGCAAACTGAACTTTCCTGTCGCGAAAAACACGGCTACGCCGATAATCATAAAAAGCAAGTATGCAGCTATCATTGCCTACAATGGGACATAGTGAAGTTACCTGGTGCCCTTCTTATCCTCGGCTCAGCACAAACATCACCATTGATAACAGGATGGGGATAAGGAATAAAATGCTAGTCAAAAAAGTTAGCCTGAAAAATCGAAACAATCGGGGATCTGATTTCAGATTTCCTTTAACTGCGAACAATACGGCAATCGCTGCCAGCCCAAACGAAAACAATCCGTAATAGCCAAGCCCTGCGTCTAAATAAGTTCTTGTATCGAGTACTCCATAATCTTTCGCCGCAACGACAAAGCTCCTGGATGCGGCCACTATTCCAATCCATGCCATAAAAACCAGTAGCCACGCCAGGCCGGAAACCAGGCCTTTATATATGACTGACATTTTGCTTAGGGTTGTTTTTTCCTGCATGTTCTTCTGCACTCCAGGATTGTGTTTATAGCCCATGTACCGCAATTCGAACCCGAAAAGAAATAGGGCTCATTCAGTTTTCTGGCTCTTAGCTTCCCGGCCACGCACTCATCCAGAGATACTGGATCACAGTTTTTCTCCGGAACATCTGAGCAGGAAGCGGCTGGTTTATCGGGCAAATCGTCCCGGATTTGGCTGGTTTGGCTATACAGTGCCGGACCGGCTCCCCCACTATGTTTTCCTCCACATTCGCCATTTGCACAAAGAAATGTATGCGGTACTCCAAGCGAAAAAGGAATCCCTACATTGCATATCTCGGCAAGCCCGAAATAATCGTACTTAATTATCGGATTGGAGCTTGCGTAAGCATAGGTATTCAGCCCTGCTCTTAAGCCCATCGGATCTGACCGGATGTACCGGCCGATTTCGGGATCATAATACCTGGCGTAATTGTAATGCAGCCCCGTCTCCCGATCCCGGTACTGCCCCGGTGCCCGCACGTTGAATTCAACCGCCTGACCATCTCCATCGGGATCGTTGTCGACCACGGCGCTGCCGAAGGGATCGGTTTGCGCTTTCCACACCACCTTGCCGGCTTCGTCGGTCAGGGCCTGGGGTGTGCCGTTGGCGTCGTTGTGCACGAAATACAGTACGCCGCTGCCGGGTGGCAGGCTGTTTGCGGGTGCAGTCAGTAGCAGGGAGAGAAAACAAAGGGCGCCGGTGAAAACGGGCCGCGCTGCGCTGTGGGTCATGTCCAATTCCTTTTGGTGGTGATTTCTTCCTGAAATCGCG
>CBEUNK010000115.1:0-8061 GCA_965544455.1 uncultured Thiogranum sp.
TGGAGGGCCGCTTCGCCATCCGTATCCGCGACAAGGACCTGCCATTGTTCACCTCTCCACCCAACCGGACGTGGGTCGGCAAAGAACTCGAAGTGCGCGGCTGGGTCTACCAGAGCCGGGGCGAATTGCGCGCCAACATCGGCCACCCGGCCAACCTGCAACGCTTCTGACACCGGCGGCACGCCGCGCGCCGCAACCGTTCGGCAAATCGTTATAATCAGCTTCCCTGCTGACATTCGGGCCAATGCCGCTTACTTCGAAATGACACCACTCCGCCATACGCTTTTATTCCTGACAGCCCTGGCTGCCTGCCAGTTGCCGGGCTGCGCCACCAACCCGGTCACCGGCAAGCAGGATTTCGTGCTCATGTCGGAGAGCGATGAGATCAGGCTGGGCCGCCAGTACAGCCAGGAGATTACCAGGGAAATGCCGGCTTACGGCGACCCGGAACTGACGGCCTACGTCAACGAGGTCGGCCAGCGCGTGGCCGGCGCCAGCCACCGGCCGGGACTCAGCTATCATTTCACCGTGCTCGACAGCCAGATGGTCAACGCCTTTGCGCTGCCCGGCGGTTACATTTACATCACCCGCGGCATCCTCGCCTACCTGAACTCCGAGGCGGAGCTGGCCGCGGTGCTCGGGCACGAGGTCGGTCACGTCACTGCGCGTCACTCGGTCCGCCAGCACAGCGCGGCGACGGCCACCGGCGTTGCCGGTGCCATCCTCGGTGCCACCACCGGGGTGCAGGCTTCCCAGGACCTGTTCAACGTGCTGGGCAAAGCCCTGTTGAGCGGCTATGGCCGTGAACACGAACTCGAGGCCGACCGGCTGGGTGCACAGTACCTGGCACGCACCGGCTACGACCCGCAAGCCATGCTGGAAGTCATCGGCGTGCTGAAAAACCAGGAGCTGTTCGAACGCCGGCGTGCCCGTGAAGAAGATCGCGAAGTACGCAGCTACCACGGCGTGTTCGCCAGCCACCCGGAAAACGACCAGCGCCTGCAGACCGTAGTGCGGGAAGCCGAGCACCTCAAGACCCCGGGGAAGGCACGCATCGCCCGCCAACCCTACCTCGACCACCTGGAAGGCGTCACCTTCGGCGCCGGCGAAAGTGAAGGCGCGGTGGTGGATAACCACTTCTATCACAAGCCCCTGAATTTCGGCCTCGATTTCGCCAAGGGCTGGTCGATCGACAATCACCCCGATCGTTTGGTAGCCACTGCACCCAGCAAGGGTGCGGTAATGGAGATCACGGTCACCGAACGTCCGCCCCACATCTCGCCCCGCCAGTTCATGCAGCAACAGGCAGGCAGACCGCAGCGTGGTGAGTCGCTCAACCTGAAGGGCTTCCAGACCTACAGCGCGATGGCACCGGTCAACACCAACTTCGGCCGGCGCAATGCCCGTTTCATCGTGCTGTTCGATAGCGACCACGCCTACCTGTTCACCGGCATCAGCCGCAGCCCGAGCAACCAGCGACTGTTCGACGGCCAGTTCAAGGATGTGGCACGCAGCTTTCACCACCTCAGCGCCGAAGAGAAGAAACGCGCCGTGGCACTGAAACTGCACCTGATCAAGGCCCGTGCCGGCATCCGCTTCAAACAGCTGGCGAAGCAGTCGCCTATCCGCAAGTATGCCGAGTCCGAATTGCGGCTGATAAACGACCTTTACCCGAACGGCGAACCACAACCCGGCCAGACGCTCAAGGTCGTACGCTGACCACCTGAACCTGAAAGACTGTTATCATGCAGCGCTGTCCCTGGGAAACAACGACATGTTCGAAGATCTGAAAAAAGAAGCGCTCGATTACCACGAATTCCCGACACCGGGGAAAATCGCCACCCACGTCACCAAACCCTGCACTACCCAGCAGGAACTGTCACTGGCCTACACCCCGGGTGTTGCCGAGCCGGTGCGTGAGGTCGAAGCCGACCCGGATCTCGCCTATCGTTTCACCAACAAGGGCAACCTGGTCGGTGTCGTCACCGACGGCACCGCCGTGCTCGGCCTGGGTGACGTCGGCCCGTTGGCCGGCAAGCCGGTGATGGAAGGCAAGGCGGTGCTGTTCAAGCGTTTCGCCAATATCGATGTCTTCGATATCGAGGTGGATGCCCGGGATGTCGACCTGTTCGTCGATACCGTAGCGCGCATTGCCGGCGGATTCGGTGGCATCAACCTGGAAGACATCGCCGCACCCCGCTGTTTCGATATCGAGCAGGCACTCATCGACCGCCTCGATATCCCGGTGTTCCACGATGACCAGCACGGCACTGCCATTATTATCTGCGCCGGCCTGCTAAACGCGCTGGAACTGAAAGAGATGCCGGTAGGCGAGGCAAAAATCGTCTGTCTGGGCGCCGGCGCGGCGGGTATCGCCTCCATGCGCCTGCTCAGGGAACTGGGCGCCGATCCGGCGAACATCTACATGATCGACCGCAAGGGTGTAATCCACAGCGGCCGCGACGACCTGAACATCCACAAGCGGGAATTCGCCGTGGATACCGATCGCCGGACCCTGGCGGATGCCATGCGCGGCGCCGACGTGTTTATCGGTGTTTCCGGTCCCAACCTGGTCAGCAAAGACATGCTCGCCGGCATGGCGGAGCGGCCGATCGTGTTCGCCCTGTCCAACCCCGACCCGGAAATCAGCCCGGCGCTGGCGCACGAGGTGCGCAGCGATCTCATCATGGCCACCGGCCGCAGCGACTACCCCAACCAGGTCAACAATGTGCTCGGCTTTCCGTTCATTTTCCGCGGCGCGCTGGACGTGCGTGCCCGCACCATCAACAGCGACATGCAAAAAGCGGCGGTGGAAGGACTGCGTGCGCTGGCGCACGAGCCGGTACTGCCCGAAGTGCTGGAGATCTACCGGCTGAAAGAACTCGCCTTCGGCCCGGACTACATCATTCCCAAACCGTTCGACCCGCGCCTGATGGATTTTGTGCCACCGGCGGTAGCGCAGGCGGCCGTCGATTCCGGTGTGGCGCGCTGCGGCTTCCCGCCGCACTACAAGCCCGCACCGCATTTATAGCAGCGAAATCTCCAGGCCTCAATCGTCGTCGAGCAGCGCCTCGACGTCCTCGCGCCGTGCACGCTGCATCGGCCGTCCGTCAACCGGACTGCGCGGTGCCTCGCGGCGCCCCTCGTTCGGAAATATCACCAGTTCCACGGGGTGCTCACCGGCGATGAACTCAAACGCCGGGAATTCCTGCCAGGTGTCACGATCGAGCCGCAGCCGCTTCTGCGTCGGCTGAAACGGGATGCTGTTTTCCATTAAAAACAGGCTGACTTCTTCCGGCGTATCGGCGAACAGGTGCAGGTTGATGTCGGCGTGTTGCCCCGCCGTGCCGCTCAGTACCGACCCGACCAGGCGGGGCTTGAAACCTTCCAGGAATCGCATGGCTTCGACCGCCGCCTGCCGCAGGGCGCGCAAATGGCCGCTCTGCTGTGCACCCATGAACAGGCGCTGGTACTCCTGCATGGCCGATTCGACTTCCTGGTTGCGCGGCATGTTGCGCGTATCCGGCGCGCCCAGGTGCTGGGCTGCCTTGCGCTTGGCCACGTAGAAATCCCGTACCCCTTCTTCCGACATCAGACGCGCGGCTTCCTGTGCGATGCGCATGCGCATCTGCTGATCACGCCCCATGGCTTTGCTCATTCTTGCTCCACAACGGTTAAAACAACGGTTCGGCGGTTTCCTGACCGGGCGTTTCCGCGGTCTGCGAGCGGGTCGGTTCGCTGTACCGCTCGGGCACCTTGCCGGGACGGAACATCTCGAACAGGCCGCCGGCCTGGCCCGGTGGCAGGCGCAGGCCGGTCTTGGCGTCGATACGCACCGTCACCAGTCCCGGCGGTTGTGGCAGGGTGGCAGCCGGCACCCCTTTCAACGCGGTTTCCATATAGGATACCCACATCGGCAATGCTGCCCGGCTGCCGGTTTCGCGGTTACCCAGCGGCTGCACCTGGTCGAACCCCACCCACACGGTCGTTACCAGTTGCGCGTTGAACCCGCAGAACCAGGCGTCACGCTGGTCATTGGTGGTCCCGGTCTTGCCGGCCAGGTCATTGCGCCCCAGCGACAGGGCACGGCGGCCGGTGCCGCGCTTGATCACGTCCTGCATCATCGACGTCATCAGGTAGACGTTATCGTAGCTCACCACCCGCTCGGCATACCGGGGCGCCGGTGGAACCGTTACCGCGTCAGCCTCATCCTGTTCGGTCGCCATTGCCGGCGCGTCGGATGCCGGGTTCGCCACTGGCAGCGTAGTGGGCGCGGCCGTTGGCTGATCCTGCGCGGCGGCATCCTGCTCGCATTCGAGACAGGCTATTGCCGGGTTTTCCGCGTACAGGACCTCGCCCTCCGGGTCCTGGATCTCCTTGATGAAATAGGGCTCGACATAAAACCCACCGTTGGCCCAGACGCTGTAGGCCCGCGCCATCTCCAGGGGCGTGGCACTGCCGCTGCCCAGCGCCAGTGACAGGTCCCTGGGGATCTGCTCAGGGTTGAAACCGAAACGCCGGACGTACTTCACCGCGTAGGCCGGACCGATGGCACGCAGCAAGCGGATCGACACCAGGTTGCGCGAGTGCGTCAATGCCTCGCGCATGCGGGTCGGCCCGTAAAATTTCCCACTGTAATTCTCCGGCCGCCAGGTGGTTTCCAGCGAGGGATCGTCGAACACCACCGGTGCATCGTTGAAAATACTGGCGAGGCTGAAACCCTTTTCCAGCGCTGCCGAATACACAAAAGGCTTGAAGCTCGAACCCGGCTGCCGCCGGGCCTGGGTGGCACGGTTGAATTTGCTGGTGTAGAAATCAAACCCGCCCACCAGCGCCTGCACGGCACCATCATGCGGCCGCAGTGACACCAGTGCACCGGACACCAGCGGCAGCTGCGACAACGTCCATTGGCCCTCGGCGTCGGTCGCGACACGAATAATGTCACCCGTGGTCAGCACATCGGCAGCACGTTTTGGCTCGGGTCCGCGCTGATTGACGGTGACAAATTTGCGCGCCCATGAAATAGCCGCCCAGTCGAGCTCGATGACGCCGTTGTCCGCCGTGAATACCCGGGCAGCCTGCTCGCCGACCTCCAGCACCAGCGCCGCCTGCAGACCGCCCGCCGTGGCGCGGTTTTTCAGCAGCCTCCGGTAATCATCCTCGGTCTGCTCCGGCGCCAGCTCAACGTGGGCCTCGGCGCCGCGGTAGCCATGACGGCGGTCATAGGCCATCAGGTCGCTGCGCAGTGCCGTATTGGCAGCGCGCTGACGCCCGGTGTCCAGCGTGGTGATGACGCGGTAGCCGGCATGGTAGGCCTCGTCACCATAGGTCTCTACCATCCGGGCACGCACCATTTCGGCGACGTAGGGTGCCTCCACACCGATAGTCGCCGTGTGCAGGCTGGCGTTATCCGGCTCCTTGAGCGCTTCCTGGTATTCATCGCTGTCGATAAAGCCCAGCACGTACATCCGGCCCAGTATGTAGTCGCGCCGCTGCAGGGCGCGCTCCGGGTTACTGATGGGATTGTTGGTCGACGGCGCCTTGGGCAGGCCGGCGATCGTCGCCACCTGCGCCAGGCTCAGCTGCTCGATGGGCAGGCCGTAATACACCTCGGCCGCGGCACCCACGCCGTAAGCGCGTTGCCCGAAATAGATCTTGTTGAGGTACAGCTCGAGGATTTCCTGCTTGGTCAGGTAACGCTCGATTTTCAGCGCCAGGAAAATCTCCGTCAGCTTGCGCAGGTAGGTTTTTTCACTGCTGAGAAAAAAATTACGCGCCACCTGCATGGTGATGGTGCTGCCGCCCTGGCGTTTTTCGCCGGTGCGGATCAGTTCCACCGCGGCGCGCACCAGCCCCTGGTAGTCGACGCCCGGGTGTTCGAAAAAGCGGTCATCCTCGGTCGCCAGGATGGCATCGATGACAACCTGGGGCAGCTCGTCATAGTGAATCGGCTTGCGGCGCTGCTCGCCGAATTCCGCGATCAGTGTGCCGTCACTGGTATATACCCGCAACGGAACCTGAAGTTGTACCTCTTTCAGCCGTTCTATAGGGGGCAGGTCGGGCGCGATGTAGATAAATGCCGCGGCCAGCACCACCAGGCCCGCCGTCAGAACGGCGAAGCCGGTGGCGAGCAAAAATCGGAAAATCCTGAAGGGAAGTGTCATAAATTTGGCGGGATGTGACCCGGTTCAAACTAAAAAACTCGGTGATTCCTAAACTTCAGTATAAAGCGTCCGATAACTCGAATCGAACCATAGGGGATAAAGAGGCGTTTGTTGACAACCATTTGTTGTTGCTCTCTAATCCATAACAGTATCAAACCACTGCAATAGCAGTGATTTAAAGGGAAATTACGGTGCAAATCGCGCAACTGTTTACACGGAAAACACCGCCGGTCGTGGGGCTCGATATCAGCTCCTCGGCGGTCAAGCTACTCGAACTCAGCCGCAATGGGAACCGTTATCGCGTAGAAAGTTACGCCGTCGAGCCGTTGCCGCCGAATTCCGTCGTGGAAAAGAATATCACCGACGTCGAAGCCGTGGGTGAAGCGGTACGCCGCGCCGTCAAGCGCTCGGGCGCCCGCATCCGCGGTGCCGCCGTCGCCGTGGCCGGTTCTTCGGTGATCACCAAGATCGTGCCCATGCCCAACAGCCTGTCGGACGACGAGATGCACAGCCAGATCGAGCTGGAAGCCGATCAGTACGTCCCCTACCCCCTTGAAGAGGTGAGCCTGGATTTCGAAGTGCTGGGCCCGACGGACAACAACCCCGACACCGTCGACGTGTTGCTCGCCGCCTGCCGCACCGAGACCGTGGACATGCGCACCGCCGCGGTGGAAAGCGGCGGTCTGGATGCCAAGGTCGTCGATGTCGAAGCCTACGCCACCGAAAACGCCTACCAGATGCTGTTGGACCAGGTTGCCGAGCAGGGCATGGAAAAAACCGTTGCGGTGGTCGACGTCGGCGCGACCATGACCACGCTCAACGTCCTGCACGATACCAAACTGATCTATACCCGCGACCAGGTCTTCGGCGGCAAACAGCTGACCGAGGAAATCATGCGCCGCTACGGCCTGTCCTATGAAGAAGCCGGCATGGCCAAGCGCCAGGGCGGCCTGCCGGAAAACTACGAGCCGGAAGTACTGGAACCGTTCAAGGAAGCGATGTGCCAGCAGGTCAGCCGCTCATTGCAGTTTTTCTTCGGCTCCAGCAAGTACAACAATGTCGACCAGATCATTCTCGCCGGTGGTAGCGCTTCGGTGCCCGGCGTGGCCGAACTGATCGAGGAACGTCTCGGTATCGAGACCTTGATTGCCAACCCGTTTGCGTCCATGTCCCTGTCTTCGCAGGTGAAACCGCAATCGCTGAGTAACGACGCACCGGCACTGTTGATTGCCTGCGGACTGGCACTGAGGAGTTTCGACTGATGGCACATATAAACCTGTTACCCTGGCGCGAGGAACTGCGCAAACAGAAACAGCAGCAGTTCGTCGTGGTTGCCGCCGGCACCGCCATCCTGGGCGGTTTGCTGGTGCTGCTGGCACACATGCAGATGGACGGCCTGATCGAGAACCAGAACCAGCGCAACCAGTTTCTTAACCAGGAAATCGCTGCGCTGGACAAGAAGATCGCCAAGATCAAGGAACTGGAAAAAACCAAGACCGCGCTGCTGGCGCGCATGGACATCATCCAGCAGCTGCAGCACAGCCGCCCACAGAGCGTGCACCTGATGGACCAGCTGGTCTACACGCTGCCTGACGGGGTCTACCTCAACAAGATCAGCCAGAAAGGCGATGCGCTGACACTCAGTGGCACGGCGCAATCGAATGCGCGTGTTTCCGCCTATATGCGCAATATCGACAGCTCGGAATGGATGACCCAGCCCAAGCTGGACGTGATCGAAACCAAGGACGGCGAGCGCCGCCGCACCGCCGAATTCATTCTGCGCGCCAACCAGGCATTGCCTGGCAACAAGGAATCCGGCGAGGAGGATAAAGGCTGATGAATCTTTCCGAACTCAACGATCTGGACATCAACAACATCGCCAACTGGCCGTTGCCGG
>CBEUNK010000116.1:0-7916 GCA_965544455.1 uncultured Thiogranum sp.
CCGGCGAATAGACACTGGTGTCGCGTCCATTCCCGGGAACCCGCAGACCGTTAACCGCGAAGAACGCATCATTGCTTGGCACCAGCATGGATGCCACGCTGACATGGTTGCGCCGGCGATCACCCCTGACACGCAGTGTCACGCTACCCCCCGGCGGCAACACGTCGGCGGCGGTTACCACGTCGGCCGCACCCTGCGCCAACAATGCCGCGCCGAGCGGGCCGGTATCGCCGCCTTCGGCCAGTTGTTCCAGTTCGCTGCCGGCAGGCTGGCCGACCTCGAACAGGCTGACCTTGCGCGCATGGGCGGCGACCAGGATCGGCGTAAATATTTCACTGCCGGTAACATTGGTAACGGTTACTTCGAAGATCCGCCCGTCCCTGTCATCCGCGACAGCGGCGGTGGTACCGGCCAGCAGGGCACCGGTGGCGATCACCGCACCGGCTGTTCTTGTGAATGGTTTCATGGCTGTTTTCTCCCTGGAAATAGTGTCATGTTCACAGCTGTTGCACAGGCAACGGGCACGAGCCTATTCCCGGGATATCACAAGCTGATCACCGGAATTTCACATTTCTGTCACATCGCCGTCAGCTTCCCTGTCCGGGCGGTACCGCCATCTGAAAGCTGAACGTGGTGCCTTCCTCCGGCCGGCTGTCGACGCGGATGGTACTGCCGTGCAGTTCCAGGATGCGGCGCACGATGGCCAGGCCCAGGCCCGCACCGCCACCGCCCTGGCCACGGCGCTTGTCCGCCCGGTAGAAACGTTCAAAAACGTGTGGCAGGTCCTGTTCGGCAATGCCCTGGCCCGAGTCCCGCACCCTGACCACGACGGCGTTTTCACCCGTACCGACGGCGATACTGACCACACCACCGGCGGGCGTGTGTTTCAGGGCGTTTTCGATCAGGTTTTCCAGTACCCGCTGCATCAGGCCGATATCGCCGTAGACCAGCGGCACCGCTGACGAAATCCTGGCCTGCAATCGCACCGACCGCTGTTCGGCCGGCAGTTGCAGTTTATGCGTGACATCCTGGACCAGCTCTGCCAGGGAAAACGGTTCGGCCAGCAGGATATGGTCCGTCGCATCAAGCTTGGCCAGTTCGAACAGTTCGTTGACCAGGCGCGCCAGCTGCTGGCCGTGACCGAGTGCGATCCCGATGTATTGCCGGCGTTCCTCGTCGCTCAGCTCATCGCCCTTGAGCTGCAGTGTTTCCAGGTATCCCTGCAGGGTCGTCAGCGGTGTGCGCAGGTCATGGGAAATGTTGGCGACCATTTCCCGCCGCGCCGCGTCCTGCTGCTGCAGTTTTTCCAGCTGGCTGTCGATGCGTTCGGCCATGCGCTCGAATTGCCGCGCGAGCCGGTCCACTTCGTCACCGGGCCCGGTATCCGCTGTGGCCGGAGCGGTGGACTCTGGCGAGTGCTGCACGTAGTCCTGCATCCTGCGGCTCAGCCGGCCGAGACGTCGCGTCAGCCAGGCGAAAACCAGCAGCCCGGTCAGCACCGCAATCAGTACGGCTGCCAGCAACCAGCCACTGGCAGCTTTAAGAATATAACTGCTTTTCAGCTGCTCGGCGGCACCGGCAAACAGTTCGCTGCCCAGGATGATATACAGGTAACCGACTCTGTCACCCTGTTGCCTGATTTCGGCCGCGGAGAACGCCTTCAGCTGTCCCGGATGCCGTGGGTCAGCGCCCAGCCGGGGAAAACGCACCTGCCCGCGGATAAACGCCTGCACCGGTTCAAGTGGAACTTTCTTCAGCTTGACCTTTCCCTGCGGCGCCGAAAAGGCCCTGATGGCACCGTCGTTGTCGAGCAGGTAAAGCTCGATACTGGGGTTTATCACCATCAACTGGTGAAACAGGTGTTCCAGGGCGTCACTGTTGACGTTGTCGCCGAGCATCAGGGTCTGTTCGCCGGCGATATTTTTTGCCAGGTCACGGTTGAGCCGTTGCGCAACTTCCTGCTGATACAGCTCACTGGCAGAACGCAGCGTCTGCAGCGTCACCACGCCGAGCGCCACCAGCAACAGGAACAGTGTCAGCGCCAGTTTCCCGTACAAGGTATTCATGTGCTCAGCCCAGGCCGTCGCGGGTAGTGAACTTGTAGCCGACACCCCAGACAGTCAGCACGTAACGGGGACTGGAGGGATCCTCTTCGATTTTGGCCCGCAGGCGGTTGATATGTGAATTCACGGTATGTTCGTAACCGGCATGCCCGTAACCCCAGACGCTGTCCAGCAGCTGGCTGCGCGTGTAGACACGTCCCGGGTTGCTGGCAAAGTGCCAGAGCAGATCGAATTCCCTGGCGGTCAGGTCCACGACACGGCCCTCCAGCAGCACCTGGCGACGGTCGGGATCGACACTCAGCGGCCCGAAGTCCAGCCGGCACTTTGCCTGTTCCGGGTGTGCAGCGCCGTCATAAACCTCCACACGCCGCAACAGCGCGGTCACCCGCGCCACCAGTTCCGCCACGCTGAACGGCTTGGCCAGGTAATCATCGGCACCGGCTTCCAGTCCCAGCACCCGGTCGAGTTCGGAATTGCGCGCTGTCAGCATCAGGACGGGTGTATAGATTTCCCGCTGCCGTAATGCGCGGCAGACATCCATGCCGTCCATGCCGGGCAGCATCAGGTCCAGCACCAGCAGATCGTAGTCTGTCTGTAACGCCTGTTGCAGCCCCTGCCCCCCCTCAGTCGCGATATCCACCTGCATGTTGCGGTCACCGAGGTGCATGCTCACCAGGTGGGCAATATCGGGATTGTCTTCAATGACGAGGATTTTTTTCTGCATGCGATCGGGAAGGGTGACAGTTACCACCTTGCCAGCTTAGCCGGCAGTTATCACAAAACGGTCACAGCGGCGGGCGAGATTACTCGCTGATGCAGCAGTTTCTGCCTGCCTGTTTCGCCTTGTACAGGGCCTTGTCGGCGCGTTCGAACCACGATTCCGCCGTGTCTCCTTCGCGGAATTGCGCCAGTCCGCACGATGCCGTGATGGTGACCGCCTCATCGCGAAAGTGAAAACCGGCAGACTCGATCAAGGCACGCAGCTTGTCTGCCACCGCCATGCAGTCGGCCAGTTCGGTACCGGTTATCAGGTGGGCAAATTCCTCGCCGCCGTAACGTGCAATGAAATCGGTTTCACGGATAGCGCTCGACAATTTGCGGGCAATCGTCCGGAGCACCTTGTCACCCGCCTTGTGACCGTAGCTATCATTGATCCGTTTGAAATGATCAACATCCCAGATCGCCAGCACCAGCGGTGTCTGGAAGCGCCGCCAGCGCGCGATCTCCTGGTCCAGGCGTTCTTCATAGGCAAGGCGGTTGGGAATACCGGTCAGGGCGTCGGTCTGTGCCTGGTTGCGTTCCTCGTGCATACGCGCGCGCAACGATTCGGTTTCGCTTTCCATTTCGCCGAGGCGTTCGTTCATGGCCGCGACTTCGGCCTTGGCCTTTTCGTAGCGCTCCTGTTCCACGGCGCGATGCTGTTCCATGTGCGTGAGCACGGTATCGATGTGCGCCTGTACCAGTGTCTTTATCTGATTGAGGTCAGTGGCCGCGCGCACACCGGACTCGATATCATCGAAGCCTTTTTTCACCGCGGTATCCAGCTTCTCGCCGGCGGCAAAACTGTCGTCATAATATTGTTCGCTGCCGGCCAGCTGCCGGTCGACTTCCTGCAACCGTTCGCTCAGCTGCACGAGAAAATCCTCAATACCCTGTTTTTCTTTCTGGGTCTGGGTTCGAATTGCCTGAACAAGGTCCGCGATTTTTTCCAGGATGACGTCCCAGGAATCCCCGTCCCCGGTAGCTATGATTTCGTCACGTATGGCATTGACCTGTGCGACCAGGTCATCGGGCAGCGACAGGCGCTCCAGCAGGCGGATCAGGATGTCGCGCACCAGATGGCCGTCGTGCACAGATACGTTTTTTATCTCGCCGACAGGGGGCGTATCGTCGACGTCCCCGCCGGCTGCCGGTTTTTCATTGCCACCAAACAGACGATGGAACAACCCGCCCTTCGGTGCCACCCTGTCATCACCCGACTCGTCTGTTGCCGATGACAACTCGATCGCAGCACCGATGAGTTCAGCGAAATCGTCGATCAGCCCGGCTTCCCCGGCAGTTTTTCCCGCCTGGAGTTTACTGCGCAATGCCTTGACCTTGCGCCCCGTCCCGTGGGGTAACGTCAGCCGGTCCAGCAGGTTTAACAGAGAATTATCCGTGGCGACCGGTGTCTGCTGCCTGCGGTCCAGGTCAAGCTTGCGCAGCGTGTTCGACATGGCATCGATGACATTCTGCAGCTGTGCCGTGCTGGCCCGGTCCCGGATCGCGTTGCGCAGTTCCTGCAGCTGGCGGTCGAGTTTTTCATCCTGGCCATCGGCGGCCAATGCCAGGCGGGAGATGGTCTTGCGCAACAGGTCGTCCGCCTGCCGCCATTGCTTTTCCTTGCTTTCCGACTCTTCGAGCTGGTCGAAGTACTTGCGCTTCCACTGCTCCGATTCCGATGCCTCTTTTTCGATGTCCACGACGCTGCCTGTCTTTCTGCTCAGGTGTGCAGCTCGACGTTCTTGGGCAGGACCACTTCCATGGAAATCGGCAGGTGGTCAGAGAGCGGGTAATTCAGTACCTCGGCCTTCGCCACCTCGACCGTCGGTGTCACCAGGATATGATCGATGTTGCGCCGTGGCCGCCAGCTGGGGAAGGTATGCATGCCGTGCAAGGGCTCGCTCATCAGGGTCTTGTTGAGCAGCAGCTCCATTTCCTGACTGTCGGAAACGCAGTTCATGTCGCCCATCAGCACCACGTGACGGTAGTCGTTCACCAGGTCACCGATATAGTCCAGCTGGCTCAGGCGTCCACGCCGGCTGAGCGCCAGGTGGACGATAAGCACCACCAGTGACTCGTCGCCGTCGCCGAAGCGTACCGCCATCGCGCCACGGCCCGGGATGCGGCCCGGCAGACGATGCTCGGTAATCCC
This sequence comes from uncultured Thiogranum sp., assembly GCA_965544455.1. Taxonomy (GTDB): domain Bacteria; phylum Pseudomonadota; class Gammaproteobacteria; order DSM-19610; family DSM-19610; genus Thiogranum. The sequence goes on from CBEUNK010000116.1 coordinate 4,978, forward strand.
GGTTGGCTTGTAGCGGCTGAGCACCCCCAGGCTGTGCTGGGCAAACCGCCCGATACGGCGATTGGTCTGGTCATCCCAGTACGGGAAGCCGGCAGCAGCCGCGAGGTACTGGGTAATATTCACAAAGCCGCTGCGGGCGCTACCGGCATCGGCTTCCTGCACGCCCACCAGGTCGTAGGCGCTCATCAGCTGGGCGATACGGTCCAGGTTGGTGAAGCGCTGCGGGTGGTGCAGCACGTGCTTCCAGCTGTGCGTCAGGTACTGACCGTAGCGCCGCGTCTTGATCCCGATCTGGATGTTATAGCTGAGCATCCGCAGGGTGGGCTGCGGTGCGCGCTGGACCTGTTTGGCAGTGGCGGCTGGTGACATCACGATTCAAATCGGGCAGACAAGGTTACCCAGCTGCTCGGTCAATTTAAGGTTCTCACTGTAATCGACGGGACAGTCGATAATACTCACGGTCGGCTGGGCGAGCGCATCCTTGAGTATCGACTGCAACTGCCCCGGCCCGGTCACCCGGTAACCCCGGGCGCCGAAGGATTCCGCGTACTTGACGAAGTCCGGGTTGGTGAAATCGACGTGCGAAGCACGCTGGAACTGGTTCATCTGCTTCCACTCGATCAGGCCGTAACCGGCGTCATTCCATATCAGGATGACAATCGGCACCTGCAGGCGCATGGCGGTCTCGATTTCCTGTGAATTCATCAGGAAGCCTGCATCACCGGTGACCGCGACCACGGCGCGGTCGGGTGCCACCATCTTGGCGGCTATCGCCCCCGGCACCGCAATGCCCATACTGGCGAATCCGTTGGATATTATACAGGTATTCGGCTGCTCGCAGCGGAACATGCGCGCCATCCACATCTTGTGCGCGCCAACGTCGCAGACCACGATGTCGTCCAGCGCCAGCATGGTGCGCAGGTCCCAGATGATTTTCTGCGGTTTGATCGGGAATCCGGGGTCGTCACTGTGCCGGTTCATGTCCTCGATCAGCGCTTCGCGCAGGGGCCGCATCAGGTGGCCCTGGTGGGGCGTCACCAGGGCGGCAATCCGCATCAGGCTGTGCTTCACGTCGCCCAGCACGCCGACCGTGACGTTGTAGTGTTCGTCGACCTCGGCCTGGGTCCGGTCGATGTGGATAATGGTGCGGTCGCGGGTCGGGTGCCACAGGTAGGGATGGTACTCGACCAGGTCATAACCGACGCAGATGATGACATCCGCCCGGCTGAAGCCACAGCTGATGTAATCGTTGGCCTGCAGGCCGGCGCTCGCCAGGGTGGTGCGGTTACGGAACGGCGTGACCCCCTTGGCCATGAAGGTATTGGCCACCGGGATATTGAGGGTTTCGGCGAAATCCGCCAGGTGTTTCCAGGCACCGGCCCGCACCACGCCGTTACCTGCCAGAATCATGGGGTTACGCGCCTCCGAAATCAGCTTGGCGGCACGCTCCACCTGTTCCTGCGGCGGCTCGGGCGGAAACGGTTTATTCACCGGCAGGGGCCGCGCCACCGCCGGCAATTTGGCGAGATCTTCGGGAAACTCGATAAAGGTGGCACCGGTCTTTTCCGACTGGGCGACCTTGAACGCCTTGCGCACCACCTCCGGCACCACCTCCGGCGCCAGGATACGCGACACGTACTTGGTGATAGGCCGGAACATCTCCTCCAGGTCAAGCACCTGGTGGGATTCCTTGTGCAGGCGATTGGTGCCGGCCTGGCCGGCAATCGCCACCAGCGGCGCGTGGTCCATGTTGGCGTCGGCGACGCCGGTTACCAGGTTGGTGGCACCCGGTCCCAGTGTCGACAGGCACACGCCCGCGCGACCGGTCAGGCGGCCGTAGACATCCGCCATGAAAGCGGCGCCCTGTTCGTGTCGGGTGGTAATAAAACGGATGCTGGAATCCAGCAGCGCATCCATCAGGTCGAGGTTTTCTTCCCCCGGTACGCCGAAGATGTATTCGACACCCTCGTTCTCAAGGCACTGGACGAAAAGCTGTGCCGCGTTCAAGTCACTGCGCGGCGGCTTGGGGCTTGCTGTCGGCGCCGGGGCGTTCCTGGTCGACGAGGAAATCAACCACCTGCAGCATCTGCTTGTTGCCGCCGGCCAGCTTGGCGGTCACCCGGTACTTGCCGTTGACAACCAGCGTCGGTACACCGGTCAGGCCATAGAGTTCGCGCACCTGCTTGGCACGGTTGGTCTTGGTGATCACGGCAAAAGAGTTGTAGGTCTTGTCGAAATCGGCCTCGGAAACGCCCTGCGCCTTGAATAATTCCTTCAGATCCCCGGTGTTGCGTACCGGTTTGCGCTCCTTGTGCAGGCGCTCGAACAGCGGGCCGTGAATTTTGTCGATCACGCCCAGCAGCTCGGCCGTGTAAAAGGCACGGGCGTGCAGCTCCCAGCTCGGCCCCAGCACGGCGGGCATGCGCACGAACACCACGTCGTCCGGCTTGTGCTTCAGCCAGTCGCTGATTTCCGGTTCCAGGTGGTAGCAATGCGGGCAGCCGTACCAGAACAGTTCCAGTACTTCGATCCTGCCGGGGTCGTTGGTCGGCTGCGGTACGGCGAGCGCCTGGTACTCCACGCCCTCTTTGTAACTACCGGCAGCCAGCACCAGGGGTGCAGACAAGAGAAGAACCAGTAAGCCGAACACGTTTTTCATTCTATTTCTCCGTTAATTCCACCGTTCACCGCAAAAAACGCGGTCTGCCTGCGGCCTGTTAACGCCCGCAAGGCCTGACAGGGTGACAAAAACAGGGCCGGGGTAGACCCGTTTTCGCCCGGCCCGTTCAAATCAGACCACTGAACGGCGCCCGGGTTTCACCGCGGCGCCCTGAAGCGGTCGATGGCTGGTCCGGCCTTTCAGGGTACGGAGTAAGTGACTGCCGTCTCGCTAGATATATACAAGGTATACCGGGATCGGGTGTCAGTGCAGACCCTGG
>CBEUNK010000117.1:0-7794 GCA_965544455.1 uncultured Thiogranum sp.
GCAGCCAGTCGGGCAGGCTGCCGGCCTGCAAGCGGCCGAGTGCCTGCTCGCTGAGTTTGCGCAGCGTCAGCTGGTGCAGCCCCTCGGTGGTGGGATAGATGGGCGTCAGGCGGTCCTCGGTAGCCACGATTTCGCCGTCGGCCAGGCGCTGGTACTCGGGGTGCACCATCTCCAGCATGCTCGGACCACGGCGGACTTCGCCGTATATGCGTAGCCGCGTGCCGCGTTCAAAACCCTGCTGCTGGGTCTTGTTGAAATGGAAAAAGCGCAACAGCAACGCGCCGGTGCCGTCGCTGACCCGCACCAGCAGACTGCGGCGCCGGCCGAATTTTATCTCCGCCAGGTCGACCTCGGCCTCGATCACGGCGTGGTCGCCGAAGCGCAGGCGGCCGACAGGGACCACGCGGGTGCGGTCTTCATAGCGGCGCGGCAGGTGAAACAGCACGTCCTGCACGGTTTCCAGGCCAAACGCCTCGAGCCGCTCGCGCGACTTCGGGCCGACGCCGCGCAAGGTCGTGACCGGCAAGGCGTCCAGGGTAACGCCGGCCGGCTGCATGTTGCCGCTAACGGGAGCTGTGCTCATCCTTAAACACGTCTCAATACGTCAGTGCACTGACCAGGCTGTCTCAGCCGACAACCATGATGGCATCCATTTCCACCTGTGCGTCTTTGGGTAAGGTGGCGACACCCACGGCGGCGCGCGCCGGGTAAGGTTCCTCGAAATAATCCGCCATTACCTGGTTGACCAGCGGGAAATGCGCCAGGTCGGTTAAGAAGATGTTCAGCTTGGCGATGTCGGCCAGGCTGCCGCCGGCCGCCGCCGCCACTGCCGACAGGTTGTCGAACACCCGGCGGATCTGCGCCTCCATGTTGCCCTCGACCATTTCCATGGAATCCGGCACCAGCGGGATCTGCCCGGAGAGGTACACGGTGCCACCGACCCTGACCGCCTGTGAATAGGTGCCGATGGCGTGGGGGGCCTGGTCGGTATGGATGACTTCGCGTTGCATGGCTTTTCCTTGTTGGGGATTAACTCTTGGCCCGGCTGATGCGCAAGACGTTGGGCAGTTTACGGATACAGCGCATTACCCGCGCCAGGTGCTGGCGGTTCTTGACCGCCACGGTAAAGTTCAGCGTGGTATCCAGGCCGTCGCGTTCATCGATGGACACGTTCTCGATGTTGGATTCGGTTTCGGATATCTCGGCGGCGATGGTCGCCAGCACGCCTTTCTGGTTGGTGACATCGACGCGGATCTCGGCCGGGAATTCGCCCTCGATATCCGGTTGCCATTCGACGTCGATCCACTTGTCCGGCCGGCTGCGCAGCTCGCTCAGGTTGTTGCAGGTCTCGGTGTGGATCACCAGGCCACGGCCGGCACTGATAAAGCCGACGATATTGTCGCCGGGAATGGGTCGGCAGCAGCGCGCGAAGTGCACCACCATGCCCTCGGTGCCGCGAATCGCCAGTGGCTGGCTGTGACCGGTTTCAACCGCTTTTTCTTTTTCACCGGCGGGCACCAGGCGGCGTGCGACCAGCATGGCCGTGCGGTTGCCCAGGCCAATGTCGGCGTACAGGGCTTCGGGCGTTCTGAAACCGCACTCGTGTTTCACCCGTTCGATCTGGTCGTCGCCGATTTCGCTGAGGCTGCTGCCGATATTGTGCAGCGCCTTGTCGAGCATGCGCTGTCCGAGTTCGGTGGCCTCATCGTTCTGCAGGTTTTTCAGGTAATGCCGGATATTGGAGCGCGCCTTGGCGGTGGTGACGAAATTGAGCCACGCCGGGTTGGGGTGGGCGCCGGTGGCGGTGATGATTTCCACCGTCTGGCCGTTCAGCAAGGGGGTGCGCAGCGGTGCCAGTCGGCGGTCGATCTTGGCGGCAATACAGGTGTTGCCGACATCGGTATGCACGGAGTAGGCGAAGTCCACGGCCGTGGCACCACGCGGCAGTTCGAGAATATCACCCGCCGGCGTGAACACGTAGACCTCGTCCGGGAACAGGTCGATCTTGACGTTTTCCAGGAACTCCAGCGAATTGCCGGCATGGCGCTGCATTTCCAGCAGTTCACGCAACCACTCGCGCGCCCGCGCCTGGGCATTGTTGTTGCCGCTTTTGTCGCTGCTCTTGTACAGCCAGTGGGCGGCAATCCCCGATTCAGCCACCCGGTCCATGTCGTTGGTCCGGATCTGCACCTCGATGGGCACGCCATAAGGCCCGAACAGCACGGTGTGCAGTGACTGGTAACCGTTGGCCTTGGGGATGGCGATGTAGTCCTTGAAGCGACCGGGCACCGGCTTGTACAGGTTGTGCATCATGCCGAGCACCCGGTAACAGGTGTCCACCGAGTCAACGATGATGCGGAAAGCGTACACATCGAACACCTCGGTGAACGAGCCGACCCGGTCGCGGATTTTCTTGTACAGGCTGTAAAGGTGTTTTTCCCGGCTGGCCAGGCGGCACTGCAGCTGTTCCTGGTCGAGCCGTTGCCGGATAGCCGACTCGATCTTGTTGAGAATTTCCTTGCGGTTGCCGCGCGCGCGTTTCACAGCGTCCGACAACACCCGGTAACGCAGCGGGTAGAGCGCGGCAAAACCCAGGTCCTCGAGCTCCACGCGGACCTGGTTCATGCCCAGGCGGTTGGCGATGGGCGCGTAGATTTCCAGGGTCTCGCGCGCGATGCGGCGGCGCTTGTCGGCGCGCATCACCCCCAGGGTGCGCATGTTGTGCAGGCGGTCGGCGAGCTTCACCAGGATCACCCGGATATCCTTGACCATGGCCAGCATCATTTTGCGGAAGTTTTCCGCCTGTGCCTCGGCCTGGCTCTCGAACTTGATCTGCGTGAGCTTGCTGACACCGTCGACCAGTTCGGCGACCTCTTCGCTGAACTCGCTGACCACCACCTCCTTGGGCGTGCCGGTGTCCTCGATCACATCGTGCAGAATGCCGGCGATAATGCTCTCGGCATCCATGTGCATGCCGGCGAGAATGCGCGCCACTTCGATGGGGTGATAGATATACGGCTCGCCCGACACCCGGTGCTGGCCCTCGTGGGCCTCGGCGCCGAACAGGTAGGCACGGTAGACTTCCCGCACCTGCCCGGGCGGCAGGTAGGACTCGAGCAGGTCCATCAGGTCGCTGATCAGATAGCGCGGCTCTTCGTGATGGACAGTGACGGGTGCGGGATTTGCCATGATTCGGTTTCTAATCGGTACCTGCGTTCAAATCATAGGCGAATTTCACCCGGCCGCAAATAAAAAAGCCGTTTGCGGAATTCCGCGAAACGGCTTTTTATACTGCGGCCAGAATGACTTGGCGACGGATCAGCTCTCTTCGGGGCCGGGTGGCGCCATGGGGAGCACGGGCTCCGCGCTTTCCGCCTCGGCCAGCGCCTCTTCGATGGCCAGTTCTTCTTCGGGCTTCTCGTCGAGGATCGACGGCGTCACGTAGTCGTCGGCGATTTCACGCAGGGCGACTACCGTGGGCTTGTCGTTTTCCCACTCGACGAACGGCTCGGCGCCCCGGGCCAGCTGTCGGGCCCGCTTGGTGGCCACCAGTACCAGCTGGAAACGGTTATCAACCTTGCCGAGACAATCTTCTACAGTGACACGTGCCATATCTGATCCGCTGTTAAATTAAGTAGGTTACCGGGCGCGCAAGTGTACTCGAATCAGCCGACCGGTTCCAGCAGGCCCTGTAACGGCGCGGCATAACGCTGCTGCTGCGCCTCGAGGCGCAGGCGGCGGGCGCGGAACAGCGCCTCCAGCTCGGCCAGTGCGGCGTCAAAAACATCATTGAAAATGAGGTAGTGATATTCGTCGAAATGGCGCATCTCGTTGATGGCGTCCGCCATGCGGCGCGCGATGGTCTCGTCGCTGTCCTGGCCGCGGCCGGTAAGACGCTGATACAGCGCATCGCGGCTGGGCGGCAGGATAAACACCTTGACGGCCTGCGGGAATGCCTCGAACACCTGACGCGCACCCTGCCAGTCGATCTCCAGGATCACGTCCTCACCCGCGTCCAGCCGCTCGACCACCGTGGCGCGGCGGGTACCGTAATAGTTGTCGAACACCCGTGCGTGCTCCAGGAAGTCGCCGGCCGCCACCAGCCGTTCGAATTCGGCCGTGTCGATAAAGTGATAATCGACGCCATTCTGCTCGCCCGGCCGCGACGCACGGGTGGTGCAGGACACCGACACACTGATACCGTCCAGCCGTTCCAGCAGCGCCTTGACCAGGCTGGTCTTGCCCGCACCGGAAGGTGCGGAGATTATATAAAGAGTCCCCAGGCTCATAACCGCCCCGTCCCGGGTACGCCATTACTCAACATTCTGTACCTGCTCCCGCATCTGTTCGATCAGCACCTTCAGTTCGACCGCCACGGCCGTGGTCTCACCGTCGGCCGACTTGGAACCCAGCGTGTTGGCTTCGCGGTTGAACTCCTGCATCAGAAAATCCAGCCGCCGCCCCACCGGCTCGTCGCGCGTCAGTACCCGCCGCGTTTCCGCCACGTGACCGTCCAGGCGGTCCAGTTCCTCGTCCACGTCCATTTTCTGCGCCAGCATGACCAGTTCCTGTTCCAGCCGGTCGTTGTCGACCTTTTCCAGCAGTTCGGCCAGACGCGTCTCGAGTTTTTCGCGGATGGCCCGGCGCACCTCGGGCAGGCGTTCGCGCGCCCGCGCCACCTGTTGCTCGATGCCGTCCAGGCGCGCGGCCAGCAGGGCCTGGATCTGTTCACCCTCGCGCTCGCGCGTGGCCACCAGCTCGTCCAGTGCCTGGTCCAGCAGCGCCAGGGCCTGCGCCTGCACCGCGCCGGTGTCCGGTTCCGGCTCGCGCACCACCCCCGGCCAGCGCAGCAGGTCGATGACCCCGGGCGAGGTCGCTTCGGCCGAGCGGGTCTCGATTTCGCGGCAGGCGTCGAGCACCGCCTTGAGGCGCTCCGGGTCCAGCTCCAGCGCCGCCGCCTGGCTTGGCGCCCAGCGGCAACGCAGCACGCATTCCAGCTTGCCCCGCCCCAGGCGGGCGTTGACGCGCTCGCGCACCAGCGGCTCCATGGCACGCAGCTCGTCCGGCAGGCGCACGAAGGCCTCCAGGTAGCGGTGGTTCACCGAGCGCAGTTCCCAGGTGAGGTCGGCGCCCGCCTGGTCGCCGTCAACGCGCGCAAATGCCGTCATACTGCGGATCATCTCAAGTCTCCCACTGCTCCTGCCGCTAGACCGTTATCCCAACAACCTGTTTTTCTAAAAGATTTCATGGATCAACTAAGCTCTACTGAGGCGACAGTCTAGAGGATCATGGGCAAAAAGCTAGACAGTCTGAAAGCCGGCACCGAACTGGACGGTTACCGGCTGGAAAAAACGCTGGGCGGCGGCGGTTTCAGCGTGGTCTACCGCGCCCGCCAGCTGAACAACGACCGCCGGGTGGTGATCAAGGAGTATTTCCCCAACAAGCTGGCCCGGCGCGACCGGGACGGCCAGGTGCGTGCGCGCAACGAAGAGACCGCGGGCCGCTTCAACCGCGGCCGCAAACTGTTTTTCCAGGAAGCCAGTACCCTGGCGACCCTGAAGCACATCAACATCGTCGACGTGTTCAACTTCTTCCAGGCCAACGGCACTGTCTACATGGTGATGGAATACCAGGAAGGCCAGAACCTGCAGCACTACCTGCAGCGCCGCCGCGGCGGTCTCAGTGAACGCTTCCTGCGCACGGTGTTCCCGGCATTACTCGACGGCCTGGAGCTGATTCACGCCAGCGACCTGCTGCACCTGGATATCAAGCCCGGCAATATCCACATCCAGCGCGGCGGTCAGCCATTGCTGCTGGATTTCGGCGCAGTCCACGGCTTCCCGCAAAGCCGCCAGGAACAACCCGGCCAGGTGATCAGTCCCGGCTTTTCACCGATTGAACAATACGACAACCGTGGCTACGTCGGCCCGTGGACCGACCTGTACGCCATCGGCGCCACCATGCGCGCCTGTATCGAAGGGCGGCCACCGGTCAACGCCCGGCTGCGGCACGAGCAGGACAGCCTCAAACCCGCCCAGTTCGCGTTTCGCGAGCGCTACGCTGACAACCTGTTGCGTGCCATCGACTGGGCGATGGAGGTCGACCCGCTGCTGCGCCCGCAGAGCGTGGCGGAGTTCCGCGCCGCCCTGACGGCCGATACCACACCGGAACCGGAAGCGCCGCGCTCGGCGTTCGGCCGGCTCGCCGACGTCCTGCTGGGGAGGGGCTGAGCATGAACGTCGTGACTGCCTGGACCAACCGCCTCGGCAACCGCAGCAACAACCAGGACCGTTGCCTGGTGCTGCAGCGTCCGGGACAGACCCTGCTGATGGTGGCCGACGGCATGGGCGGTCACGCCCGCGGCGACCTGGCGGCGCAAACCGCCGTCGACAGCCTGAGCCGCAGTTTCATCAGCTGCCGCGGCCACATCGCCGACCCGCACGCCTTTCTGGAGCAGGCGCTCAACCACGCCCACCTGATGGTGGTCGATACCGGCCGCGCCCGGCAGCCGCCGATCGACCCGCGTACCACCTGCGTGGTCTGCCTGGTGCAGGATAACCGGGCGTGGTGGGCGCACCTCGGCGACAGCCGCCTCTACCTGGTGCGTGACGGTGCCGTACTGACCCGCACCCGCGACCACACGCCGGTCGAAGAACTGTTGCAGAAGGGCGAAATCGACGAAGACGCACTGCGCACCCACCCGCTGCGCAACAGCGTCAGCCGCTGCCTGGGCGGTACGCCCGCCCTGCCGAAAATCAGTTTCGACCAGGCCGGGCTGCAGCCTGGCGACACCCTGCTGCTGTGCTCCGACGGCCTGTGGTCGGCGCTGCCGGAGGAACGGCTGTGTGACCTGCCCGCTGACAGCAGCAAGCTGGAGCAGCGCATCAACCAGATGACCGACGAGGCCGACGTCGCCACCTACCCGCACAGTGACAACATCAGTCTGGTCGGACTGCGCTGGCTATCGGCCGACGAACCAACCGCGTCTGGCGACGCACCCGCGACACCCGGCGGCGACGCGGAACCCTCACCCGACACACCGCAGGACCCGGTCCAGGAAGCCATCGACGAAATTCATCGCGCCATGCTCGAATACGCCGATGAAATGAAAAAATAGCTATAATGCGCGCCTGATCAATCCCACTGACGAGGAATTTTCATGCGCCCCAGCAACCGCGCACCGGACCAGATGCGCCCGGTCACCCTGACACGCAACTACACCATGCACGCCGAAGGCTCGGTGCTGGTGGAATTCGGCAACACCAAGGTGTTGTGCAACGCCAGTGTCGACGAGCGCGTGCCGGGCTTCCTGCGCGGCAAGGGCCAGGGCTGGGTGACCGCCGAGTACGGCATGCTGCCGCGCTCCACCACCGAACGCATGGGCCGCGAGGCCGCACGCGGCAAACAGGGCGGCCGCACCCTGGAAATCCAGCGTCTCATCGGCCGCTCGCTGCGCGCCGTGGTGGACATGCAGAAGCTGGGCGAGCGCACCATCACCGTCGACTGCGACGTCATCCAGGCGGACGGCGGCACCCGCACCGCCAGCATCACCGGCGGTTTCGTCGCCCTCGCCGAGGCCATCCGGAAACTCATGGACGACGGCAAGATCAGCGACAACCCCCTCACCGGTTCGGTCGCCTCGGTGTCGGTCGGCATCTACCAGGGTACGCCGGTGCTGGACCTGGATTACCCCGAGGACTCCAGCGCCGAAACCGACATGAATGTCGTCATGACCGACAGTGGCCAGTTCATCGAAATCCAGGGCACTGCCGAGGGCCAACCCTTCAGCGACAC
>CBEUNK010000118.1:0-7725 GCA_965544455.1 uncultured Thiogranum sp.
CATCGTCCGACGGCGGCTGATTATCCGTTGCTGTCATGAGACTTGTCGGTAACCGAGGCAGCCGGCTTGTCGGGAGGCGCGGACGGTGCTTCGCTGTCCGGCTCTATACTCTTGCGCGTGTCTTCGATTATATCGTACAGGCTTTCCGACTCAGCCTGTTTGGCGAGTGTTTTCTTGAGTTCTTCGGCGGCCAGCTCGCGGTCAATGTCGGCCTTCACGGTCGTCACAAAACGACGCGCGCGCCCCATCCACATACCGGCGGTACGCGCGACGCGCGGCAGGCGCTCAGGCCCGATGACCAGCAAGGCCACTACGCCGATAACCGTCAATTCCCAGAAACCAATGTCGAACATCGCCGGTCACCTGGCAGGCTCAGACTTTGTCCTGTTTCTTGGAGGTGACTTCGCCCTCGATGACATTGCCACTGCCCTGGTCTTCGAGTTTGCCTTCATCGCTTTTGGCTGTGTCTTCTTCTTTCATCGCCTGCCGAAAGCCCTTGATGGCGCCTCCGAGGTCGCTGCCGACATTGCGTAAACGCTTGGCGCCGAACAGCACCAGCACAATGGCGAGAATGATCAACAGCTGCCAGATACTGATACCCATACTGATTGTCTCCCGGATAGATTTTGGTGTGGAAAAGAGTCAGGAATGCTTGCGTGCCGCTTTTTCATCGAGCCCCGACAGGCCGAAGCGACGATCCAGTTCCTGCAACACCTTTTCCGGACCCACTCCCTGGTGGGCCAGTAATACTAAAGTATGAAACCACAGATCCGCGGTCTCATACACCAGTTGTTGTGTATCACCGCCCTTGGCGGCAATCACGGTTTCGGTGGCTTCTTCGCCGACCTTTTTCAGGATGGCGTCCAAACCTTCATTATACAGGCTGGCGACATAGGATGATTCCGGGGCAGCCTGCTTGCGCTGTTCCAGTACCTCGGCCAGTTTCTGCAGCGTCTGTTCAGACATCCTGGTGACCTCCGTACATGTCGGCCGGGTCTTTCAACACCGGTTCTATGGTTTTCCATTCGCCGTTCTCCAGGCGCTGGAAAAAACAGCTGCGCCGACCGGTATGACAGGCAACACCCCCGATCTGTTCAACCTGCAGCATAATCACGTCGTTATCGCAGTCCAGGCGTATCTCCCCGACCCGCTGCCGGTTACCCGACTCCTCGCCCTTGTGCCAGAGCTTGCGACGCGAGCGTGACCAGTAGACGGCGTAACCGCCATCCGCGGTCAACTGCAGGGCTTCCCGGTTCATCCAGGCGACCATCAGCACCCGGCCGTCGGTGGCGTCCTGGGCAATGACGGGCACCAGGCCGTCTTCATTCCACTTCACCGCGTCCAGCCAGTTCACAACCTGACCTCGATACCGCGTTCCGCCATGTGCCGCTTGGCCTCGGCGATACTGTATTCGCCGAAGTGGAAAATGCTCGCCGCCAGCACCGCGTCGGCCTCGCCCTCGAGCACGCCCTCGGCGAGGTGGTCCAGGTTACCGACACCGCCCGATGCAATCACGGGCACGTCCACGGCCTCGCACACGGCGCGGGTCAGCGCCAGGTCGAAACCGTTTTTGGTGCCGTCCCGGTCCATACTGGTCAGCAATATTTCGCCGGCGCCATAGTCCACCATCTTTTTTGCCCAGGCGACGGCATCGATACCGGTTGGCTTGCGGCCGCCATGGGTGAATATTTCCCAGCGCGGCTGACCCGGCTCGGCGCCAGCATCCACCTGCTTGGCGTCGATTGCCACGACAATACACTGCGAGCCGAATTTTTCGGCGGCCTCGCGTACAAAATCCGGGTTGAAAACCGCGGCCGTGTTGATCGCCACCTTGTCGGCCCCGGCATTGAGCATACGACGGATATCGGCCAGTTCGCGGATACCTCCACCCACCGTCAGGGGAATAAACACCTCACCGGCCACCTGCTCGACCACGTGTACCATGGTGTCGCGCTGTTCATGGCTGGCCGTGATATCCAGAAAGGTCAGCTCGTCGGCGCCCTCGGCGTCGTAGCGCCGGGCGATTTCCACCGGGTCACCGGCATCGCGGATATCGACGAACTGGACGCCCTTGACGACGCGGCCGGCATCGACGTCGAGACAGGGAATTATGCGTTTTGCCAGCGACATGAGCGTAAACAGCTAGCCTTCGTCGACCAGTTTCTGTGCCTCCGCCAGGTCGATGGAGCCCTCATACAGTGCCCGGCCGATAATAGCGCCCATAATGCCCTCGTCGGCCACTGCCAGCAGCGCCTTGATATCGTCCAGCGTACTGATACCGCCCGACGCGATAACCGGGATGCTGATCTCACCGGCCAGCCTGGCGGTGGCCTCGACATTGACCCCCTGCATCATGCCGTCACGGCTGATATCGGTATACACAATCGAGTCCACGCCGTCGCGCTCAAAGCGCCGCGCCATGTCGATCACATCGTGGTTGGACAGTTTCGACCAGCCATCGATGGCCACCTTGCCGTCTCTGGCATCCAGCCCGATGATGATATGGCCGGGGAATTCCAGGCACAGATCATTGACAAAGTGCGGCGCACTGACGGCCTTGGTACCGATAATGACATACTGCACACCGGCATCCAGGTACAGCTGCACCGTATCCTCGTCGCGGATGCCGCCACCCACCTGGATCGGCACATCGGGAAACGCCTCGGCAATCCGGTGGATCACGTCGGCATTCACCGGTTTGCCGGCAAATGCACCGTTCAGGTCGACCAGGTGCAGGCGCCTGGCACCGGCATCCACCCAGCGTCTGGCCACTTCGAGCGGGTCGTCGGCGAACACGGTTTCATCATCCATACGCCCCTGGCGAAGACGCACACATTTGCCGTCTTTCAGGTCTATGGCGGGGATCAACAGCATGCTTTTGTCCTCAGTGGTATTAATCCGCTAACGGGTGGCCGATTGTCAGGCGCGGCCATCCCAACGACTGAAATTTCCCAGCAGGGCCAGCCCGGCGCGCTGGCTTTTTTCCGGGTGAAACTGTACCGCAAACAGGTTTTCACGGGCCAGCGCACTGCAGAATTCGCCACCATAATCAGTGCGACCGGCGACCATACCGCTATCGGCGGGGATGGTGTAATAGCTGTGCACGAAATAGAAGCGGCTGTCCTGCGGGATATCCCGCCACAGCGGGTGTGCTACCTGGTGCACCTGGTTCCAGCCCATGTGCGGTACCTTCAATTTGCAGCCGTCCGGCCCGGTCATATTGTCTGCAAAGCGTCTCACTTCACCCTTTACCAGACCCAGGCAGGCCGTGCCGTTATTTTCCTCACTGCGCTCGAACAGCGCCTGCATACCCACACAGATACACAGCATGGGCTTGCTGGTCGCGGCCTCGCGCGCCACTTCGCCCAGGCCGGTCCGCGTCAGTTCCTGCATGGTATGGCCGATACCGCCCACGCCGGGAAATACCACCCGGTCCGCCGACAGAATGACCCCGGGATCGTCACTGATCTGTACACGCGTGTTTTCCGCCACGTGTTCCACCGCTTTGGCGATGGAATGCAGGTTGCCCATCCCGTAATCGATAATGGCTATGGTAGACATACAGCTGGAACTCAATGGTTTGCCGTCAGCATTCTCTGCTGTGCTACAGGCTCCCTTTGGTGGACGGCATCATGCCGGCCATGCGCGGATCGGCCTCGGCCGCCATGCGCAGGGCACGCCCGAAGGCCTTGAACACCGTTTCGGCAATATGGTGTGCGTTGTCGCCACGCAGGCAGTCGATGTGCAGCGTCACCTTGGCATGATTAACAAAGCCCTGAAAAAATTCGTGCAACAGGTCAACATCGAATTCACCGATACGCGCACGCGCGAAGCTGACACCGTATTCCAGGCCGGGGCGGCCGGAAAAATCCAGCACCACACGCGACAGCGCCTCGTCCAGCGGCACATAGGCGTGGCCATAGCGCCGTATACCTTTCTTGTCCGCCAGCGCCTGGTCAAACGCCTGCCCCAGGGTGATGCCGATGTCCTCCACCGTGTGGTGGGCGTCGATTTGCAGGTCACCCCTGGCGACTATACTTATGTCCAGGAGGCCGTGCCGGGCCACCTGATCCAGCATGTGTTCGAGGAAGGGCACCCCGGTGTCCAGCTCGGCCTTGCCGCTGCCGTCGAGGTCGAGACTCACCTCGATCCGGGTTTCCAGGGTATCGCGCTTCACCTGCGCCGTTCGTGAGGACATTTTTATTCAATCAATTCAAATAGTCGTACCAGTTTCGCATCCTAGCGGAAATCCCTCCGCTAGAGAACCATTTGGCTAAATCTTCTCCTGCGTGTTGATATAGCCTTTTGAATTTGCTCAAATTACACTATAAGCCACTGAAGCGATCATCCGCATGCCGACGCGTAAAACAGAAAAAGTCGTTTCCCTGAAAGATATCAAAGTCGCCTGCCAGGAGTGCAGCCTGAACGAAATCTGTCTGCCGGTGGGGGTGGCGTCCGGCGACTTGCAGCGGCTGGACGATATCATCGACCGTAAACGTCCGATCACGCGCGGCGATCACCTGTTCCGCAGTGGCGATGTTTTTCAGTCGCTGTATGCGGTACGCGCCGGCTCGCTGAAAACCTACACCACGTCGGAAGATGGCCAGGAACAGGTCATGGGGTTTCACCTGCCGGGGGAACTGGTGGGCCTGGACGCCATCGCCGACGGCAACCACCCGTTGTCGGCCAGGGCGCTGGAAACCACCAGCGTCTGCGAAATCCCGTTTTCGGACCTGGAAGCGCTCAGTGTCCAGCTTCCCAGCCTGCAGCACCAGCTGCTGCGCATCATGAGCCAGGAAATACGCAACGACGAACAGAACATGGTGGTACTGGGCCAGAAATCGGCCGAGGAGCGACTGGCGGCTTTTCTAATCAGCCTGTCGAAACGCTTCCACCATCGCGGCTTTTCGCCCAACCAGTTCAATCTCAGCATGTCCCGTGGTGATATCGGCAACTATCTTGGCCTCGCACTGGAAACCGTCAGCCGGCTGTTCACCCGCTTTCAGAGTGAGGGACTGCTGCAGGTCGACCGCAAGCACATCGAGCTGCTGGACCGGGAAAAGCTGACCGCCTACGCCGGCTCCCGTTGCAGCGAACAGCCGCCGCAGAAATCCTCGAGCCACTGATCCGGCCTACCTGCCGATGCTCCCCGGCACGCATTGCGGCTGACTTCGCCTTAATAAGATCGCGTTATACGGGCAGTCGACTTTCGTATATAGATAAGCCCCCGCTAATAGAGTTTTGATCTGCGTCAATGCAGCGGGTTGCCTCAACCCCCAGAGTTGACCCCGGTTTTAAACACCTCCGGGAGACGGATTACAATGACAACGTTACTTTTTTCTGGGATGAGGGCGGCAAAGGCGGTACCGTTACGCCACTTGATCCAGCCAACAGCTTCGATCAGGCTGGCGAAGCTGGTATCGATGCCGGATCGAGCAACCATTTTCTGACCAGTACCGGCTGCTATACCAGATGAACAGCAGGGGAAGGACCAGCATCAGTGATAACAATGCCGATGTCGCACCCTGTCCGCTCATGCCGGGTAACGGCAACAGGTTCTGATCGTTCCAGCCACCGTGCAGCAGGAGTAGTCGGCTCCGGCTGCCGTTTATTTACCAACAACCATCAACTGACAGGAAAACACTATGGACTCACAGACCACGTACAACTATAAGGTCGTGCGCCAATTTACCGTGATGACCGTCGTCTGGGGCATCGTCGGTATGCTGGTGGGCGTCTTTATAGCCGCCGAGCTGGTTTGGCCGCAGCTCAACATGGACCTGCCCTGGATCACTTTCAGCCGCCTGCGTCCGCTGCACACCAACGCCGTGATTTTCGCCTTTGGCGGCTCGGCGCTGTTTGCCACTTCTTATTACGTTGTACAACGAACCTGTCAGGCGCGCCTGTTCGGCAGCGGGCTGGCGGCGTTCACCTTCTGGGGATGGCAGCTGATCATCGTGCTGGCCGCCGTCACTTTGCCCCTGGGCATTACCACCAGCAAGGAGTACGCCGAACTGGAATGGCCCATCGACCTGCTGATCACCGTGGTCTGGGTGGCCTACGCCATCGTCTTCTTCGGCACGATCATGAAACGCCGGGTGAAACACATCTACGTGGCCAACTGGTTCTACGGTGCGTTTATCCTCACCATCGCCGTGCTGCACGTGGTCAACAGTGCGGCACTGCCGGTCTCGCTGACCAAGTCCTACTCGGTGTACCCCGGCGCCATCGACGCCATGGTGCAGTGGTGGTACGGGCATAACGCCGTGGGCTTCTTCCTTACCGCCGGCTTCCTCGGCATGATGTACTACTTCATTCCCAAGCAGGCCGAACGCCCGGTGTATTCCTACCGCCTGTCGGTGGTGCACTTCTGGGCGCTGATCTCCACCTACATGTGGGCCGGCCCCCACCACCTGCACTACACGGCACTGCCGGTGTGGGCGCAGTCTCTCGGCATGGTGTTCTCGCTGATCCTGCTGGCGCCCTCCTGGGGTGGCATGATCAACGGCATCATGACCCTGTCCGGCGCCTGGCACAAACTGCGCGACGACCCGATCCTCAAGTTCCTGATCGTCTCCCTGTCGTTCTACGGCATGTCCACCTTTGAAGGCCCGATGATGTCGATCAAGACAGTCAACGCCCTGTCACACTACACCGACTGGACCATTGGCCATGTGCATTCCGGTGCACTCGGCTGGGTTGCCATGGTGTCTATCGGCTCGGTGTACTTTTTGATCCCGAAACTGTTCGGCCGGGAACAGATGTACTCCATCCGCCTGATCGACTGGCACTTCTGGATGTCCACCATCGGCGTGGTGCTGTACATCGTTTCCATGTGGATTTCCGGCATTATGCAGGGCCTGATGTGGCGCGCCGTGAATGACGACGGCACACTGACCTACAGCTTCATCGAAACCGTACAGGCGATGCATCCTTACTACCTGGTCCGTTTCCTGGGTGGCGCCCTGTTCCTGGTCGGCATGCTGGTCATGGCCTACAACGTCATCAAAACGATATCCGGCGCGCGCCCTGCCGACGCACCGGTCCCGCAAACGGCCTGATTGAGGAGAACTGTCATGAGTCATGAAATAGTCGAGAAAAATATCGGCCTGATGGCACTGCTCATCCTGCTGGTGATCAGTGTCGGCGGACTGGTCGAAATCGTGCCGCTGTTCTTCCTCAAGACCACCACCGAGCCGGTGGAAGGCCTGAAGCACTACTCGGCACTGCAGCTGGAAGGCCGCGATGTCTACATCCGCGAGGGGTGCTACCTGTGCCATTCGCAGATGATCCGTCCGTTCCGTGCCGAGACCGAACGCTACGGCCATTACTCGGTGGCCGGTGAGTTCGTCTACGATCATCCGTTCCAGTGGGGATCGAAGCGCACCGGGCCTGACCTGGCCCGTGTGGGTGGCCGCTACAGTGACGACTGGCACCGGGTGCATCTGATGAATCCGCGCGACGTCGTGCCGGAATCCGTCATGCCGGGCTATCCGTGGCTGGCGGACAACACGCTGGACAGCGTCCTGACGCAGAAGAAAATGCGCGTCATGAACACGCTGATCAGCACCACCTGCAACGGTTGCGAAAGCTACAGCGAGGAAGAGATCCAGCGCGCGCCCGATGAACTCAAGGACAAGACGGAAATGGATGCCCTCATCGCCTACCTTCAGGTGATGGGCACCAGCATTTCGTCACGGAGGTGAGCGGCATGGATATCAACAC
>CBEUNK010000119.1:0-7712 GCA_965544455.1 uncultured Thiogranum sp.
CACCGATAATCAGCTCACGCTGACCACGGCCGATCGGCACCATGGCATCGATGGATTTCAGACCGGTCTGTACCGGCTGGTCGACCGATTTACGTTCGATAACACCGGGCGCGATCTTTTCGATCGGCGAACTGTGCGACGACTCGATCGGTCCCTTGCCGTCGATGGCGCTACCCAGCGAATCGACCACGCGGCCCAGCAGGGTTTCGCCCACCGGCACTTCCAGAATGCGGCCGGTACACCGGACCTTGTCACCTTCAGACACGGTCTTGTAATCACCCAGCACCACGGCGCCGACTGAATCGCGCTCCAGGTTCAACGCCATACCGTAGAGGTTGTTGCCGAAGTCGATCATCTCGCCCTGCATGACATCAGCCAGGCCGTGGATGCGGCAGATACCGTCGGTCAGGCTGACGATGGTGCCTTCACTGCGCGCTTCCGATGTGGCCTCGAAGCCTTCGATGCGCTTTTTGATCAGTTCACTGATCTCGGATGGATTTAATTGCATTGCTTGCGTCCTCTCTTAGTGAACCAGCGTACTGGACAGCTGGCGCAGGTGTTCCACGGCCGACCCGTCAATAACGAGATCGCCCGCGCGGACTACTGCACCGCCCACCAGGTCTTCGTTCACAGAACAATTCAGTTGCACGTCTCGGCCGAGGCGCTGTTTCAATGCGCTGGCAATCGCCGTTTTCTGCGCTTCGCTGAGCGGCTGAGCGGAAATGACTTCGGCTTCCACGGTCCCTTCCGCCTCGTCGCGGAACTGGCTGTACAGGGTGGCTATCATCGGCAGCTGGGAAAGCCGGTCGTTTTCCGCCAGCATGTTCAGCAGGTTTTTTTCACCTTCACCAATGTCTTCGCCACAGGCGCGTGTCACCAGGTCGGTGGCACCGCCACGGGTCAGCTGCGGGTTATCCAGCAGCGCACGCATCGTGTCGTTGCCGACCACAGCCGCCATCAGGGCCAGGCTGTCGGACCAGCGCTGATAATCGTCCTGCGATTTCGCCAGTTCGAAAACAGCCCGTGCGTAGGGGCGCGCCAGTGCCGCTTCACCGTGCAGGTTTTCAGCGTCTTGTGTGCTCGTCTCTGACATCGCCGGCCTCTCAGATCTGGGCGACCAGGTCTTTGATCAGCTCGTCGTTAGCCGTGGTATCCAGCTCACGCTTCAGAATGCGTCCTGCGCCGGCGGTCGCGATTTCCACGACCTGGCCACGCAGTGCTTCCTTGGCACGATTCACTTCCTGGTCCAGCTCGGCGCTTGCCGCCGCTTTCAGGCGATTGACCTCTTCGACGGCTTCGTGCTTGGCTTCTTCGACGATCTCAGCCGCGCGCTTGTCGGCGCGGTTGATAATTTCAGCCGCCTGTTGCTTGGCTTCGTGCAATGTTTCGGTGGCCTTTTTCTGCGCCAGCTCCTGCTCGTGCCTGCCGCGGTCGGCGGCGGCCAGGCCATCGGCAATCTTCGCCTTGCGGTCGCTGAGCGCTGTCATGATCGGTGGCCAGACAAACTTCATGCAGAACCACACGAACACAATGAAGGTGATGCTCTGTCCGATCAGTGTCGCGTTGAAATTCATGTTTGCACCCCGTGCAGTTTATCCGCCGACAACAGCAAACATGACATACATCGCCAGACCGACAGCGATCATCGGCACGGCGTCGACCAGGCCCATGACGATGAAGAACTGGGTGCGCAGCATCGGAATCAGCTCCGGCTGGCGGGCAGCACCTTCAAGGAAGCGACCGCCCAGGATACCGATACCCACGGCAGCACCCAGTGCACCCAGGCCCATCATCAGGCCGCCGGCAATGTAGAGCAGAGCGTTTTCCATTGTTTGTCTCCTAAAAGTTGAAGTTCAATATAATGAATAAATAAAACGAATCAGTGGTGTTCCTGGCAGGCCATGTCCAGGTAGACAATTGTCAGTGTCATGAAGATGAAGGCCTGCAGGGTGATAATAAGAATATGGAAAATGGCCCAGCCCAGTTGCAGCAGGCCACCGAAGGCGCCGAGCACCACGCCACCGCCGTACATCAGGGCGATGAGGATAAATATCATTTCACCGGCGTACATGTTACCGAACAGTCGCAGCGACAGTGAAACCGGCTTGGAAATCAGGGTGACACCTTCGAGCAGAAGGTTCACCGGTATGAACAGTGCCTGCACAAGCTTGTTCTGTGCCTGAAACGGGGCCAGGGTGAGTTCACCGGCAAAGCCGCCCAGTCCCTTCATCTTGATACTGTAGTAAAGCACCAGTACGAATACTGATAATGACAGGCCAAAGGTAATGTTGGGGTCGGTAGACGGCACGACCTTGAGGTGACCGACACCCAGCAGACCCGCCAGCCCCGGCAGCCAGTCTACGGCGATCAGGTCCATGAAGTTCATGAGGAAAATCCACATGAAAATCGTCAGCGCCAGCGGGGCAACCAGGGCGTTCTTGCCGCTGAACGAACCGCGCACGCTTTCGTCGATAAATTCCACCACCCACTCGACAAAGTTCTGCCAGCCACCCGGCACGCCGGCGGTGGCGGTTTTTGCCGCCTTGCGGAAGCCCCACAGGAACAGCAGGCCCAGCCCGATGGAAAACAGCATGCTGTCGACGTTGATCGACCAGAAGCCGAAACCGGCCGCATCGTGGGCGCTGTGGGCAAATCCCCAGTGGCCGGCGTGTTCGTGGCCCTCGGGAAACTTGCCAAAGGTGAGATTGGTCAGGTGGTGCTTGATATATTCTGCTGAACTTTCAGGTGCGGCGGCCATGAATCTACTTCTGTTTTAACTGTTGCGTTCCGATGATAACCATCACGAGCTGGCCGGCAATAAAGCCCGCCAGCAGCGGCAGCGGTGGCAGTTTCAGCGCCCCCAGTCCAAACGCGAACAACAGGGCGGCGATCACAAACCGCTGGACGACACATATAAAAACAGCCGCCAGACTCTGCTGCGGCTTGCGTTCAGGGAAGCGCGCGTCACGCCGGGCACAGCGCGCTGCCAGTATTGCATTTGTTGCCGCTATACCCGCGCCGAACCACAGCGACAGGGCATGTTCGAGCCCGTAAACGGCGAACAGGGGAACCGACAGGGCGGCGGCCAGCACCAGCTGGGTCAGCAGCAGTCGGCGGATTCCCGGTTCCACAACGCCGCGGCACCTTATCGCGCGTGTGCCTGCATTGGCGGCATAAAGCGGGCGCGATTATAAAGATCGTCGATATGTGGGGTCAACAATTTATATATCCGTTGTGGATACCCGCCCTATCCCTATTGGATATGTTCCAGGATCCCGTCAAGCTCATCCAGGCTGTTATAGCTGATCACCAGCTTGCCCTTGCCCCGGGCACCGTGCTGCAGGTGTACCGGCGCGCCGACCTTGTCGGACAGGTCCTGCTCCAGGCTGACCAGGTCGGGGTCGCGGCGCGCGGCCGGTGCGCGACCGCCCGGCCGCCGGCTGTCGACCAGTAACTGCTTGACCAGCCGCTCGGTCGCCCGCACCGACAGGCCTTTTTTCACCACCTGGTGGGCGGCATCCGCCTGCTGCACGCCGGCCAGCGCCAGCAGGGCGCGGGCGTGACCCATTTCCAGCTCGCCACGCTGCACCATACCCGTCGCCACTTCGCCTAATTCCAGTAAACGCAACAGGTTAGAAACCGCGGTACGGGAACGCCCCACGGCTTCGGCCGCCTGCTGGTGGGTCATGTCGAATTCCTCGATCAGGCGTTCCAGGGCGTGCGCCTCTTCCAGCGGATTGAGATTTTCACGCTGGATATTTTCGATCAGGGCCACCGCAATGGCGGTACGGTCGTCCATGTCGCGCACCACCACCGGCACTTCCTGCAGGCCGGCCAGCTGGGCCGCCCGCCAGCGGCGTTCGCCGGCGATGATTTCGTAATCGCCGCCGTTGACCGGGCGCACGACGATCGGCTGCACCACGCCCTGGGCGCGAATGGAGTCGGCCAGGTCTTCGAGGCTTTCGTTGTGCATGTCGACGCGCGGCTGGTACTTGCCGCGGCTCAGCCGCTCGACGCCCAGGGTGCGCAGTTCGCCCTCAACGCCCTCCACACTGGTCGCCAGGGTCGTCACCGGCGCACTGTCGGCGGTTACCGCGACGGTCGGCGCCGTTTTCGCAGGTCCCAGCAGGGCATCCAGCCCGCGGCCCAGTCCTCTTTTCTTTGCTGCCATAATCAGTCTTCAGTCCCCTGTCGCATCAGACCGCCGGGGTATCGGGTGTGGTTTCGAAGGTTTTGCCCTGTTCCGCCGGCGGTTCGTGTTCAGCGGGTGCCGTTTTTTCATTCTGCCGCCGGACCATCTCGGCCGCCAGGGCCAGGTAGGCGATCGCGCCGCGCGAAGTCTTGTCGTAATTGAGTATCGGCGCACCATAACTGGGCGCTTCCGCCAGGCGCACGTTGCGCGGAATGATGGTGCGGTAGACCTTGTCGCCGAAGTGCTGCAGCAGCTGTTCCGACACCTCGTTGGCCAGGTTGTTGCGCGCATCGAACATGGTGCGCAGCAGGCCCTCGACTTCCAGCCCCGGGTTGACCGCCTCGCGGATCTGTTCGACGGTTTCCAGCAGGGCGCTCAGGCCTTCCAGCGCATAGTACTCGCACTGGATCGGGATAAACACGGCATCGGCCGCGGTCAGCGCATTCAGGGTAAGCATGTTCAGCGACGGGGGGCAGTCTATCAGGATATAGTCGTACTGGCCGGCAACCGGCTGCAGGCGGCTCCCCAGGCGGCTTTCACGGCCTTCCATCTGCATCAGCTGGACCTCGGCCGCGGTCAGGTCGCTGTTTCCCGGGAGCAGGTGATAGCCGGCAGCATCGGCGGACAGGATGATCTGCTCGATGGGCTGGTCTTCGAGCAACAGCTGGTAACCGCTCAACGCAACCTCGCGCTTGTCCACGCCGCTGCCCATGGTGGCGTTCCCCTGCGGATCGAGGTCGATCAGCAGCACCTTGCGCCGGGTCGCGGCCAGCGAGGCGGCCAGGTTCACACAGGTCGTGGTCTTGCCCACGCCGCCTTTCTGGTTGGTGATAGCAATAATGCGGGTCATGGTGTCAATTTATCCAACCAAATCAAATGCCGTTGGGCGTCCAGACCGGGTATCCGCAGCCGCTCGATGTGCAGCGTTTCGTGTCCGGGCGCAAACGCCGCCATTTCCGCCTCGGGCACGGCACCCTTCATGAATAACATGCGGCCGCCCGGCGCCAGTAAATGCTGCGCTTGGCGGTACAACTCGTCCAGACTGGAAACGGCCCGGCTGATCACCATATCAAATGCGTGCCCCGGCTGGTACTCCTGCATGCGCGCCTGGACCACATCGACATTGTCCAGGCCCAGTTCGGCCACCGCCTGGCGGACGAAACGCAGTTTTTTGGCATTCGAGTCCAGCAGGGTCATCTGCAGCTCCGGCCGGGCAATCGCCAGTGGCAGGCCCGGCCGGCCGGCCCCCGCGCCGACATCCAGCAGCCGGCCGGGGTGCAGAAACGGCAGGACCGCGAGGCTGTCGAGGATATGCCGTGGCACCATGTCGGCCGGCCGGCGCACCGAAGTGAGGTTGTAGACGCGGTTCCATTTTTCCAGCAGGCGGACGAACCCGGCCAGATTTTCCAGCACCGAGGGGTCCAGCTCCAGACCCAGCGCGATGCAGCCGCGCTCAATCTCGTCCTGCAATGCGTGTTCCCGGTTCTGTAGGAACGGCCTCCTGGCCGCGATCATCCATTGTGATATCGCGCCGAGGGACGGCGCTCCTACGGGCAATTTTCTTCAGGTGCACCAGCAATAACGACACCGCTGCCGGTGTCACGCCGGGAATACGCGCCGCCTGGCCGATGGTTTCCGGTGTGGCGGCGATGAGCTTTTCGCGCACTTCGGCCGACAGGCCTTTCACCTGGTGATAGTCCAGCGTTTCCGGCAGGCGCTTGTGCTCATTGCGCTGCTGACGTTCGATTTCCGCCTGCTGGCGCTCGATATAGCCGTGGTACCGGGCCTGGATTTCAACCTGCTCGGCAATTTTGGCATCAGCGCAGCCGGGGCCAACGTCATCGAGCTGCATGAGTGCGTCGTAGTCCAGGGTCGGCCGCCGCAACAGATCCGCGACACGCTGCTCACTGCTGAGTACCTCGCCGTGCCGTTCGGCCAACTGGGCCGCGGCCATACTGCCGGGCCGGATCCAGCACTCCCGCAGGCGCTGCTGCTCGCGTTCGATGGCTTCGCGCTTGTGGTCAAACACCTGCCAGCGGGCATCGTCCACCAGGCCCAGCTCGCGGCCGGTTTGCGTCAGGCGCAGGTCGGCGTTGTCTTCGCGCAGCAGCAGGCGGTACTCGGCACGGCTGGTAAACATCCGGTAAGGCTCGTTGGTACCGCGCGTGATCAGGTCATCGATCATGACGCCCAGGTAGGCCTGGTCACGGCGCGGGCTCCAGCTGTCTTCGTCGCGCGCCTTGCGCGCCGCGTTCAGGCCGGCGACCAGCCCCTGCGCGGCAGCCTCCTCGTAACCGGTAGTGCCGTTGATCTGGCCGGCGAAAAACAGGCCGTCGATGAACCGGGTTTCCAGCGAGGCCTTCAGGTCGCGCGGGTCGAAAAAATCGTACTCGATGGCATACCCCGGCCGCGTGATCACGGCGTTCTCGAAGCCCGGCATGGAATGCACCAGGGCGTTCTGCACGTCAAACGGCAGGCTGGTGGAAATACCGTTGGGGTAGATTTCGTTGGTGTTGAGCCCCTCGGGCTCGATAAAAATCTGGTGCGCGTCCTTGTCGGCAAAGCGCACCACCTTGTCCTCGATCGACGGGCAATAGCGCGGGCCGACACCCTCGATCACACCGGCATACATCGGCGAGCGATCCAGGCCGGCACGGATAATGTCGTGCGTACGCGCGGTCGTGGTCGCCAGGTGGCAACTGATCTGGCGCGGGTGTTCGTCGCCGTGCGCCATGAACGAGAAACTGGGGATCGGAGCATCACCCGGCTGTTCGCGCAGCCGGCTGTAATCGATGCTGCGGCCGTCGATGCGCGGCGGCGTGCCGGTTTTCAGCCGTTCGACCCGGAATGGCAGTTCGCGCAGTCGCTGTGCCAGGGCATTCGCCGGCGGGTCGCCGGCGCGACCACCCGGGTAGTTCGACAGGCCGATATGGATGCGGCCGCCGAGGAAGGTGCCCACCGTCAGCACCACCGTGTCGGCGAAAAAGCGCAGGCCCATCTGCGTGACCACCCCGGAAACCCGTTCGTTTTCGACAATCAGGTCGTCAACGCCCTGCTGGAACAAGGTGAGCCCCGGCTGATTTTCCAGCGCGGTGCGGATCGCCTGCCGGTAGAGCTGGCGGTCCGCCTGGCAACGGGTAGCGCGCACGGCGGGCCCCTTGCTGGCGTTGAGACGGCGGAACTGGATGCCCGCGGCGTCGGCTGCCCGGCCCATGGCACCACCCAGCGCGTCGATCTCCTTGACCAGGTGCCCCTTGCCGATACCGCCGATTGCCGGGTTGCAGCTCATCTGCCCCAGGGTCTCGATGTTGTGGGTCAGCAGCAGCGTATCGGCGCCACTGCGCGCGGCCGCCAGCGCGGCCTCGGTGCCGGCATGGCCGCCACCGACCACAATCACGCTGTACCTGTGCGTTGCATCCATGGGTTAATTTCGAACGGTGGTTAAAAGGCAGCGGATTATACCTTAGTTATGGGCAGGTGACCCCGCCCACGGCCTGGATCAAGACCTGTAGGAGCGGCC
>CBEUNK010000120.1:0-7609 GCA_965544455.1 uncultured Thiogranum sp.
CGACTATCGCCGCGACCAGCAGCCCCGATGCCAGCCAGACGACCTGCCAGTCCAGAAACGACTCCAGCTTGACCTGCAGTCCCATCAATACAAAGAAAATCGGCACCAGGATAACCTCCAGCGGCATGATCAGGTCCCGGATACTGACTTTATGGCCGCTAAGGTCACCCCAGTATTTGAAGTAAGCATCGTGCAATATGACGCCGGCGGTATAGGCACCGATGATCGTTGCCAGCCCGGCAAGGTTGGCCAGCCAGGCCAGCAGCATGACGAACAGGTAGGACACGAACATCTTGGCTTCGACCAGGTCGAGCTGGCGCATCAGGTGGATGATGCCGCGCAGAAAGTAGGGACCGAGGTAGATGGCACCGCCGAGGAAGACCCCTGCCAGCAATACAACCCGCACGACGTGCCCGACTTCGAAGTCACCCGATACCACGATACCGCTGATGGTGGCGAGCATCAGCAGGCCGAGGATATCGTCGAACACCGCTGCGCCCATAATCGTGTGCGCCACCCGTGATTTGCCCATCTGCAGTTCGTTGAGGACGGTTGCCGTAATACCGATGCTGGTCGCGCCCAGCGCGGCGCCGAGAAACAGCGCCGTATACAGGTCCACATCGGTCGACAAAGCATAGCTGGCGCCAATGCCAAGCAGAAACGGCAACAACACGCCGATCAACGCCACCCTGACAGCATCCCCTCCGACCTGCCGCAGTTCGGAAATATTGGTCTCCAGCCCGACCATGAACAGCAGGAATATGATGCCGTAGCGGGAAAAAACGTCGACCGAGTGCGCCACCTGCAGCAGGTCGGTACCGTGCGGGCCACCCAGCAGCTCGATCAGTCGGCGGTCGGTGCCGCTCAGGATGTCGACGCACTGCGTCCGCTCGAGTGTCGCCTCGTGCAAAAACTCCTGCAGTGCCTCGAAGACATGAGGACCTTCACGCAGCACCAGGATGAGATCGAAACCGTAAAAGTAGGCCAGGTTGCCAACGAGCATGCCAATGGTCAATTCACCCAGCACGGACGGCAGACCCAGTTTACGTGCGCCGAAACGACCTAGCAGCGCTACGAATAGCAGACCGGTCACCCCCAGGATGACCGGGGCGATGGGGTCGCTGTGCGAGGCACCGGCCGCCACCGTGACGGCAGGAAACATGCCGACTGAGCCGGCGAGCAGCCAGCGCCGCCAGGTGCTCCTGATCAACAGATCCGTGGTAATGGATCGTCCTCCAGCTCTTCCAGGATTCGCTGCCCGCCGAGTTCGGTCTCCAGCACCAGCCGCCCGTCACCGACAGACACCGCGCCGATTATGGCCGCCTCCTCTCCCTCGGGCAGCGCCTGCCAGCACTGTAGCAGCGCCTGCGCCTCAGCCGCCGAGACAACCGCCAGGACGCGGCCTTCACACGCCAGGAACAAGGGGTCGTAACCCAGCATCTCGCACACCGACTCCACGGCGTCGCGCACGGGAATCTGTTGCTGTGAAAGACGGATATCGAGGCCCGTGGCATGGCACAGTTCGTGACACACCGTCGCCAGGCCGCCCCGCGTTGGATCCCGCATGAAGCGCAGGCCATCGAAATCCAGCGCTGCACTGGTCAGGGACAACACGCTGGCTGCGTCCGAACGGACGTCACCGCGCAGACCGAATTGCTCCCGTGCCAGCATGACCGCGATGCCGTGATCGCCGACCGGCCCACTCACCACCAGTTGATCGTCAGCCCGGATGGCCTGCATGCCCAGGGTCGGTCCCGGCAGCCGCACACCGATACCCGTGGTGGCCAGGTAAAGCCCGCCGCCCTCGCCACGCCGCACGACCTTGGTATCACCGGCCACTACTTCGACACCGATTGCGGCCGCGGCACGCGCCAGCGAACCAATCAGGCGGTCCAGCTGTTCAACCGCCATGCCCTCTTCAATAAAGGCGTTCAGGCTGAGGTACTTGGGTAACCCCCCGGCAACCGCAAGGTCGTTGGCGGTACCATGTACGGCCAGGGAGCCGATATCGCCACCAGGGAATTCCAGCGGCTGGACAGTGAAACCATCGGTGGTGAACAACAGTTCATCACTTTCCAGGACCAACCGCGCCGCATCGACCTGGGTATCCAGGTCCGGGTTGGACAGGTGCCGTGCAAACACGCCGTCTATCAGCTCCCGCATGAAGCGACCGCCGTTGCCGTGAGCCAGCGAAATATGAGTATCCTGCATCGTTATATCCAGTTGTTATTGTAACGTCCCGGTCCATCCTCAATGGGCGCGTGACAGACCGTACTCAATTATCTGGCCGAAACACAAGCCCGCGTCGTTCATAGGTACACGTTCGCTCAGGCACACGTCAAACCCTTCTGACTGCAACCGGGTATTCACCTGTTCGGTCAACACCCGGTTCTGGAATACGCCGCCACACAGGCCGACACACTCGACCGGCCGCTCCCGGCGCACCGACAGTGCCTGCTGCACGAGGGCTTCCGCCAGCGTGGCGTGAAAGCATTCGGCCTGCGCCGCCGCACTGTCCGGCTTGTCCAGCAGATATTCCACCAACGGCTGCCAGTCGCTTATCCACACATCATGGCCGTTCCGCACCAGGGGTAACGCGAGGGGTACACCCTCCGCCTGGCAAAGTGCCTCCAGCTGCATCGGCCCCTGCCCTTCGAAACTGGCCTTCGAACAGGTGCCGGTCAGTGCAGCCACGGCATCAAACAGCCGGCCGACCGCCGACGTCTGCGGCGAGTTCAAACCGCGCTGCCAGGCCTGATACAGCAGGGCCCCGGCCTCCCCGTCTTTCCCGGCCCCCGGCCAGGCCCGGCCGATTTCCCAGCTGACGGCCGCGGCACTGCGCCAGGGCTCGCGCGAAGCCTTGTCCCCACCCGGCAGACGAAACGGCCGCACGCTGGCAACGCGCTGCCAATGGCCCGGACCTCCAGCCATGGCTTCGCCACCCCACAAGGTACCGTCTTCGCCGTAACCGACACCGTCCCAGGTGAATGCCAGCCAGTGCCTGTCCGGATCGTGCTCGGCCGCCAGTGCCGACGCGTGCGCGCGGTGGTGATAAACGCGGGTCACCGGCAGACCGCATTGCTGCGCCCAGTGGGTGGTCGTATACCCCGGGTGCGCGTCGCACAGCACGCCGGTAGCGCGCACGCCATACAGTGACTGCAGCTCCTCGATAATGCGGGCGAAGACATTCAGGCTGCGCTCGGATCCCATGTCACCGATATGTGGCGAGACCACGGCGCGCCGGTCCCAGGCGAGTGCCACGCTGTTTTTCATTTGACCACCGACCGCAATTACTGGCTGTTTCAAGGTAAACGGCAGCGTCAGTTCCAGCGGCGCACAACCCCGCCCAAGGCGGACCGGCCGGGGCTTGCCTCGCAGGGTACGGTATACCGGGTCGTCCGCCGGCCGTACGATGGGCCGGTTGTGATGCACAAAGCCGCTGGCAACATGGGCCAAACGCCGTTGTGCCTCGCGGTTGTCTGTCAGTACCGGCTCACCGCTGATATTGCCCGAGGTGGCAACCAGCGGACCACCAAAGTCATTGAGCAGGATATGGTGCAGGGGGCTGTAAGGCAGCATGGCGCCGATCTCGCGCAGGCCGGGCGCAATCAGGCTTGACAGGGTACTGTCGTCACGGCGCGGTGCCAGTACAATCGGTCGCAGCGCCGAAAGCAGCAACTGCTGCTCCTCGTGGTTGGCATTCACTTCATTGAGCAATGCTTTCAGGGGTGCCCGCAGCGGTGCGGGAAACATGACGGCCAGCGGCTTGTCCGGGCGTGGTTTGCGTTCGCGCAGCCGGGTTACCGCCAGGTCATTACGCGCATCGCACAGCAGGTGATAACCGCCAATGCCCTTGACGGCGATGATTTCTCCGGCACGCAGGGCATCGATACAGGCCGGCAGCGCGATTGCATCCACCAGGCGGCAGATATCCGGTCGCACGAATTCCACCTGGGGGCCGCAGACGGGACAGGCAACCGGCTCGGCATGAAAGCGGCGATCGAGCGGGTCGCCGTATTCGCATTCACAGGCCGGGCACAGGTCAAACGATGCCATGCTGGTATTGCCACGGTCATAGGGCAAGGCATTAATCAAGGTGTAGCGTGGCCCGCACTGGGTACAGTTGACGAAGGGGTAACGGAAGCGGCGGTCGGCCGGGTCATTCAGCTCGGCCAGGCAGTCCTCACAGATGAAGTAGTCCGGCGGCACATGGATCTGCACCTCTCCCCGGCTATCGCTGGGCCGGATACTGAAATCATCGAATGCCGCCAGCGGCGCATGGTCCATGTTCAGCACTGCCGGCCTCGCCAGTGGTGGCGCCTGTTCGATCAACGCCGTTGCAAAGGCTTCCTGCGAGCGGGCATCACCCTGGGTACAGATTTCGACCTGGCCGAGGCGGTTCTGCACCCAGCCAAGCAGGCCGTGCTCATGTGCCAGCCGGTATATAAAGGGCCGGAAGCCGACACCCTGCACCCGGCCGCCGATCTGCCAGTGCCTGGTCTCGACCGGCGCGCCTTTCGATGTTGGATCGCTGATCCCGGGGGTGATATCCATCGCTCACACCGCAAGCTGGTCGCTGCGCTCGCGCACACCGCTGCTCCACCAGATCCGGCAGGCACCCTCATCGGATACCATGCAGGGACCAATCGGATGTCGCGGATTGCAGCCGCTGCCATACAGGCGACACTCGTTCGGGTAGCGTTTTCCCAGCACGACCCTGGCACAGTCGCAACCCGGCGGCATCTGCCCGGCACGCTTGCGGGAATCGTCGGCATATCCGGGGTAACGGAGGCGTGCATCGTGTGCCGCATACCGCGCTTTCAGGGAATACCCCGACTGTGCAATGCTACCCACGCCACGCCAGTTGGCATCGACGACATCCATCGCCTGCTGCAAATGCTGCTGCGCCGTTGGATTACCTTCGGGGCGAACCAGCTCCGGGTAACAATTATCCAGGAACGTACGTCCCTCGATGACCTGGCGCAGGGTGGAATACAGGGCGGCCAGCAGGCTTTCCGCGGTAAAACCGGCGATGGCCGCGGGCAGGCCGTGCCGTTCCGGGACAAAACGCCATTCCTCGGTGCCCATCACGGTGGACACATGGCCGGGCGCAATGAGTGCGTCGAAACCGGGCGTACCGGACTGCAGCAGCATGGCCACGGCCGGCCAGGTAAGACGCCCGGACAACAATAGCAACAGATTACCGGGCAACCCCTCCACCACCATGGAGGCCACCGGTGCCGTGGTGGTTTCAAAACCGGCGGCAAAGAACACTACCGGCCGCTGCGGCAGGCGACGGGCAATTTCCACCGCTTCCAGCGGCGACGCAATCGGGCGGATGTCGGCCCCGGCGGCCTTGGCCTGCTCGAGCGAACGGATGGCCTGTTTGGGGACATTGACCGGTACGCGCAGCATATCGCCGAACGCCAGCAAGGTGATATCTTCGTTCAACGCCAGCTGGATGGCTTCGTAGACATCCTCTTCGGGACAGACGCAGACCGGGCAACCGGGACCCGGTATCAGCTCGATCTGCTTCGGCAGGGCGGCCCGTAAACCGGCCTGCGTGATCGAACGTTCGTGCCCGCCGCAGACATTCATGATCTTGACGCGCCCGGGCAAATCCAGTGCGCGGATTTCCGCCAACCACTGCTGTGCGCTGCGCGACACCGCGGCCGGCCTCAGGTCACCAGTCCGTGCAGCACAGCACCATCCGGCTGTACCTTGGGTCGCAGCGTTTCACCGCGGCCGCAGGAAGCCCGGTATGCCGTAACCTGCGTCTCCAGCCAGTCCAGCCAGGCACTGACACCGCCCTCGTTCCTGGCACTCAACTCCATGACCGGCGCCGGGTTGGCAAGCGCCTGGATATTTTCTCTCGCCTTGGCCGTACTGAAATCATCCAGTATCGGCAACAGGTCCACCTTGGTCAGCGCCACCAGGTCGGCGGCGCGGAACATGACCGGGTATTTGGACGGCTTGTCGTCACCTTCCGGCACCGACAGCAGGGTAACGTTCCGGTGCTGTCCCAAATCGAAACTGGCCGGGCAGACCAGGTTGCCGACGTTCTCGATAAACAGAATGTCGATTGCATCGAGGTCGATCCGGTGCAGGGCCTTGTGAATCATGTGGGCATCCAGGTGGCAGGCCGTGCCGGTAACGATCTGCACCGCCTCGACGCCCCGGGCCCGGATGCGCCTGGCGTCATTCTCGGTTTCCAGATCGCCTTCGATCACCGCCACGCGATAGCGCGCCTGTAATATCGGCAGGCTGGCCTCCAGCAGCGAGGTCTTGCCGGCGCCGGGTGATGACATCATGTTGATGGTCAGTACGTTATGGCGGTCGAAGTGTTCGCGATTGTGCGCCGCCGCATGATCGTTTTCGGACAGCAGCCCTTTCAGCACGTTGACCGCGCCACCGTGCGTGCCGGCATTTTCGAGTTTGCCCCCCGGCGCGATCAGATGGCGGTTGCCGTGGGTCACGTTGCAGCCACAGGTATCACACATAGGTTTGCTCCCTGTAAAACTCTACTTGGGTTAACAGCAGTTCGTCGCCACCGATAAGCGTTGTCCGCCAGTTACCACAGTGCTTGCATACCAGGCGACTGGCGCTGGCATCGGAATCCCGGTTGCACTGATCGCAGTGTACGCGTACCGGCACCGGCTCGATATGCAGTGTTGCCTCCCGGGCGACACTGCCGGCTGCCGCCAGGGGCCAGGCCTGCTCCAGCAACTGCGGCTCGACACCGGACAGGGCACCGATCGCCAGGTGTATGCAACTGACGCGGTCGGCCTGCTGTTCCCGGGCGACCTGTTCAACCTGTTCTATCAATGCCTGACAGACAGCCAGCTCGTGCATGGCCTCACCCGTCCAGCATCTGGTCATAGAGCTCCCAGGCGGTACGTGCTTCCTGCGGGCTGACCTTCTGGATGGCATAGCCGACATGGACGACCACGTGATCACCGACCTCGAGCGGTTCATGCTGCAGCATGAACAGGCTGACATCGCGTTCCACACCCTTGGCTTCGCAGCGCGCCATGTAACCGTCGATGTCACGAATCTGCATCGGAATGCCCAGGCACATCATTCAGTCTCCCGCCCGCCGTGTGCAACTGCTAGTATCACCACTGGCAGCCATTGTGATCAGCTTACCCCTTTTCATTGTAGACCGTATAGCCACACAGTCATGCAGGCAACATTGATATTAGGCATTGGTAATACACTCCTGGCGGACGAAGGACTCGGTATCCACCTGCTCGACTACCTGCGCAAACACCATCCCGACCTGCCCGGTGTCACCTACCTCGACGGCGGCACGCTCAGTTTCACCCTGGCGCCACAAATTGAAGCATGCCAGAACCTTATCGTACTTGACGCAGCTCAAATACAGGCGGAACCCGGGACGATACGCTTGCTGCAGGGTGATGACATGGACCGTTTCGTGGCCAACGGCCAGCGCAGCGTGCACGAAGTCGGCCTGGTCGACCTGATGAGCATCGCGCGCCTGCAAAACTGCCTGCCCGCGAGACGCGCCCTGCTCGGCATTCAGCCGCTGGAACTGGGCTGGGGCGAAACCCCCAGCACGCTGGTTGCCAACGCCATTCCCGAGGCTTGC
>CBEUNK010000121.1:0-7548 GCA_965544455.1 uncultured Thiogranum sp.
GCAGGAATTGCCGCTCCCTTTAAAGCAGGCGCAACACCGCAGATGGGCACACTGTGGCTCACCCGAAGGGAGTCCCCCAAAAGCGATAGCTCGATGTTGCGGCGCTTGCAAAGGGTCACACCCTTCGCTGCGCGCCGCGCCTTGATCTATCGCTTTTGGGGGGGCTCTGAATGTGCCCCTAATTGCACCGCACTACACTCGATATGAGCCCAACAAGCAAAAAAGGCTCACCTCTCGGTGAGCCCTTTTTGTATATATGGCACGCCCGGCAGATGTCCCGCCTTCGGCTCGCGCTGCGCGGCTTCACCACTTGTCGAACGAAACCATTTTGATTTCGTCACACCTTCGTAGCATTACAACCCAATCTCTCTTACTTATTGTTTTTATTGCTGAACTTGGATTTTTAATGTCCAATAATTTTCGCCTATATGATCTCTAACGAGTTGAATTGCTGTTATCTGATACCCGTCTATTGGACAGTTCAAGGGCAATATTCCCAGATTCTCAATCAGGACAGTCGGCATCGCGGCCGACTTGAGGCCTCAGGCCCGGCCGTCTTCGCATCGAGGCAAGCGAGTATTCTTTCGCCTACCACCGGTTTTCCCGCTTGGACCGCAGTTTCTGCAGGTCACCGAGTTTCCCTCCCTGTTTGCCGC
Source organism: uncultured Thiogranum sp. (assembly GCA_965544455.1). Taxonomy (GTDB): domain Bacteria; phylum Pseudomonadota; class Gammaproteobacteria; order DSM-19610; family DSM-19610; genus Thiogranum. The sequence continues at coordinate 657 of CBEUNK010000121.1, forward strand.
AAACAGGAGTCGCTGCCACTGGGTGCGGGGGAGCATTCGTTCAATCCTGTCAGTAAGGGATCATGACCTCGTTGCGGCGAAGGAAGGGTAAGGTCCAGGGCGGGTTGTAACGTGCAAGTTCCGGGTTACCAAGAGGCTTGATACCCCTCCCCTCCAGCCAGGCCTTCAGTTCGGCTGTCTTCGCTGCGACCTTGTTCTCGCCGGCGAAGCCAGAGAAACGTATCACCGCATAGTTGGTCGCCGGGATCTCGCGCAGTTTCACTGCGGGATTGTTCGGCCTGGGCAGGGTATCGAGGGTGTATTTGCTCGGCATCACGAAATGCACGCGCCACTTTCCCGCCGATCCCTCCATGCTCACGGGTGCGGTCATGCTGATTTCTTCCGACTGAGACGCCATGGTCACCGGCGCAGTCATGCTGATCTTCCCGTTACCGCCGGTCCGCACAGTGTTATTGCCGAAGATGTAGTCGGCGATCAGCCGGAATCCACTGCCCGATGCATCGTCCATGGACCCGGAGACCAGCGTCTCGGCGATGATCATGCGATCATAGCGCCGCAGCTCGAAATTGTCGGTCTGTTCGATAACCGTGTAAGCGGGCTCTTCAGTCGCCATCGCAGCCCCCGCGACAAGCAGCAGGAACAGTCCAAGAAAACGATGTCTGACCATGTGAGTAACCTCTATGCGGCCTTGCCGCGAAATGCCGGGAAAGCCCGTTAGCCACCCCGCGCAAAACCAAGCGTTCAGACACGATGCCAATAGCCGAGCGGAACCTCTTCGACCAGCTCGAGGTATTCCGGGTTCACACACAGCCGGTTGTGGCATTTCGTCAACACAATCTCGTCTTTTGGCAACGGACCGATGAAAAGCTGGTAGGCGGCACGGAACGCGCTGACCGTTTTGTTGCCATCGTCCGTCTTCACTTCGGCCCCTTGATCTGTACAAACCGCCCCAAGGCCAGCAGAGTCAACACGATCAGCCCGAAAGGATAGGGAATAATGTCAACTGCGAACAACAGCAAGGTGGCCGACAAAGCGATCAGGATGTAAAGCAATGGCTGGTCCATGCAATAAACAGTATCTGATGAGCACTCCGAAAAACGCCTTCGATAATGGTGGCTTGACCAGGACATACCCGCCCGGTACCGGCGTTGAGCTCGAACTTACCGCCCGGCAGCAGGGTTAGAGATCCGGACACGCTTCCTGTGCGCGCAGACTCCGACTGCCGGACCAATCGTCTCCCGAGCGCCGGAACCCATGTGCACACTGTGTTAACCCTGAGGCGTCGCGTGCGCAAAATCATTCTGCAACTGAGCTACCGTCCCGACCAATGACCGAAACAATCAAGCCCAAAACGAAAGTCGAATCACTCGCGTCTTCGACCCCTTACTCACGGTCGCGGGCAAAATTGTGGACTGGTGTTCTTGGTGGTTGGTTTCCCGGGCAGGCCATCCACAGCATCCTTGGTATCAGCGTACTATCGCTGTTCCACTGCACACTTGACTACCAGACTGGAGACCTTGAACTACAGCCGCCCGACACGGCCGGCCCACAGCAAGGCAGCACACCAATCTTGCTGGCCGAGAATCGGATGCTCTTGACGCAAGTCCACTTCCCGTTGCTGGAAGGGGCATTGATGTTTGTCGATACCGGAATGACCGGTCGCGTGTTCGCGGTGCCGGAGACACGGAGTGCCGTGCTTGGGGTCAAGCCCGACAGCGACAAGGCCCTGGTTGGGACCGGTGGCGCAGGCGACTTACATGGCAGAGGTGCCTGCGCCAATCGGCTGCGCCTGGACGGGAAAGAGCAATCCAACGCGATGGGAGTGCTGCTGCCAGCATTATCGATTGAGAGCGCGCTGGGCTACCGGATAAATGGGCTCATCGGACACGAACTGCTGCGCGGTTCGCGCCTCAGCCTGGATTTCACCCGCATGCAGCTCTGCGTAGCTTAGTGGTCGGGTTCGCCGACCTTCTCCGCAGGTCCGCTGACCTGGTCGGTCAAGCTGCTGAAGATTGTCCGGTCGGCGCTGCTTTTCGCGGTAGATTACATCTGGTGATAGGAATGAAAAAAGTCACGACTGGTTTTCAGACGCGAACCGGGCACAGACGATTGCTAAGGGCCACGTTCGAGCGCGGCGTTATCCTGATATCGATATTGGTGATTGACAGTGTGTCCATCGCACAGGAGTTAGATCATGCTCGTTGGCAGGAACGGCTGCTGATACTGGTCGCACCATCAGCCGACGATCCTGCGGTGGTCCTACAACAACAGGCACTGCGAGATGCTGGTGATGCAGTTGCGGAACGACGTCTTCGCATCATCGAGTTGTATTCGAAACCCGACAGCGCCGATGCAAGGCAGCTTCCACCGGAACAGCAGCGCGCGATCCGAAAAAGCCTCGGCATAGCGTCCGACGACCGCCAACTCATCCTGCTTGGTTTGGACGGCGGCATCAAGCGCCGCGCGCCGTTGGCAACACCGCTGCGCAAGATCTTGCAGCAGATCGACGGCATGCCGATGCGTCGACAAGAGATCGAAGACCGGCAGCGTGCCGCTCTCCCCGTGACACCCCCCTGAACGTGACAGGCCGGCGATCTTTCCTCGCGCGAGGCGAGAGCGGTTCTTGGGCCAAGCCCAGAAGCCACTCGGGTGCACATCGGGCACCCGGCACATCGTGCGTGCGCGAAACTGGCGACGGTGGCTTCGGATAAAGCCATACTTCACCCGGACTCCTTGACGAAGCATGTGGCGGGTTTTCCAGTTTACAGTCTCCTTCACTCACGTCCGCAGTGTCAGCAAAAATTTCTGCTCTTTTTAGACAGTTATTGGACTAAGTAGTGAGCTACCATCGTTCTATATTGTTTTAGCAGGCGATAATCATGACAATATCTGTTCATCTGAAGCTGCATACGACACCGCTGAGGCCTGCCAATAAGCGCCCGTCTGCACGCGTCCACTGCACCTGAAGGAGGCATCGTGAAAAACGCGATACTCGGGTTAACCGGCTCAGTGACTGTTATCGGCGAGATTTCTCTCCTGGCCCCAACCTTCCCACCAGCGCCCGGTGCGGCGGCGTCCGGCCCGACTTTGCCGGGAGCGTCGACAGAAGCCCTTGGTCTCGAAAACACGGCCTCCGTCTGCCCTTACCCGCGCAACGCAAAACACGTCATCGACGGGTTCATCGAGGCACAACGCACGATTCCGAAGAGATCCGCCGGGGTACCACCGGTGCCCGCCTGGGGCAGCGGCAGACTCACGGTCTTCTGAACCAGACACATCACAACAGCCGTTCGGCACATCGAAAGGACCTGCGGCGGCCTCGGACCAACCCACAAAGCACACCGGAAACCAAGATGCCCGAATATGCCGCCATCATACGAATCACCAACCTCAGGCTGCGCACTTTCATTGGCTTTAACCCTGACGAGCGAGCCAAGCAGCAGGACATCGTCATCAATGTCGAGATACACCACAGCGCAAAGGCCGCTGCCCTGCGGGATGACGTGTCACAGGCCCTGGATTACAAGGTGATCAGCAAGGCCATCATCCAACACGTCGAAGCGGGACGCTTCCTGCTGCTCGAAAAGCTGGTCAGTGAGCTTCTCGAGATCTGTACCCGCGACCCTGCCGTCACGCGGGCCCTGGTGACCGTCGACAAACCACACGCCCTGCGTTTCGCAGATTCGGTGTCACTGACGCTGGAATTCGACAAAACCGACAATCAGCCACAAAGCGAGAACTTAAATGAGCACTACCCCCGTACGCGTAGCAAAGCATCCTGAGGTAAACCCGGAAGCCGTACTGGTGCGAGACACCCTGGTTGCACAGGGTCTCGAGACACCGATGATCGAAAACGGTCTCAACAGCGAGCAGAAATACGAGCGCATCAAAGGACTGATGACCGAGGTGATGAACACGCTGGGTCTCGATCTCAGCGACGACAGCCTTGCAGAAACACCACATCGCATATCCAAGATGTACGTGCGCGAGATATTTTCCGGCCTGGATTACACCAAGTTCCCGAAACTGTCGTTAATCGACAACAAGATGGGGGCGAACGAGATGGTGAAGATCCGTGACATCGATCTGACCAGTACCTGCGAGCATCACTTCGTGACGATCGACGGTACCGCCCGCGTCGCTTACATCCCCGCCGACAAGATCATCGGCCTGTCGAAGATCAACCGCATCGTGCGCTTCTTCGCCCAGCGTCCCCAGGTTCAGGAACGCCTGACGCACCAGGTGCTGGTCGCGCTGCAGACCCTGCTCGGCACAGACAACGTCGCCGTGTGCATCGACGCCACCCATTATTGTGTGAAATCGCGCGGCGTCATGGACAGCAATTCACAGACCAGCACGACCGCGCTGGGCGGCTGCTTCATCGACAACATCCACACGCGTGCGGAGTTCCTCAATCCGTGATCGCCGACTCCATACTAATCACCGGCGTTGGCAAGCGCGCGGGCTTTCACGTCGCGAGAACCTTCCTGCAGCGCGGAATGCCGGTAATCGGCACATACCGCACCTGGTACCCGAGACTGGAAGAACTCGAACGACTCGGTGCCGACCTCTGCCATTGTGACTTCGACAGGCAGGACGAAGTCGACCTGCTGATCAGCGATATCAAGGCCCGGCACGAACGCCTGCGCGGCATCATCCACAATGCCTCGCAATGGCTCCGCGACGATGATGCGGTGCCTTTCAACGAGGTCATCGAAAAGATGATGCGGATACACGCCAAGGTACCCTATCAGCTGAACCATGAACTGGCGCCGCTGCTGCAGGCATGCAAGGACCTCCATGCCGATATCATTCACATCGGAGACTATGTGAGCAGCCAGGGCAGCAAGAAGCACATTGCTTATGCTGCGAGCAAGGCAGCACAGGACAACCTGACGCTTTCTTTCGCCGCCAAGCTTGCACCGAAGGTGAAGGTCAACAGCCTGGCGCCGGCGCTGATCAAATTCAACGAGCACGACGATCCGGACTATCGCGAAAAGGCGGTGGCGAAGAGCCTCATGCAGCGCGAAGGAGGTTGGGACGAACTGCAGCACGCAATCGACTATCTTTTCGCCAGCGAATACGTCACCGGCCGGGTGCTGCCACTCGATGGTGGGCGGCACCTGAGATGATCGCCCTGCCGAGATGCCCGACGTGACCGCGTCGATACTGGACCGCGCGGACGCCTCAGCGGGGCCCGTTCCACGCTGCGTCCTCGTCGCCGGGGCAACGGGTGCCATCGGCAGTGCGTTCTGTGCAAAGCTTGCTGAGCGCTTTCCCGATGCGCAACTCATACGCATGGCGCGCGCCCCACAATCACTTGAACCGCTGCAACGCCGGACTGTCGATATCGGGCTGGATATCGCCGACGAACAGAATGTACGCACGGCCATAGCAGCTATACCAGAGGCCTTGCCGATCGACTGGGTCTTCATTGCGACGGGCTGGCTGCATGACAGTACGCACACCCCGGAGAAGACATACAGAAACCTAGACGCCGAGCACCTGCTGTATGCCTACCGGATCAATGCGGTCGGCCCGGCCCTGCTCCTCAAGCATCTGGTTACCAGGCTGAATCCGATCAGGGCGTCCAGGGTGGGCATCGTGTCGGCCCGGGTCGGCAGCATCAGCGACAACCGCCTTGGCGGCTGGCACGCATACCGCGCGAGCAAGGCCGCGCTGAACATGTTGATCAAGAACTTTGCCATCGAGCTGGCACGTAAGAAACCCGCACACATTGTCGTCGGCCTGCAACCGGGCACCACCGACAGTGCGCTGTCGGCACCCTTCCAGCGCAACGTGCCCGCAGGACAGCTGCAGACTCCCGAATACACTGCGGCACAGCTTCTGCGCGTGCTGAATGCACTGCGGGTGGAAGACTCCGGAGGCCTTTATGACTTCCTCGGCCTGCCTTTCGCGCCTTGAGCAGGCGAGTGGCCTGATGTGTACTGCTTTTCACGCTGCCCAAACACTGCACTGGGGACCATCGGCAGGGTTGACGTATTGCAGCCGACTCGGGAGGCACTGATCGCACCGACCGGGTGGGCAAGCCAGAATCAGGACGGCCGCTGTCCTTTATGTATCCCACAACCATGCTTTGACATCATGCCATGGTGACCGTGATATCCGTGTCCGTATGTACCGTGGCCCCACTTTCCATGTCCGCTCATCCCGTGGGGATGCATTGCGTAAGACTGGCTCGCACGTGATGCGGCGCCCAATTCGATCTGAATCGACTGCTTCTCGCGATCGCGCACCACGGCGATATCCAGTTTTTCGCCGGGCGCATAACCCCCGAGTGCTGCGTAAACGTCATGCACCGAGGTGGTCTCATCTTCGCCGAGGAAAGACAACGGAGGTGCGTGCCGGCATCACTGTCGGACCCGGTTCAGCCGCTTTCGAGGTCATGCGCTACCCTGTCTATCACCTGCCGGTCATGATCACCCCCCGCTGGGTGCGCGCAAAATCGCCACCGATTGCACTGATGATAGTTGCGCGGCCCAGACCTTTTGCAGCGGATCCGGGCATGCAAAGAAAATCAGGCGGCCCGGCCGGCAAAAGACCGAATGCGTGCATCCGGCCGGCCCGCAACAACGGCCGCTGTAGTGGTCAACTGATTTCGGACACTTTGTTAAGATCCTTTTCGTAATCCATCGCTATTTTATAACCGAGCGTCGAATGCAGACGCTTGGCATTGTAATACACTGGCGCATTGTCCCAGCAATTTCCCTTGCGGCTCATGCTCGGGATCATGCCATGCTGCTTCAGCAGTTTCTGGTAGGCATACTGGCTGCGGCGAAGCGGACAGCGTGGTTTTTGCGCTGCGCATATTTCCCAGCATTATGTTCGGTTGCCGACTACCGGCCCTGGTTGGGTAGGCAACATCGCCCCC
>CBEUNK010000122.1:0-7427 GCA_965544455.1 uncultured Thiogranum sp.
ATCGTTCAATACGACAACATGATCCAGACAATCTCGCCGGATGCTGCCAATGATGCGTTCCACAAATGCATTTTGCCAAGGGCTTCGCTGCGCTGAAAGCACCTCTTCGATACCCATGCTTTGGGCACGCTTCTGGAATTGATTCCCATAGATAGCATCTCGGTCCCGCAGTAGATACGTCGGCGCCGTATCCCAGGGAAACGCTTCAATGATCTGCTGACCGGTCCACAGGGCAGTCGGATGCTCAGTGACATTGAAGTGTCACAACCCTGCGCCGATGATGTACGCGGACCACCAAAAGGAACAGCACCTTGTTTCTCACGGTTGGCACCACGAAGAAATCGATAGCCACCAAGTCACTCACATGATTGTTCAGAAAAGCTTTCCACGTCGGCGACGGTGGTTTCCTGGACCGTACCCGGTACTTCTCCACGGTTGATTTAGCTACATCAATGCGGAGCTTGCGTAGCTCCCCGACAATCCGTGGCGAACCCCAGCCGATATTGGCTTCCGACATCTTGCGGATCAATGCCCTGATCTCTTCTGGCACCTGCGGTCTACCGGGTCTTCCATGCTTACTCAATTTGGCCCAATGATAGCGAAAACGCTTACGCTGCCAGGCTATCACGGTCCCCGTCTGGACAAAAACCAGAGCATCCCGCCACCCCGACCAGCGGCGCGAGAGCCACGACCAGAGAATACGGTCTCCGGAGCGAATCTTCGGGCGTTTGGTTGTTCTCTGATCACAGCAAGTTGATGTCGCAGCGCCACAATCTCGAGTTGCAAGGAAACCCGCGAACGGATCACAGTAGACACAAGGAGTAACAGGGCGCAGACAATGGGCTTCATGGTTCTGGATCCTAACAATTACTGAGGACACCAGACTGACGTCGCCTCTGAAAAAGGTCAGGAATATCAGGCAGTACGTATTTTCGGGAAGGACAGGGACGTTTCTGTCTTTAGCCGCTATTCGCGGGCATAGAAAATAATACTTGACAATTTTAGTCAAGATTTTACCCTATGCAGTACTTGAGTAATTTACTCAGGTATTAAGTTATGCAGTGAAAATCAGGCAAGCATGGAATCACGGCAAGTTTATCTCAAGACAGAGCACTACCCCCCCATTGAGGTCTGCCGGTGGACACATTCAGATGCATCAGGAACTTTGCTAATCGGAATCGTGGAGGTTTGACATGAAATTCCTACACGGAAAGTCTGACACAATCAGCGAACCCGTCTTCAAGACGTTCAAATACCTTCTCTCAGTGTTGTCTATCGTCCTCACAACGGCTTTCGTGGTGGCACTTGAAACACGGGTATAAGCGTATACAAAACCTGCAACCGGAAATCGTAAACGGCCCGCCCAGGGTCTTTAGATAAAACTGAACATCATCAACGCAAGGAGTTTCGCATGGCAACAGCACAGCACGAGCGATTAAAGAATGAACAAGAGTGGATTTTGAGTGCCGGCACCGCCGCTCACCCGGAAAACGGGTGGTCAGAGAGTGTAGCGCAACGGATTGCCGCACAGTCCGGCATCCAGTTGTCCGAGGCGCATTGGGAAGTGATTCGGTATGTACGCAATTATTACCTGGAGCGTGGCTTCGTGCGCCGTTCCCGGGAACTGTCCCGTGCGTTGAATGCGCGATTCCGCCAACAAGGAGGCAAGAAATACCTCTACCGGCTGTTCCACGGCGGTCCGGTACTGGAGGCCTGCCGGCTCGGCGGTGTACCGCTGCCTGAGAATTGTGTGGATCCTTCGTTTGGGACAGCTTTTTAACGCCTCTCAAGGAATCCCTGAACTGGTGGTGGAGAGGCCACGTGCATAACAAGGAGCATGTGCCGCCTGCGTCGCTTGACAGCAGGCGGCACATATTCCGCTCTCGCCGCTTAGGCGCCACACCACCTCGCAAACAAACTCATCACCACGACCAAGGCAACCGACCGCTTTAAATCTATAGCCTGGCGGACCTTGATCATGCCGTACCATACATCGTTTTTTTCGATGTTTTTGATGCTTAATTTCGCATTTTATAAATCTTTAAATGCCGATAGCCTAAGTACATGTTAAAACCCGGACTGTAACAGGAGCAAAACATGTCAACTCAACCTTCGACTATCAGTCCTCAACAGCTGCACGAGGTAAAACGCCGTGGGCGGTATGCCCCGGTGCTGGATGTACGCAGCGTCGCTGAATACCGTGCCGGACACATTCCGGGCGCGCAGTTGATACCGATTGATACAGTATCAGCGGACGCGCTTGCACAGGCGTTCAAGCGGCCGTCGCTGGGCCGTGAAGAAACGCTTTATATCACCTGTCATGCCGGTCCGCGCGCGGTGCAGGCGGCTGAACAGTTGCAACGGGCCGGCTTCGACAACCTGAGCCTCATTGAAGGCGGCACCCGGAGCTGGGAACAGCTTGGCCTGCCGGTCGAACGCTGTGGCAGAGCACTGAGCCTGGAAAGGCAGGTTCAAATCGCCGTCGGCAGTCTACTTGTGCTGAAAGTATTCCTGGGATTCAGCGTGCACGAGCTGTTCTTCGCGCTGACTGCAATGATCGGTATCGGCCTGATCGTCGCCGGCACCACCCGCTGGTGTGGCATGGCCAGGCTGATCGCTCGCATGCCCTGGAATCGCAATACCAACTGCACTCAAGCCGCGAGTGCCTGAATCAGAGTTACACAGAAAGGAGATGACATCATGATATTCCGCCAATTGTTCGATCAGACCTCACATACCTACAGCTATCTGCTCGCCGAGCGGCGCGGCGGAGAAGCCCTGCTCATCGATCCGGTACTGGAAAACACCGCGCAGTACATACGCCTGCTCGAAGAGCTGGATGTCAAATTGGTGATGGCGGCGGACACGCATATTCATGCCGATCACGTCACCGCACTGGGGGAACTGCGTGATCAAACCGGTTGTGCCAGTGCCATGGGTGCGATGACCCGCGCCGAATGTGTCTCGGTCCATTTCCACGAAGGCGAAAAACTCTGCGTGGACAAGCTTCATCTGGACGTTCTTTACACCCCGGGCCACACGGATGACTCCTACAGTTTCCTGTTGCCAGACCGGGTATTTACCGGTGACACGCTGCTGATACGCGGGACCGGACGCACCGATTTCCAGAACGGGGATCCTGCCGCGCAGTATGACAGCCTGTTCGACAAGCTGCTGGTGCTACCCGAGGACACGCTGGTGTACCCGGCCCACGACTATAACGGCATGACGGTGAGCACCATCGGTGAGGAGAAATGCTATAACCCACGGCTGCAGGTCGCTGACAAGCAGGCCTATATCGAACTGATGAACGGGCTTGAACTCGATGACCCGAAACTGATGGATATCGCCGTGCCCGCCAACCGTGCCTGCGGTCCCCGCCATGCTGCCTGATGCCACAGCGTGCACTTTAGCCTGGAAGCTGGTTCCCGCCCAACATACGATGCAAAGGAGTAACACGACATGATTGCGATAGAATCAATACTGTACGGCCTGCTTGGCGGGCTTGTTGGTCTGAAAATCTTCCTGCTCGGCTTCGCAGCCGTCCTGTTCGTATACACACTGATTCAGCGCAGCAACCGGCAGCGCAAGACAGTGTCGGCGAGGGCTCCGGCGCGATCACCAAGGCTGGATGTACACGCCTGAGTGTCGCCTGACAGTGAACGGAACGATTCACAGCGCAGGTAAACCCGCAGCGATGGTCCCGGGCATCCTCGCCAGAACAACAATACTGGCGTTGCTGTGGTGGATCATCGCCCAGGGCCAGGTTGGCGCCTGGCTGATCGGGCCGCCATGGCGAGCATTTACTTCGGTGGCGCTGCATTGCCGCGAATTTCGCTACTGGGCGTGCCGGGTTTCGTTGCATTCTTCCTGCTAAGGTTCAGGCTTCCGGGGAGTGCCGCCATTTGGGCAGGCCGACCCGTTGTGGATACACTGATCGTGTATCATTCAGTCCAGGCTGACTCGGTGGATCATCAGGATATTCACGATGGAATTAAAATTCGATATCGAGCAATTCAATAAGTGCCAGGCGATACTAATCGATGAGATCGCACAACGCATCAAGATAAAGCTCCTGGAAGCGGGCATGGAAGGTGAAAAGCTGGAGGAAAATGTCGCAAAAATCACCTTCAGCATAGCGAGTATCATCGATGATATGGCGGCAATCGAATCTGACGGCTTTGAGGTCAGACCGTATTTGACTTTCCGCGCGGAGGACGGCGTATTACTTCATTGCGGCGAGAACTCCTACACCAATGAATTTGTTTATCAAACATTGAAAAACCTGTTCAGCTGAAATTTGAGAGTTAATGGAAATGCCCGGCCAACCAGGTGATCACTCGCATGCGAAGCTCAACTGGCGCTCCAGTCATACAGAGGATCCTGCGCAGCTAAGACAATGATTAATCCATCCAGAACTGTCGATGCTCAGCAGATAGAAACCTCCATCATGATGCTGAAACAGCATCTTGGAGAGGATGACATCGCAATACTCATTGATGTGCTCGAGTCGATCCTGGCCGACCCCGCTGACGAAGCTCTGCTCGATCGGTTGACGGACGTTTTTGGCGGCCTTGGATTTCTGCAAGGTGCCATACTCACCTATGCACCCTATTTATCAATCGTGCTGTCACACGATCTGTTTGATAATGCCGATTAATTACCCTCGACCGGGAAAATCAGGTAAAATAGTCTGCTCCAGAAGCACTTGACGCTGCAGATTGGAATGTCAGTCAGCTGGGAGGAACTGGCATGGATGATTTATTTACACCTCCCGTAATTTACTGTTCAGCAGAGGTGATTATGAGTGATGCACCTAAAACCAGACCCAAGGTTCCCGAGGGCAAATCGCGCTTTGTGACCACCCGTCAGAAAGAGGCGAATGAGAAGGGTTTCGTCGGCTACGAAACCATCTGGGAGTCGTTTCAGAAAGAGGCTGAATACACCACGCCAAAGCGCCCCTGATCATCGCGATTGCCGCGCGCACCTGTCCGGGCGCGCGGCAATGCATTTCCTTTTGAGATTATGTCCCGTTGTCTTTGTGACAGCGAAGTATTGTCAGATTGGGACTGGAAAGCCCCCGGGAAGATCCGGTCCTTCTTCAACCTTGCCACCGGCCTGAATTTCCTCTTCACTGGCGTCGCGGACGGTCAGTATATCGAGCTTGAACATGACTTCCCGGCCACAAAGGGGATTATTGCCATCGATGGTGATAATGTCGCCGGCTATACGGGTCACCAGAAAGGTCTTGGTCTGCCCTTTGTCGTTTTCCATCAGGATGGCCGTGCCGACCTCGCGGTATTCCTCCGGCACGTTGTGGATGTTTTCGTTGATGACCAGTGATTCGTCCCTGGGACCGTAGATCTGGTTACAGTCGATCGGAACCTCGATCGCGTCGCCAACCGCCCTGCCTTCGAGCTCGTGCATCACAGCCGGCGCCAGTACCTCGTTGACACCGTGTACGTAGCCCAGGGGATACTCGACTTCAGTTAACACACTGTCAGTCTTGACGTCGATAACCTGGTACTTCAGTTCGACGTACTTGCCATCGGTGATAACGTCTTTGATGATCTCTGTCATGATTGACTCGCCAGGGTGGCCGTTCACTAGAAAATAGAAGCGGCGAAGATACGCACCTCACCTCTCTCGTAACCGATCACCATCCGGCCCAGCCATTCACCGGCCTTCCTGGTGCTCCTGATCCGGTACAGGCATGTGACATGCTGGCCGCGACGGATGAACCCCAGGAAGTCATAGTTCGGATCGAGGTTGCGCGTCAGGTCGCTCTTGGCGAACTGCTTGCCGACTTCGACCTCGTTGAGACCGCGCAGAAGGTCGTGCGAGAATTTCTTGACGAAATTGCCATACTGCCCTTCATTGGAGTATTTGATGAGCTCATCCCACATCGGCTGCGCGATCCCCAGGAGTTCCTCATCAGTATGATCGATGATGTTATTGAATGCCTGTTCCGTGTGTTCACCAGCCTCGGTCGTCATGCGCGCCTCTCTGGTCGCATTATTAATTTCGGATTTTTTCATTTCTGCCTGGAATCCGCGTGTACCCTGCGTCTGCAGGGCCCCTCGGTACGGCATTTCAGTTAAGCTGCAGACTCCTCGGCTTCATCCACAAGGTGGTAACAAGGCGCCTTTTCCATGGTATATTCGCCAGTCTCGGGATCACGACGCGATACGGTCAGTACGTGCCAGTTCTCGTCATCCACCTTCAGGACGTCACCACGGTAATAATAACCCGGCCAGCGGGTTTCCTTGCGGAACAGTGTGTGTTGCATTACGGCCTCTGAGGTGAGGTGACGATGCTTGACTTCCCATGCACGCAGCAATTCGTGGATATTCTCCGCAGCAATTTTCTCAAGATCCTCTTCCATGATCTTCATCTTCTTCAGGCCGATCTGGAGCAACTTCTCGTTGGTCATGTAGTTAACCGTTACACCACCGGCGTACTCATCCATCAGCTTCTGCAGGCGATCCAGTGCCTGGCGCGGGTTGATGTAGTTCGGGTTAACCGAACCGGCAGTGACCTCATTGCGGTATGTACGGTAGTGCTCCAGCGGCTTGTAGATCTCTTTCCTGCGCTTTTCGATCTGCTGCCCGGAAACCACGATACCTTCCGCCTTACCGTCGTCGATGTACCTGCAGGCTGCTTTGGCTGCGAGGCGGCCTTCAGTGAAGGAACCCGAGGAGAACGCATGCGGCGTACCACCGACGGCATCACCGGCGCCGAACAGGCCTTCGACCGTAGTCATACGGTTGTAACCCCAGAAATATTCCGGAGGCGATATATCTTCCGGGCCCGAGCACCAGGCACCGCAACCGGTCGCGTGGGAACCCATGACGTAGGGCTCTGAAGTGGTCAGTTCCGGGTTCTCGTTCTTGGGATCAACGTCAGTCGCCGCCCAGAGTACCGCCTGACCGACGGTCATACCCAGGAAGTTGTGCCAGCCGATCTCTTCCAGATGCGGATCCTGGAAAGCTTCCATGGTCACCATGTGGATCGGACCGCGGCCCGCATTGACCTCGCTGATAAGTGCATGGTTGCGCAGGCAGGTCGGGATCGGGCGGTGGGTGCTGTGAGAAGCTTCCGGATCCAGGTATTCCTTGCCGACCATCTCCTGCAGCTGCGGCCACCACTTGGACTCGTACTCTTCACCGAGACAGTTCTGGGTGTAGGTCTTGAGGTGCAGGAAGTAGGCACCCACCGGACCGTATCCGTCCTTGAATCGAGCCAGCACGATACGATTCTCCATTTGCGTCATCTTGGCGCCGGCGCCGATCAGCAGACCATAGGCCGAGCCCGAAGACCACGGCGCGTACCAGACGCGACCGGCACCTTCACCGACCGAACGCGGCTTGTAGATGTTGGAAGCGCCGCCGGCACCGACGATGACGGTCTTGGATTTGAAGACGTGG
>CBEUNK010000123.1:0-7315 GCA_965544455.1 uncultured Thiogranum sp.
AATTAACCGCATGGCCCACTAGCGCGGCGTCTCCCATGCCATGGGGTAAAGCAGGTCGAGTACCTGGTTAAACGCAGCGGGTCCTTGCTTTCCCGCGCGCAGTGCGTGACGAGGTCGGCTATGTGGATCAGCGCCGCCTCAAGATGTGCATCGTGGGCTTCTTCGGGTGAATGGTGGTACAGCACGGAAGCGCAAATGCATAGGTTATCAAATAACCAAAAAAAGGGTCGGTGACAAACGAGAATCATTCACACATCATAATAACCCGCAATTGTCACCGACCCTTTTTATCCCTTTTATCCTGACTTGATCCCCGTTTAATGCCTCCAATGCTTATAATTATGTCTCGGACTGTGAGACAAATAATTGCTGTGTCGGGTAGGCAAATTCGATCTGCTCCTGTTCGAAACGCTCGTGTATCTCGAAATAAATTGCCTGTTGTATATCCATATAAATGTTGTAGTCGGGTGACAATATATAAAAAACCGTCTCAAACATCAGCGCATAATCGCCATACTTCATAAAGTGGCAACGATCGAACCGGGTTTTGTCTTTCGTCTCAATAGCTTTCCTGATTATTTCCGGAATAAGTTTCAGCTTCTCACGCGGAGTCTGGTAAGTAACACCAATGCTGAATACAACCCGACGTTCGAACATGCGGCCATAATTACGTATCCGACTGCCCAGCAGGTCTGAATTGGAAAACACCAGCTGCTCGCCGGAGAGGCTTCGTATCCTGGTGGTTTTTAATCCGATGTACTCAACACTCCCCATAAAATCATCGATGATCAGAAAGTCACCATTGACAAAAGGTTTGTCAAGAACAATAGATAACGAAGCGAACAGGTCGCCGAGAATACTTTGAATGGCCAGGGCAACGGCAACGCCACCAATACCCAGCCCGGCGATAAGCGAAGTGATATTGATGCCGAGGTTGCTCAGTGCCAGCAGCAGGATGCTGGACCACAGAATGAACTTGCTTATTATGCCGATAACATTAATGGAGGTAATGGCTGCCGGATTTTTCTCCTGTGCCCGTTTTCGATAGGATTCCAGAAAGACTGTAATAAATAAGACACCCCAGATACCGGTTTGTATGAGCAATGAAATGACTAACAGGGACGATAATAAGGAACGAATATGATCCGGTAATTCCAGAAACAGCGATCCGGCGAAAAGGCCAACGATTAACAGAAACAGTAATTTTGTCCGGTCAATGAGTCCTACAAAAATGTCATCCCAATGGTATTTTTCATTACCGGTCAATGCAGTCAGGCGACGCGCAACAAGGTGCTGAATTAATCGCAGTACCAGAACTACAGCGACTATCGCAAAAACAGCGATAGTCCACTGCTGCAGATTGTTGCCGAGGATTTGTTGATTGAAAATATTCATGCGGGTTAGCTTGTATGATCGCGACCGGGTATGTTCCACATAACCTTAATGAATTACTCGCCTCAAATGCAAGCTTTCTTCGCCGCAGCGTGTGGTCGCCGCCAGGTGCGGGATGGCTGTCATGGCGAAAGCGGGAGTGACAGAGATGCACCGTACTCGGGACTCCGTAATCGCGCCGAAGGCCGGCGCTCCTACCGTACGTTGATGATTGACTCTGGCTGATGCAGGAAGAACTGCGTTTGCTTGTCTCTGAATTCGGTAGCCGCGAAATGACAGGGAACGGACTATTCACGGATGAGGTTCAGCTAGCGCGGTGTCTCCCATGCCATGGGGTAAAGCAGGTCGAGTACCTGGTTAAACGCAGAAGCGCTTTTGCCGATTGCATCGATGATATCTTCCCGGTTGATGTGGGTCAGTGACAGCGCTTTTTCATGGGCGGCACCAAGGGCGGCGGCGCTGATGTCTTCGGCATGCAGATCGGAGTCGAGCAAGGCGCCGTAGGGGTCATAGAACGGCGAGCCCAGCGGGTCCTTGCTTTCCTGCGCGCAGTGCGTGACGAGGTCGGCTACATGGATCAGTGCCGCTTCGAGATGCGCATCGTGGGCTTCTTCGGGTGTATGGTGGTACAGCACGGAAGCGCACAGGTTGGTAGGCATGTTCCAGTGCAGCAGCAGGGCGTGTCCGACTTCGGCGTGGTCGAAACCGACCAGCTCGCGTTCAATGTCGCAGATGTCCTTGCCGGATTGCTGGCGTATTGATTCGGCATTGCCGATTTCGTCCGGCAGTTTCATCAGCATGAGCAGGCGGCCGACGTCGTGCAGCAAACCGGCGGTGAACAGGCGCTCGCTGTGCAGCACATTGCAGCGCTGTGCCAGGTTGCGTGCCACCAGCCCGCTGTAGACGCTGTGCTGCCAGAAGGCGGCCATATCGATCAGGCTGCTGGGAATGCGGGCGAAAACTTCGGCGGCGGAGGCCGCCATGGTCAGGTTGCGCAGTTCACGCATGCCGATCATGTTGACGGCGCGGGTAACCGTGTCGATCCGGCGGGGCAGGCTGAAATAGGCGCTGTTGACCAGTTTCAGCAGGCGGGTGGTCAGTGCCGTGTCCTTGCCGACGACATCGCCGATATCAGCAGCCGTGGTGTGCGGCGAATCGGCCAGTGCCTGCACCTGGATGCAGACCTCGGGCAGGGAAACCAGTTTTACGTTGCGTGATACCAGGTCCTGCGGGGTCACGGGGTGTCCTCGAATACATTTGATTTCTATCTGATGATCAGTGTGACGGCTTTGCCCGCGCTTCCTTTAGGGGCTTTTACACCACTTTCTGCCGCTAGCCGCGACGTTTCGGCAAGCGTTTGTATTATATGGAATAATATAAGGTTATCAAAGACATGCCGGATGTAGCTCTATGCTAGAATAGGGCGCTCTTGCAGTAGCCCAATTGGACGAGGTTTGCGGTGGATTCTACAGGGTGTGCAGCAGCGGAGCCTTTCGCGCTGAGAGTACTGGGTGACATGATGGAGCCGGAGTTCGAGCACGGCTGTATTATCGTGATCGACCCCGAAGGGCTGGTAAAAGACGGCTGTTTCGTGGTGGCCAATCACAATAACGAGTTTTACTTTCGCCAGCTGGTCATCGACGGCGAGCGTTTCCTGCTCAAGTGTCTGAATCACGCCTACGACGAAGTGGTGGAGATTCCCGGCCTGGATGCCATCCACGGCGTTGTGTCACAGAAGGCCGGCAAGCGTCGCAAGGACCACAAGCGTTACGACTGACCCCCTGTCAGTCGGTCTTTTTACTGATCTGTTCGGGTTTCAGGCGAGGCGTGAAGTACTCGATCGCGCTGTCTTCGTCCACCGGCTTCCCGTCGGTATCGACCATGTCCTGGTCGTAGTCGCTCCAGCCGCGCATACCGGTCTTGAGTGATTTCACGCTCCTGTAACCCAGTTGCTGCATGACATCCGCGGCCAGTACGCTGCGGTTACCGGAACGGCAGATCAACACGACTTCGCGTTCCCGTGCGTCCGCCAGGACCGGCAGGGTTTCCTCGTAGTCATATTCGCAGGCTGTCTCCAGGATGCCGCGCGGGACGTTTAAGGCGCCCTCGATGTGCATGGCATTGTATTCATAGGGTTCACGGATATCGATCAGCAGGGGGGCGGGATTGCGGGAGAGCGCTTCTTCGAGGTCCCAGGGGAAGAGTTCCTCGACACGCTGCAGGGTTTCCTCGATCAGCTGCTGAAAGGTTTTCATGGCGGACTTCCCTGGATTCCGGTTCAGGCAGTACTGTCGCGTCCCGAGCGCAGACCCTGTTCAACCGCGATCACGGCGGCCTCGACACGCGAATGTACGCCCAGTTTACGCAGTATGGCCTTGACGTGAAGCTTGACCGTGCCGTCCGAAATGCCGAGGTTACGGGCGATGACCTTGTTGCTCTGGCCTTCGGCCAGCAGGCTGAGTATCTCGCTTTCGCGCGGCGTCAGCTCATCAAACGGTGAGGCTTCGTCCGGCAGGGTGCCGTCACCCTGGACCACCTTTGCCAGTACCGGTGCCAGGTCGGGCGCCACCACGGTCTTGCCGGCGACGATATCACGCAGTGCCAGCACCAGTTCATCGGGTTCCATATCCTTTAACAGGTAGCCCTGGGCGCCATTGCGCAGCGACTCGACCAGGTCGCGTTCATCGGTACTGGTGGTGAGCATCACAATGGGGTTCTGAAAACCGTTTTCCTGCAGCTTTTTCAAGACACCGATACCGTCTATATCGGGCATGCGCATATCCAGCAGGACAATGTCCGGCTTGAGTTCATCGGCCAGCCGCAGGCCTTCGCGACCATCACCGACAGAGGCGATGATCTGTATATTGCGGTGCGCGAGCAGCCCCTCGAGCCCCACGCGGAACAGGGTATGATCGTCGATCAGCAGAACGCGCAGACCCATGCTCAATTCACCGTGTGCGTCGGTATGTCGACCGAAACGGTCTCGGCAGTTTCGGGTATTGCTTCCGGCGCCGGGAAGCGCAGGATAACCTGGGTGCCTTCACCCGGCTCGCTTTCTATCTTGAGGTCTCCGCCGATTCGTGCCGCGCGCTCCTGCAGGATATTCAACCCCAGGTGTTCACCCGGACCACCCTGCATGACCTTGTGTTGTATGCCGATGCCATCGTCTTCGATCAAGACCATGTAATGTTTGTCCTTGCCCGCGCGCATCAGGACGCGGACCGCGTTGGCCTGACTGTGTTTGCGGATATTGGCCAGGGCTTCCTGGACGATGCGCAATACCTGGATTTCAATCTCGGCCGGCAGTTTGGTGTCGTCCCATTCCAGTTGCAGAAAGGCGCTGATATCCGAATTGCGGCGAAAGCGCTCCATGGCCTGTTCGATGGCAGGTATCAGGCCGCGCTTGTCGATCGGTGCGCGGAAGTGTGCGATCAGTTCGCGTAATTCGGTATAGGCTTCATCGATACTGTTTTCGATAATTTCCAGTTCCTGCCAGAGAGCGGCTTCCTTGCCGCTGTGCAGTGTCTCGTCGAGTACGCGCACCTGGAAGCGCAGACTCGCCAGGCTTTGTGCCAGGGAGTCGTGTAATTCGTTGGCCAGGCGCGTACGTTCCTCCATGATCGACAGCACATTGGCTTCCTCGTCGAGCCGGGATTTTTCGATTGCCATGCCGAGGTGGTGACCGATACTGGTCAGCAGGTTTTTCATGTCCTCCCGCTCGACCAGGCCGTGCTGCGCGGTAAACAGGTTGTACACACCCAGCACCTGGCCGCGGTAGCGCAGGGGCACCGCGATCATTTCCACCTGGTCGCTTTCAAAAAACGGCCGGCCGGCAAACTGACCGCAACCCTGCAGATCACCGAGCGCATAGACCTCGCCCCGCTGGGCCGCCTGACCGCACAGGCAACGGTCGACGCTGACGAGCTGCTCCTGTTTCACAACCTCTGCATCCAGTCCACTGCTGGCGATTAATTGCATATCGCCTTCACTGGTGAGCATACGCACGGTACCGGCGCGGGCGTTGACGACATCCTTGAGGGTATGCAGGAAGCGGGTGAGCAGGTCTTCGAGGTCACGTGCGGCATTGATGTTGGCGGCCACGTCGTAGAGGATTTCCAGGGAGTGGGTTTTCTGCTGGATACGCCGAGTCTGCTTTTCGACTTCCGTTTGCATGTCCAGGGACAGGGTCTCCAGGCGTTCCCCCAGGCCATTGATATCCCGGTAAAGCTTGCTGAAATCGGGTTGGTCGGAGCGTGGCAGGCGGGCGCCGAGCTGGCCCTCGCGCATTTTTCGCACCCAGTCGCGCAGTTCACCCAGGGGCGCGAGCAACTCGCGCCGCGCCGCGTGATAAGCGTACGAGAGCAGCAGAACGCCTCCCAGGAGCAGCACGCTGTTTGCCAGGTGCAGCCAGCCGCCGGTTTCGGATTGCAGCAGGAACCAGATATTCAGTACGCCGAGAATGAACAGCAGTACACCCAGCGCCGACAGCACGCCGAGGAACTGGCCCGTGGTGGGCCAGTCGACCAGGCGTCTGCGGTTCGGAATCGGCTCTGCCAGCGTGTCGTATTTTCGGTTCATCCGGGATTCGGGCGGTGTAACGATTGTGGCTAGTATACCGCTGTTCGAATCCCCCATCATCCGCCCGGGCCATCGGTCGGGCAGGCTGATCAGCCCTGCTTTTGGGCCGGGTCGTTGGGATTGATGAAAACGACTTCTTTTTTGCCTTCAATATCGACATAGTCGATGACCGTACCCGAAAGCAGCTCCATGCTGGGTGGGGCGACCACAATATCGATCCCTTCGGATTGAAAGGTTTTATCGCCTTCGTGCGGCTGGTCGTCGAAGCCCAGTGCATAGTGAAAACTGCCGTCCTGCAGCCGGGTGACGGCAATCCTCAGTGGCATGCCGACGGTGCCACCCTGTGTTGCGGATTCGCGAATCTTGTCGGCTGCGGCCGGTGTGACTGTGACCATATGGTTACCCTTGTTGTGTCGATTGTCTGTCTTCTGGTGCTGCGTTTCGCCGTGACTTGCAGCCAGCGACAAAACGCAGGAAATCTTCGGTCCAGCGGTTACTGCGCGTGGTGCGCTGATGGCTGTAGCAGGCCAGCAGGTTGCGGTAAACGAAGCCGTCATGGCTGCCGTCGATGCCGGTACCGCGCAACACCTGGAAAGCAAAATTTTCGGTACTGTGAGCGTCGTTCAGTGCCGAATAATGGAATTCGTGCGCACAGATGATATCGTCGTGCCGTTCCACGGGTGACCAGGGGTGCGACGGCAGAGGCTTCAGGCGCACATAACCGCGGCCCTGTGGACGTGTGTGCATGACCGTATCAGCGGGTATGCTGCCGACCATGTCGCAGCATTTGTCCTGCCAGCACAGGCTCCGCGTGAGATACATCAGGCCGCCGCATTCGGCGTAAACCGGCAGGCCGTCATCGATCGCCCGGCGTATGGCCGAGCGCAGCGACAGGTTGTCCTGCAGCGCCTGCATACGGCTTTCCGGGAATCCTCCGCCGATGAACAGGCCGTCGACTTCGGGCAGCCGGGTGTCCCTCAGGGTATCGACCGGGACCAGCTCGGCACCCGCATCGCTCATCGCCTGAAGGTCGCCGGGATAGTAGAAACCGAAGGCCTCATCGCGGGCAATGCCGATACGCAATGGCTGTTCCAGGGCAGCAATATGGCAGGGCGGCGTTGCCGGGGCGGCGGGCAGCGGGCTGCTGCCGGCGATACCGATGAACCTGTCGAGGTCAACCTGTGTCGCGATGCTCCGGCCGATACGTTCGATATGCCGGTTGGCGTCGTCCTGCTCGTTGCTGGGAATCAGGCCCAGGTGGCGTTCCAGGATTTCCAGGTCCGGGTTGCGGGCGACAGCGCCGATGACGGTCACGTCGGTGTAATGCTCGATAACGGCCCGCAGC
>CBEUNK010000124.1:0-7290 GCA_965544455.1 uncultured Thiogranum sp.
ACGCCCTTTTTGCCCGGGTCCAGCAGCAGCTTACCGTCAACGGTCCGCCACTTCACCGTCCGATCATCCTGAGCGCGCTCGCGCGCATCATGCAGGACAAACTGGAGGACTACCGTCTGCAGAGTGAACGCCGGATGCTGTACGAAAAACTCAGGCGCCTGGAGTACCGGGCCAGGTATGCACCCGTTGCACCGCCGGATCTTACCGCTGTCACGGCCGGCATCGACGAAACCCGGGAGCACATTCGCCGGCTTGAAGACCGGCTCATGGCGATCCACCCTGTCACACCAGTGGCATCGCTCGCTGCTGTCAACGAACTGTTCGAGCTGCCGGAGCAATATGTCCGCCTGAAAATGTCGAGACTCAAGCTCGATAAAATGGGTATCGTAGTCGACACCGACTCGTCGCGACCCTGTAACAATCTCGACCTGATTGAAGTAGAGATAGGAGAGCAGCCGCCTCGCGTGATCACCCTGGCCCGGTTCGGGTTGAATGAATTTTCTCCGCAGGACAACTTCCCGGCATACAGTTCATTCTCATAGGTTGCAGCGAATTGTCCCTACAGCCGCTCACCGGACTGTCATCAAACGGTCATAAAATCGTCATATCCCTCTTGTAGCTTTACGCCACCTTACACCGATTTTGCATTGCAGCGTTTCCACCGCCCGGGTCACACGCAGGCGGTTTCCGGCGCGCCTCCCATCCGGTACGTGCCAGTAATAAAAGTAATTGTTACAGACGCTTGAAATATTTTTTAACCCAGTAGGCGAGGAAAACCATGATGAAGCACAGTGTCATACTAGCCACGGCCCTGTCGGCCGCCATTGTCGGCAGCGTCAGCGCGCAGTCGGCGCGCGATTATATCAGTATTGTCGGGTCCTCGACGGTGTACCCGTTTGCCACGGTGGTCGTGGAACAGTTCGGCAAGACCACCAAATACAAGACGCCCAAAGTCGAATCCACCGGTTCCGGCGGCGGTCTGAAGATGTTCTGTTCCGGAGTGGGTGTCGAGTATCCCGACATCACCAACGCCTCGCGCCGCATCAAGAAATCGGAGTTCGACACCTGCCAGAAGAACGGCGCCAAGGACATCGTGGAAGTGAAAATCGGCTATGACGGCATCGCCATCGCCAACTCCCGCAAAGCCACGGACATGAACCTGTCTTTGCGCGATATCTACCTGGCGCTGGCCAAGGACGTGCCCGATCCCAAAGGCGGCGAAAAGCTGGTTGCCAATCCCTACAAGACGTGGAAGGACGTGAACCCCGACTTGCCTGACCAGGCCATCGAGGTACTGGGTCCGCCACCCACCTCCGGCACGCGCGATGCGTTCGCCGAACTGGCAATGGAAGGCGGCTGCAGCACCTTCGACTGGATCAAGGCAATGAAAAAGGCCGACAAGAACCAGTACAAGGCCGCCTGTCACACGGTGCGTGAGGACGGCGCCTACATCGAAGCCGGCGAAAACGACAACCTGATCGTGCAGAAGCTCGAAACCAACCCTAACGCTCTCGGCGTCTTCGGCTTCAGCTTCCTGGACCAGAACCGCGACATGATCCAGGGTTCGGTCATCGAGGGCGTCAAACCCGAGTTCGAGACCATCGCCGACGGCAGCTACCCGATTTCGCGCCCGCTGTACTTCTACGTGAAGAAAGCGCATGCCGACGTGATCCCGGGTATCCATGAATACCTCGCCGAGTTCACCAGTGAAAAAGCCTGGGGCGATGAAGGCTACCTGGCGGATCGTGGGCTGATCCCGATGCCTGCTGAAGAGCGTCAGAAGTTTGCGGCCGATGCGAAAAACATGACCGCCATGTCAATGTAACAACCGGGTGACGGTGGCCGGAGCGATTTCGGCCACCGTACCTGCTACCGGATCAGTCAGCCCACCATGTCACTCAATGCCACCACCCTGGTTATTCTGCTGCTCGCGATGAGCTCGATCGCCTATTACCTGGGCCGGCGACGCGCTTTCACGGTGGCGCAGGGGTCGATCCGCAACCTGCACTCCCTGCCCAACTATTACGGAATGTATACCGCCATCTGGTGCGGTGTGCCGGCGTTGCTGCTGGTGGCGGTATGGCTGGCGTTCGAAAACAGCATCATCACGCACCTGGTGGTGGCCGGGCTGCCCGACGATTTGCGCGCCCTGGATCCCAACCGGCTGAACCTGTTTCTCAACGACGTGAAGAACCTGGTCAGCGGCAATATCATCTCCGGAGAACCCAATAACACGGTGCTGTACGCCGCCGAGCACTACCGCAACCTGACGATGATCAGTCACGCCGCGATGGCGGTGGCCGGCCTGGCGCTGGCGATCGTCGGCGGCAGCCTCACCCTGATGCGCATCAGGGCGCACCAGCGCGCGCGCAACGCCGTGGAAAACGTCATCAAACTGTTTCTGATTCTGTGTTCCAGCATCGCCATCCTCACCACGATAGGCATCGTGTTGTCGGTGCTGTTCGAATCGATCCGCTTCTTCCGCGCGGTACCACTGGGCGATTTCCTGCTTGGCCTCAACTGGAGCCCGCAAACCGCGATCCGCGCCGACCAGGTGGGTTCATCCGGCGCCTTCGGCGCCGTGCCCCTGTTCGCCGGCACCCTGCTGATTTCCTTTATCGCCATGCTGGTCGCGGTACCGATCGGCCTGATGTCGGCCATCTACCTGTCGGAATACGCCGGTCCGCATGTGCGCGCCACCGCCAAGCCGCTGCTGGAGATCCTGGCCGGCATACCGACCGTGGTGTACGGTTTTTTCGCCGCCCTTATCGTGGCGCCCTTCATCCGCGACAGCGGCGCCGTGCTCGGGCTGGACGTGGCTTCCGAAAGCGCGCTGGCGGCCGGACTGGTCATGGGCATCATGATCATTCCTTTCGTATCCTCGCTGTCGGACGATGTCATCAATGCCGTCCCGCAGTCGCTGCGCGACGGCGCCTACGGCCTGGGCGCCACCCAGGCCGAGACCATCCGCAAGGTGATCTTCCCGGCCGCCCTGCCCGGTATCGTCGGTGGCATCCTGCTCGCCGTGTCGCGCGCCATCGGCGAGACCATGATCGTGGTCATGGCCGCCGGCCTGGCGGCCAATCTCACCGCCAATCCGCTGGAGGCGGTGACAACGGTAACCGTGCAGATCGTCACCCTGCTCACCGGCGACCAGGAATTCGACAGCACCAAGACCCTGGCGGCCTTCGCGCTGGGGCTGGTGCTGTTCGTGGTCACACTGATCCTGAACGTGATTGCGCTCACCGTGGTGCGCAGATACCGGGAACAATATGAATAAGCCAACACCCCTGGACAGCAATAACTCCCCGGCACCGGCCGAGCGGCGTACCATCGACATTGTCAACGCCGGGATGAAGCGGCGATATACCGAAGAACGCCGCTTCCGCTTCTACGGCAAGCTGGCCATCACCGCAGGCATCCTGTTCCTCGCCCTGCTGTTCACCAGCATCGTAAGCAAGGGTTACAGCGCTTTCCTGCAGACCTATATCCAGCTGGAAATCGATTTCGACTCGCAGTTACTCGATCCGCGGGGCAGACGCGATCCCGTGCATCTCGGCAAAGCCGACTACCGCGCGCTGATCAAGGCATCGCTGTCGGAAAGCTTCCCGGATGTCACCGGCCGCCGCGACAAACGCGCCCTGTACGCCCTGGTGAGCAACGGCGCCGACCTGAGCCTGCGCAAACAGGTACTGGCCGATCCCGGCATCATCGGCACCCGGCAGATGGTGTGGCTGCCGGCGGATGATGAAGTGGACATGCTGCTCAAGGGACACATCGACCGCAGCACCCCTGAAAGCAACCGGCGCATCAAGGACAACCAGATCGCCTGGCTGGACCGGCTCGCCGCCGAGGGACGCGTCGAAAAACGCTTCAACACCACCTTCTTCACTGCCGGCGATTCCCGCGATCCTGAGATGGCGGGTATCCGCGGTGCGCTTATGGGGTCGGTTCTCACGCTGATCGTGACACTGGCGCTTTCGTTTCCGATCGGTGTCGCCGCCGCCGTGTACCTGGAGGAATTCGCGCCACGCAACCGCTGGACTGACCTGATCGAGGTGAATATCAACAACCTCGCCGCCGTGCCGTCGATTGTATTCGGTCTGCTCGGACTGGCGGTATTCATCAATTTCTTCGGCATTCCGCGTTCGGCGCCCCTGGTCGGCGGCCTGGTACTCACCCTGATGACGCTGCCGACCATCATCATCGCCAGCCGCGCTGCGCTGAAATCCGTGCCCCCGTCGATTCGCGAAGCGGCACTGGGCATCGGCGCCTCGCCGATGCAGACCATTCTCTATCACGTGCTGCCGCTGGCGATGCCCGGCATGCTCACCGGCACCATCATCGGCATGGCCCAGGCGCTCGGCGAATCCGCGCCGCTGCTGATGATCGGCATGGTGGCGTTTATCGTCGACGTCCCGGACAGCATCACCGACCCGGCCACCGTGCTGCCGGTCCAGATATATCTCTGGGCCGACAGCCCCGAGCGCGCCTTCGTGGAGCGCACCTCCGCGGCCATCATGGTACTGCTGGGTTTCCTCGTGGTGATGAACGCTCTGGCTGTGTTGCTGCGCAAGCGCTTCGAGCGACGCTGGTAACCGCACACACACACCCGTTTCAGAATGATGACAGATTGAGGTATTTGCAATGGAAAATCTGGAGACACAATTAAAGGAACCGGCCATGCCGAAGGCCGCCTTCATCGAGTTCGAGGATACCCCTGTCAAGGACGCCGTGAGTCTTCCGCACACCGCCACCGTGTCACGCGACGACCGCAACACCGTTGGCGAGGTACGCGTCGAGGAGCCGCGCATCCGCTGCTCCGGTGTGAATGTCTACTATGGCGAGAAACGCGCCATCAACAATATCAACCTGGACGTCGGCAGAAACGAGGTCATTGCCCTGATCGGCCCCTCAGGCTGCGGCAAGTCCACGTTCCTGCGCTGCCTGAACCGTATGAACGATACTATCGACAGCTGCAGGGTAACCGGCGAAATCGTGTTCGACGGCGTCGACGTCAACAACAGCATGATCGACGTGGTGCCATTGCGCGCCCAGGTCGGCATGGTGTTTCAGAAGCCGAACCCGTTCCCCAAGTCGATCTGGGAAAATATCGCCTTCGGACCGCGTATCCACGGCCTGGCGCAGGACAAGGAAGCGCTCGATCATATCGTCGTTACCAGTCTGAAGCGGGCCGGGCTCTGGGAAGAGGTCAAGGACCGTCTCGATCTGCCCGGTACCGGCCTGTCCGGCGGGCAGCAACAGCGCCTGTGCATCGCGCGCACCATTGCCGTCGACCCGGAAGTCATCCTCATGGACGAACCCTGCTCGGCACTGGACCCGATCGCCACGGCGAAGATCGAGGACCTGATCGATGAACTGCGCGAGCAGTACAGCATCTGTATTGTCACGCATTCCATGCAGCAGGCCGCCCGCGTTTCACAGCGTACCGCCTATTTCCATCTCGGCGACCTGATCGAAGTCGGCGCCACCGACGAAGTGTTTACCAACCCGCGGCATCAACTGACCGAGGACTACATCACCGGACGTTTCGGTTGAGAAACAGGCGACAGCACCCATGACCCAGACACTGGAAGGCCACACAGTTCAGCGTTATAACGGCGAACTCAACAACCTGCACCTGAGGGTGCTGGAAATGGGTGGCCTGGTGCTCGACCAGCTCAAGCATGCCCTGCACGCCCTGCGGGCAAAAGACATCGGCATCGCCAACACCGTGCTCGAACGCGAACACGAGGTCGACGAACTGGAACTGGCGATCGACGACGCGGTGGTCACCGTCATCGCCAAACGCGGGCCGGTGGCGGGCGACTTGCGCGTGATCATGGCGATCTCCAAAACGGTCGCCGATCTCGAGCGCATGGCCGACGAAGCGGCGCGTATCGCCTACATTGCCAAGGGCCTCTACGAACCCGAACACAGCGCGCCGAGCAATCACCTCATGCGCGACGTCATGCACATGGGAAAACTGGCGCTGGAGATGCTGGAGGAAGCCCTGCAGAGCTTCGACACGCTCAACCTCAGCCAGGCGAGCGCGCTGGCGTGCCGGGACAACGAACTGGACATCGAATTCCAGTCCAGTCTGCGGCGGCTGGCCACCTTTCTGCTCGAGGACGCCCGCAACGTCGGGCACGCCATCCACATCGTGCTGCTGACCAAGGCTATTGAGCGTGTCGGCGACCATGCACGCAACATCGCCCAGTACGTCATCTACATGGTACGCGGCGAGGACGTGCGGCACCGCCTGGGCAGTTACTGCGAAACTGTCGGCAGGAGCGACGAGCCGCTTGCCCCCGAGGAAGATCGCAAGCACTAGACTTCCCCGGGGTATTCCCGGCCACGGGAAGAGGCGCGTCAGCGGGTTCGCTTCAGAAGGCGGGCGTTTACTGTTACGCCCACTGCTGTGTGGACTGACCGCCGGACGGCTTAATGGTGATGGCCGGCGTCATTCTCCGGCCACCATATCTGGCGACCGTCGACCGCGGCCCGCAGCGAGACCTGCTGCAGGCCGCGTCTTTCACTGATCTGCATGCGAAAGATGTTCTCCTCTTCGATCGCCTGCCCTTCGGAATCGAAATACCGCCATGTGCCGTTAGCGAGGTGTTTCGCATGCACCAGCTCATGGAACAGGTTCTGCGCGGCGGTAAACTCGATGGCGTTATGCGCCGAATCGTATACCGAGTGACTGCCCTGCTCAGGAATTCTCGCGTCGAACAGGATCTCGACATCCGCGCCGAGCCCGTTGGTCAGGTCATCGGTAACCGGTGCCAGCGTGCGGCCCGAGGCCTGCAGCGCCGCCGGCGAATGACGGATGGTCAGATGATTGCCACTGGACAGAATGGCATCCAGCGTTTCCCGCCCGATGGGGAGGGTGGCGATCTCGTCCAGCCAGGCGGAGATGCGCATGATCTGTTGTGGCGAGCCTTCAAGACTGACCGCGTAGCCGGAAATGAGGAAGCGGCTGGTGTCCAGGTAATTACGCTTGACCCGGTCGTCAGCGGCATTTTGCCCGGCGTACGCAAGGTTCTTGCCGCCGGCCCAGGCGGCCGGTTGACAACCCAGCAGACAGACAATTAACAGGTAATACCGCGCGGTACGCATGCCGCTCACTCCGTGATGACATGCCTGAATCATAAGCAAGCGGTGTGCCGGATGTAATCATTTCGTCACAATTTCTATAACTCATTGTTGATATTGATTTTATAATGCGTCGCCAGGTATCAGCCCCGCGGCCGGACGGTCAAGCCAGGCGCAATACGTCAGGATTCCGCC
>CBEUNK010000125.1:0-7276 GCA_965544455.1 uncultured Thiogranum sp.
GGCTGAACGCGGACCTACATGAAATCCATATATAAGATTACGCTAACAGTCGGCAGACGACCCATCTGCGACATTGAGGCAATTTATCTAAACGGCAGAAAAGCGGCGGTAAACGGACATTGGAACGTTAGAATAAAACAGCGCTATTGGTAATCGGTTTAGCGGTTGATATGAGCGGAGGGCATGATCTACATGTCTTCCAACAGTACCAACAATGGGGATGCGACAGAAAAGGGCTTCTTGAGCCAGCATAGCGAAGGTTCCCCAAGGGGCGATTACGTCTGCCCCGATTGTTTCCTGTAATCATTGAGAACGTCATCCAGCGTATTATAGAAGGCGTCCTCGCCGTAAAGCTCGCGCAGCTTGTAGCGCGCGCGCTCCCTAACATCGTCGAGTACCTGCGCAACCACCAGGCGCACACCCTTCTCCTTCAGGGTGGCGAACAGGGAACGCAGGGTTTCCGCCGCCGAATAATCCACGTCGTCCACCGCTGAAGCATCCAGGCACAACCAGCGAATGGGCGGGTCAGCCTGATTGACCAGGTCGATAACCTCCTCCGCCAGTTGTTGGGAATTCGCGTAGTACATGCAGTGGGTGAACCGGTAGATCAGCAGGCCGGGCGCGGCCTGTGCTCCGGTCGCCACCGGCTGCGCACGCAGGACACCGGTTTCCGACGGAACCAGCACCACGTTCTTCGGCCG
Organism: uncultured Thiogranum sp.; assembly: GCA_965544455.1. GTDB lineage: Bacteria > Pseudomonadota > Gammaproteobacteria > DSM-19610 > DSM-19610 > Thiogranum. The sequence goes on from CBEUNK010000125.1 coordinate 702, forward strand.
GTAGCCGCGCCGGGTGTGATCGATCAGGGACAGCACGATGGCGAGTATGATGCCCTGCTCCACGCCAACGAAGATCACCATCAGCGCGGTGATCAGCGCGACCCAGAATTCCGACTGCCTTTGATCATAGATGCGCTGCATACCCTTGATATCGATCAGGTCGATGCCTATCAGAAACACAATGGCCGATAACACCGCTTCCGGCATGTAGGCCAGCGGTCCGGTGAGGAACAACAGCACCAGCAGAACGATAAGCACCGTAACAATCAGTGATAGCTGCGTGCGTCCGCCCGCGCTGTCGACCATCTGTGTCTTGGTCGGGCTGCCGTTGACGACGAAGGTGCCGGACAGGCTGGCACCGATGTTAGCCAATCCCAGACCGACCAGATCGGTGTTCTCGCTGAATCGCTCGTTGTAGCGCGCGGCATAGGCGCGCGAGGTGGCCGCACTCTGCGCCAGAATCACCACGAACATGGCAAACGCGACCGGGACCAGCTTGCCGATGAGCTCCCAGCTCCACCTCACCTCCGGCAGGCCTATGTGCGGCAGCCCGCTGGGTACGGCACCGAGCACATGCATGTGGGCCTCGAAATCAAGCGCCCAGCTGGCAGCAATGGCGCCGACAACGGCGATCAAGGCCCCCGGGATTTTTTTCGAGAGTTTCCTGGAGCCGACAATGACCAGCAGCACACTGACGGCGACCGCCAGTGCGTAGACATTGATCTGCTCGATCTGCTGAATGTCGTTCCAGATCTTCTGCAGTGTACCGTGGCCGCCACCCTTCAGGCCCAACATACCCGATACCTGACCCAGCGCGACCTGTATACCGACGCCGGTCAGAAAACCGACCAGCACTGTACGCGACAGAAAATCTGCCATGAACCCCAGGCCGATAATGCGCGCCAGAATGAGAAAACCTGCGGCCATGACAGCGAGCACGGCCGCCAGGGCTACGTACTCGTCGGAACCCGTCGCCGCAAGACCCACCAGACCTGCGGCAAGAATCGCCGCCGTCGCTGAATCGGCACCGACCACCAGGTGCCGTGACGAACCGAAAAATGCAAACAGGGAGTATCAGGAGTATAAAACCCGTATTCGTTTGGATTTACAAGCGATCCGGTTATGAATTGTGGCGGGTCTGAGGCCTGTCGTGATGTGATCGATCGGTAGTAGCCGGAATTTGTGTAGCATCTGGCTTGAGTTCAGACGGTTATGCGGGGGCAGACTAAATAAGGCCCTACCGCATCGTGGGAGACGACATCACGTTGGTTGATATGATAAGTTTAATATTCTACGGGAATCTGCCAACTTAACGGCTTGTTTCCCGCCATTACTGGCAGCCGGCATGCTATGAATTTCTTTATAGATCGCCCCATCTTCGCCGCGGCCATCGCCCTGTTCATGGTGCTGGCGGGCGCCATCAGTGCACTGGTACTGCCGGTCGCCCAGTACCCGCCGCTGGTACCGCCGCAGGTGCAGGTCTCCACGCAGTACATCGGTGGCAGCGCCGACGTGGTCGACGGCACGGTGACGACACCGCTGGAAGAGCAGCTCAATGGCGCGGCCGGCATGATCTACATGTCATCTGCGAGCACCAATAACGGCGATTCGGTCATCAACCTGACCTTCGAGGTCGGCTACGACCAGGACATCGGCCAGATGGACGCCCTGACGCGCAGCAACCAGGCCATCTCCGAACTGCCGTCGGAGGTGCAGAAAATCGGGCTGACTATCCAGAAGTACTCCACCAACCTGCTGTTGGGGGTCAACCTGACTTCGCCCAACGGCACCCACGACGGTATTTTTCTGCAGAACTACGCCGATATTCATCTGGCCGATCCGTTGGCGCGTATCCCCGGCGTCGCCCTGGTGAATAATTTCGGCCTGAGCAAGTACGCCATGCGCATCTGGCTCGACCCCGGCAAGCTGACCAACCTCGGACTGACCGCCATGGATGTCACCAACGCCATCCAGGAACAGAACCAGCAGGTGGCGGCCGGCAAGATCGGCCAGGCGCCGGCGCCAAAGGGACAACCGTTTCAGTACCAGGTAAACACCCTGGGTCGTCTGCAGCAGGTCGAACAGTTCGAAGACATTATCATCAGAGCGATGGCTAACGGTGCCGTGGTGCGCATCAAGGACGTGGCCCGGGTGGAACTGGGCGCCGAGGAATACACCTGGGACATCAAGGTCGACAGCAAGCCGGCGGCGTTTGTGGTGATCTCGCAGCTGGCCAACGCCAACGGGCTGGAGATCAAGAACGCGGTGGTGGAAACCATGCAGCGGCTGAAAAAGAATTTCCCCGAGGACATGGAATGGTCCATCAAATACGACACCACCACCTTCATCGAAAGCTCCGTGCACGAGGTCATCGTGACCCTGTTCGAGGCGGTAGCACTGGTGATCCTGGTGGTGTACATGTTCCTGCAGAACATGCGCGCCACGCTGATTCCGGTGATCGCCGTACCGGTCTCGCTGATCGGCACCCTGGCGTTCATGCTGATGTTCGGTTTCTCCATCAACATGCTCACCTTGCTGGGCCTGGTATTAGCCGTGGCGCTGGTGGTCGATGACGCGATCGTGGTGGTGGAAAACGTCATGCGCAAACTGCAGGAAGGCGCGACCGACCTGAAGCAGGCCACGCGCGACGCCATCGCCGAGGTGCGCAGCCCGATCATCGCCACCACCCTGGTGCTCATCGCCGTGTTCGTACCGGTCTCCTTTATCCCCGGCATGACCGGCCTGCTGTATAACCAGTTTGCCCTGACGATTGCCATTTCCGTGTTCCTGTCGGGTATCAATTCCCTGACCCTCAGCCCGGCACTGTGCGGGGTATTCCTGCGCCCGGAGACCGGTGAGAAAAATGCCTTCTTCCGGACTTTCAACAAAACCTTCGACGCCTTGTCGAGCGGTTATGCCAACAGCGTCAAGCTGCTTTCCCGGGCCTGGGTGCCGGTCATGCTGGTCTTTGCCGGCCTGATCGCGCTCACCGCGTTCCTGTTCGGGCAGGTGCCCACGGGGTTCGTACCCGAGGAAGATCAGGGTTACGTCATGCTGGTGGCGCAACTGCCGGATGCAGCAACCATCGAACGCACCGAAGCGGTCATGGGGCAGGCGTCGGAGATGGCGCAGAAAACAGCGGGCGTTGCCGATGTGCTGGCGGTCGCCGGTTACAACGTGATCGATGCGCTTAAGCAGTCCTATGCGGGGGTGGCCTTCGTCGTCCTCGAACCCTGGGAGGAACGCACCACCCCGGAAACCCAACTCAAGGCCATCATACAGAACCTGCAAGCCAAGGTTGCTCAAATACCAGGGGCCCGGATCATGGTAGTGAATGCACCTTCGATTCCTGGCCTGGGCTCAACCGGTGGCTTCACCTTTGAGATCCAGGACCTCAACGGCCAGGGAGTTGATGCATTGGGCAAGGCGGCGACCCACTTCATTGAGGAGGCGCATAAACGGCCGGAACTCGCCGGCGTCTATACCACCTTCAACCCCGAAGTGCCGCAACGCTTCCTCGACGTTGACCGCACCAAGGCCAAGACGCGCGGCGTGTCGATTACCGACATCTTCGACACCCTGCAGATCAACCTCGGCTCACTGTATGTCAACGAGTTCAACAAGTGGGGGCAGGTCTACCGGGTCTATGTTCAGGCTGAAAAGGAGGCACGCGCCACACAGGAAGACATCGGCCGCCTCAGAGTGCGCAACGAGTTCGGCGACATGATAGAGCTTGACGCGTTTATCGAGTCCAGACCGATGACCGGCCCTTTCAACCTGCCACATTACAATATGTACAGCTCGGTGGCTGTAAACGGGTCCAATGCGCCCGGTTACAGCTCCGGACAGGCGATCAAAGTCATGGAAGAACTGGCGGAGTCGGCGCTGCCGAAAGGCTTTGGTTTCGAGTGGACTGGTCTGACCTACCAGCAGCTCCAGGCCGGCAACCTCGCTCCGCTGGCCTTCGGCCTGTCGCTGGTGTTCGTGTTCCTGGTACTGGCGGCGCTGTACGAGAGCTGGCTGATGCCGTTCATGATTCTGTTGACTATCCCGCTGGGTCTGCTGGGCGCGGTGGGCGCCCTGATGCTGCTGGATCTGGAACTGGACGTGTACGGCCAGATCGGCCTGGTCATGCTCATCGGGCTGGTGGCCAAGAACGCGATCCTGATTGTCGAGTTCGCCAAGGAACTGCGCGAAAAGGGACACGGCATCATGGAATCGGCCATGACCGCAGCGCGTCTGCGCCTGCGGCCGATCCTGATGACCGCACTGGCGTTCATCATCGGCCTGATGCCACTGGTGGTCGCCACCGGTGCCGGTGCCGGCAGCCGCCGTTCACTGGGTACCGCCGTGGTCGGTGGACTGGCTTTCGCCACGATCATGATCGTGTTTGTACCGGTCATCTACGTACTGCTTGAAAAGCTCAGGGAACACACGTCGGGGAGCAAACCCGCGGATGCGGACAACACACCTGAACCGCAGGACGCCTGAATGTTATATGCGAAACGATTAACAGGACACAGCAACATGCAAACGAGAATGCCCGGAAGGTTCACCGCCAGGCGAGCCCTGATAGCGGGCTCAGGTGCCTGCCTTCTGCTGCTGGCAGGCTGCGGCGACAAGCCCAAGCAGAAACTCGAACTGCCACCTCCGGATGTGCGGGTGGCCGAAGTCACCCAGCAGAAAGTCCCGATCGTGATGACCTTCAGCGGCACGGTGAAATCGATTAAAACCGTGGACATCATCCCGCGGGTATCCGGTTACATCGAAGAACGCTATTTCGAGGAAGGCACGGTGATCAACGAGGGCGACCCGCTTTACCTGATCGACCCGCGCCCCTACCAGGCCACACTCGATGCCGAACTGGCGCAACTTAAAGAGCACGAGGCCAGCGCCAAATTCTGGAAAAGCGAGGAGCGGCGCTATACCAGGCTGGCCAAAGCCGGCGCCGGATCGGTGGAGGACAAGGAAAAGGCCATTGCCAAACGCGCCGAAGTACTGGCGAACATTGAAGAGGACAAGGCCAATATTGTAACCGCCGAGCTGGACCTGGGTTACACCAACATCACCGCACCGTTCAGCGGGCGTATCCAGGACACTAAAATCAATGTCGGGCAACTGGTGCATGAGCAACAGGACGTACTGACAACACTCAAACAGATCGATCCCATCTACGTGGAATTCAATGTCAGCCGGCGCCAGGTGGACAGGATTCAGCAGCTGCGACGCGAAAACCTGGCCTTTGAATCCTGGAAAGACTTTATCGTCAAAGTTGAACTGGCCGATCGTTCAGTCTATGCAAAGCCGGGCAAAATGAATTTCATCAGCGCCCAGATCAACCCCACCACGGACACAATGGAGTTCCGTGCCGAGTTCCCCAACCCGTTCGATAAAAAGGCAGAAATCGCACTCATCCCCGGCCAGTACGTGCCGGTTATCCTGACTGTGGGAGAAGATCCGAACACCTTACTGGTTCCGGGCCCCGCACTGATCGAAAGCCAGGTCGGCACCCAGGTGTACGTGGTTAACAAGGACAACAAGGTGGAGAGCCGTACAGTAGAAGTCGGGAAAGCCTATAAGCAGCAGTGGATCATCAATAAAGGTCTTAAAAAAGGTGAACGGGTGATATATGGCGGCCTGCAGAAGGTACGTCCCGGCATGGAGGTCAAAGTCACGGACGCTGCAGCTAAACCAGCGTCCTGATAGATCCAGTAGCAATACAGAAGGTCACGGTCAGCCTATGGACTTCACACTCGAATTTCTCCAGATGTTTTTTGTTACTCTGTGGTATGCAGCACCGCTTACCGGTTTTCTGTTAGCGGCAATCGTTGTCCTGGGTCACCTGATCGGAACCAGGGAAGGCTGGTCGAGGGCTGATAGTGTCTACTACGCTTTTATTACGGCAACAACGGTGGGCTATGGCGATTTTCACCCGAAACAGCGGTTGTCTAAAACGCTGGCGATTGTCATCAGCTTTGTCGGGCTTGTTCTAACAGGCATTATCGTTGCGCTTGCGCTCCACGCCGCCGGGCATGCATTCAAAGGTTCGCCAGCATACAAACAGCTGGTCGACGAGGTGGAGCAGATAGAAAAGGCGTACGAATAGCCTGTTGGAATGTACGCTATGCGGATGCCGGTTCAATCGATCGACGCAACACAGGCATTAAGGCGTTCGGCCGGGGAGACGGCAAGATTCACCCAGTCGGTACGAAATTCAGTCTGATTTTGAAGTTACAGTGCCTACTGACGACGGGTTGTCACCCATGAACCGATTATACACTTTTGGAAAAGGGCATCTATTCTCCTTCGTACTCATAGGTGATACATCATGGTGACCGGGATTGGATGGCTGGCCGGAGCAGGAAAACAGGCGAAAGCTTCGCAATCAGAGAACTTGTTAGAAGCCGTGGAGTCCCTTGAACGTATCCTCACTCAAAATATTCTACCGTTCTGGTTCCCAGGTACTCTGGATAGTGAATTTGGTGGCTATTCGCTGAACCATGACGTTATTGGCTGCTGTAAGAGTCATCACAGCGCCAAATGTCTTGTCAAGCAGGCCAGAACAATGTGGTTCT
>CBEUNK010000126.1:0-7216 GCA_965544455.1 uncultured Thiogranum sp.
GGTCATCGCGGCTGACATCACTGCCTTCCACGCTCACCAGGAAACGGTTGTCGACAACCATCTGCAGATCACCCGACTTGTCGGCCGGGGTGTACTTGACGATGGCCTTCTGCCGCCCGATGCGTTCCATCTTGCCGCCATCCGCGGTGGCGAACATGGGGTTGGAAAACATCATCATGACGCTTTGCATCAGCGGGGAGTCGGTAATGATCTTGATATCGATATGGCCGCTACCCTTGTTATAGCCACGCTCCGCCGTAACGCCACCGCCGAACATCGCCGCACCGGCCGCCTGTGACTGTGCCTCCTCGGCCGTCCAGCCATCCAGCGGTTCCGGCAACAGGCCGCTCAGCGACTCGCCCTTCTTCTGCTGGATCAGTTGCACGGCATAGTTCAGGCTGCTGGTAGCCTCGGCGAACTCGCCGTTCTTATAGAACTCCAGGCCTTCGTTGATCGAGTTGATGACATCATCATCGGCACCAATGGCATTGCCGGCCAGGCACAGACCCAGGAAACATATTGTTACGATTTTTCTCATCATTATGACCACTCCTGTTTACAGGGTTTACAACCCCGTCATTGCGAGCGCAGCGCGGCAATCTCCAAATGGCTGATTGCGCGTCATGAGATTGCCGCGCTACGCTCGCAATGACGAAAAATTAATCACCGCGCCATCAGCGCCTCGATTTCATCTGCATCCTTCGGCGCATGCTTGCTCAGCACGTCGTAACCGTCGCGCGTGACCAGCACATCGTCCTCGATACGCACGCCGATATTCCACCACTTGCGCGGCACGCCCTTGCTGCCGGCCGGAATATAAATGCCCGGCTCGACGGTCAGTACCATGCCCGGCTCGAGCACGCGCCACTCGTCGCCGACCTTGTAGTCGCCAACGTCGTGCACGTCCATGCCGAGCCAGTGGCCGGTGCGGTGCATGTAGAATTTCCGGTAGGCATGCTCCTTGATGAGCGTGGGCGTACGCCCCTTGAGCAGCCCCAGCTTAACCAGACCGCGGGTAATGACCTTGACGGCAGCGTCGTGCGGCGCATTCCAGGTATTGCCCGGGTAAACCTCCTCGATGGCCGCCAGCTGGGCATCCAGCACCAGGTCGTAAATGGCGCGCTGCGCCTTGCGGAAACGGCCGTTGACCGGGAAACAGCGGGTAATATCCGAGGCGTAGCACTGGTGCTCGACACCGGCGTCAATCAGCAGCAGGTCACCGTCTTTGAGCTCGGCATTGTTTTCCGTGTAATGCAGGATGCAGGCATTCTCGCCACCGCCGACAATGGACGGATAAGCCGGTTCACCGCCGGCCTGGCGGAATTCGTGCAGAAACTCCGCCTCGAGCTGGTATTCCATCATGCCCGGCTGACAGATCTGCATGGCGCGCTTGTGGGCGCGGGCGGCGATATTGGCTGCCTGGCGCATTACCTTGATCTCGGCGCGGCTCTTGTACAGCCGCATGTCATGCACGAAGTGCTCCAGGGAAATGAATTCATCGGGCGCCTGCTTGCCGGCGCGTGACTGACTGCGGAGACGGTTGACCCAGCCGATGACGCGCTGGTCGAAATCAGGTGCCGCACCCATCGTATAGAAAACCCGCTCGTGACTCTCCAGCAGCCCGGGCAGGATTTCATCGATATCGCTGAAGGGAAAAGCGTCGTCGGCGCCGTAAAATTCGACGGCGCCTTCCGGTCCCGCACGGCGCCCGTTCCAGATCTCTTTTTCCATATCCCGGTCACGACAGAACAACAGGTACTCGCCGTGTGGCCGGCCGGGTGCCAGCACCGCCACCGCTTCGGGCTCCGGGAAACCGGTCAGGTAGAAAAAATCACTGTCCGGCCGAAACGGGTAGTCGACGTCCCGGTTGCGGGCACGTTCGGGATTGGTGGGCAGAATCGCAATCGCATCGTGCCCCATCATGCGCATCAGCTGTTTGCGTCGACGGGCGAATTCTTTCTGGTCCATAGGCCTTACTGCAGTTGCGATGGCGCCCTGTTGTGCGCAACAGGCTGCAGTTCCTCGTTGATAAACAGCGCGCCGACGCGCACATACTCGACCACCTCTTCGAACGCCGCCAGATCTTCCTCTGCCGGCGCTTCCAGGTCGAAATCAACCCGCGCGATCTGCGCCAGGTCGTCGAGCAACTCGGTCACATCCGCCGACAGGCGCGACGGATCACCCAGCCCCCCCAGCCCCAGGCCGGAGAGAAAACCACCACACCAGCTGCCCAGCGCCTCGGTGCGGTCGGGCAGGGCATCCCCGTCGTCGGGCAGCAGCAGCTCGAAATCCAGGTCCGGACTGTTGAGCTGCGCCAGTACCGACTCGCCCAGGGCCTGCAAGCCGCGAAACGCCTCGGCCTGCCACCTGTCCCTGGGATTGTAGTCCTCGAAAATCTGCGCCACCCAGATCTTCGGATCGGCGAACCCGGCCGCACAGACCAGCCCGGTCAGCAGACCGTGACTGTCGGCGCTGTCGGCGGATGTCTGTGCGCGGGCCAGCGCATCACCCAACTCGTAATAGTCAAGGCGTTGATTTCCGGACATTGTCCTATTATCGCACAGCGCCGCGATTGACGCATTTTTAGCCCTTCTCTATAGTGGGCACATGACAAATTCAACCCCCCAATCCGTTACCGAGCAGGAACTGCGCAAACTGGAAGTACGCCTGGAAGAACTGGTGCGCTCCATTGAGCGACTGAAGGAAGAAAACCGTTCACTGCGCCACCAGCAGGACAGCCTGGTCACCGAACGCGCCAACCTGATCGAGAAAAACGAGCTGGCCCGCAACCGCGTCGAAGCCATGATCAATCGCCTCAAGGCCATGGAGCAGGGTGCATGAGCGCTGAAAGCAAGCCCATGCGCATACACATCCTGGACAAGGAATACCTGGTCGCCTGCCCCGACAACGAACGCGAAGCGCTGTTCGCCTCCGCCGAGTTCCTGACGGAAAAAATGAAGGAAATCCGGGATTCCGGCAAAATCGTCGGCGCCGACCGTATTGCCGTCATGGCAGCGCTGAACATGGCGCACGACTTACTGGAACACCAGAACCACAAGGACGACTACCAGCACATCATCAGCAAGCGCATCCGCGCCCTGCAGGACAAGATCGACATCGCCCTGAACAACGGCAACCAGCTCGAACTGTAAAAAAGCCACCCCCTTCCAGCCTAATCAGCACACTCAAAGCGACGCCGCACCCGGAAGGGGTTTTTGGTGCATGCGCTGGCGCCCTAAGCCAAAAACCCCCTCCCGGCACGGCGCCGCCTGCACCAGAGTCAACATTCACAACCTGTACCGGATAGCCCGGCTTTGCCTTGCCGGGCTTCAGTCCGGTAACCCTTCGCCGGCTTAGGGCGCGAGCGCATGCACCGTCGAAGGGTTACCGGACTGAAGCCCTGGTGTGGTTGTGGCATTCTGGTGACTGCCCTCTTTTTTCCGATGTCAACCGGTTTGCCACTTAAAAAACTGTCTGGCCAGCCGTTAATCTCTTGTATAATAAGTTCTCGCACCTTCTGCGCTGCGCGTTAGCTGTTAAGATCTCCTTGAGCCTAATAATTGTCCCCGGGGGTCGGCTTGCCAGGCCAGTGAGCATGTCCGCCACGAGCGGAAAGCCTTAGGTTTGGCACTCACTCCCACCTGAACCTCTGGTTCAAGGGCAATAATCGCGACGGTACGCGCGGAAGGTGCACCTTATTTTATGCCCGATCGCTCGCAACAACGCCAACAACTCCGCACTACGCGCCGGGCGCTGGACCGCCGTGAACGCCGCCGGCGTGCGGATGCACTGAGCCGGCGGTTATTCGCGCAGCCCGTCTTCAACAACAGCCGCCGTATCGCCGTGTATCTGCCCGCGGACGGTGAAGTCGACACCGGCAGCATCATTGCGCGCGCCTGGGCACTGGGCAAGGAACTCTACCTGCCGGTGCTGGTACCGCATGTGCACAACCTGCTGTGGTTCGCGCGTTACCGGCCGGATACATCCCTGGTCAGCAACCGCTTCGGTATCCCGGAACCTGAAACCGTACACCGCCAGCGTGTGGCGCCGCATGCCCTTGACCTCGTTTTAACACCGCTGGTCGGTTTCGATGACAGGGGTAACCGGTTGGGCATGGGCGGTGGCTTTTATGACCGCAGTTTCGCCTTCCTGCGCAGGCGCCGGTCCTGGTGCAAACCGCGCCTGGTGGGACTGGCGTATGATTTTCAGCAACTGCCGCAGTTGCCGGCAAAACCGTGGGATGTGCCGTTAACAGCTGTTGTCACCGACAGCAGGTGGCACAATTTTACATAGATGCGATATTTTATATCGTCATTTATCGTCATTGCGAGCGAAGCGCGGCAATCTCCAAGCAGTTATTGCCAAATCATGAGATTGCCGCGCTACGCTCGCAATGACGACAATTTTAGCTGCTCCAGGGAATAGCACATGAACTACTGGCTGATGAAATCCGAGCCCGATGTCTTTGGTATTGACCACCTGAAGGCCATGCCAGGGAAAACCGATCACTGGGACGGTGTGCGTAACTACCAGGCGCGCAACATGATGCGCGATGACATGAAAAAGGGCGACCTGGTCTTTTTCTACCACTCCAACTGCGATGAACCGGGTATTGTCGGCATCATGAAAGTGGTCAGGGAAGGTTACCCCGACCATACGGCCTTCAACCCGGAAGAAAAATACTACGACCCCAAGAGCGACCCTGACAAGCCACGCTGGTACATGGTGGATGTGCAATATCAGCGCAAGTTGAAGCGCACCGTCACGCTCGCCGAACTGAAAGGTTACAAGGCCCTGGAGGACTGTCCGCTGGTCCGCAAGGGTAACCGGCTGTCCATCATGCCCATCAGCAAAAAACAGTGGGATTTCATTCTGAAACTGGAGAGTAAAAAACCTTGAAAAAGGCGTGCAAATGATTACACTGCCGGTGCTCACAGAACGAAGTGGTCACGGCGAGGGTCGCCAGGTAACACAACAGGACAACAGATAGCGGCCAGAACCAGGACAAAACCCGTGAACCACAATAATACCAAGCCCGCGATGCGGGCTTTTTTGTGCCCCTTCACCCCTCACCCCAGCCCTCTCCCCTCAAGGGGAGAGGGAGAGGAGTGAGGGGTTAGCGCGTCCCCAGAAACAGGTCATACGCCGGGTTGTCGATCTCCTCGACGTACATGTAACCCAGCTCGTCGAGAAACTGCCTGAAGCCTTTCTTATCGGCGGCCGGCACCTGGATACCGACCAGCACCCGGCCGTAGGCGGCACCGTGGTTGCGATAGTGGAACAGGCTGATGTTCCAGCGCCTGCCCATGCTGGAGAGAAATTTCAGCAGCGCCCCGGGCCGCTCCGGGAACTCGAACCGGTACAGGACCTCGTCGGCGACCCCCTGCGCATGCCCGCCGACCATGAAACGGATGTGAGTCTTGGCGATTTCATTGTCGGTCATATCCACGACCGGGTAGCCCTTGCCGCGCAGAATGGCGATCAGCGCTTCCCGCTCCTCGTCGCCACCCGACAACTGCACGCCGGCAAACACCTGGGCGTCCGCGGCATCGGCATAGCGGTAGTTGAACTCGGTGATACCGCGCCGGCCCAGTGTCTTGCAGAATTTCAGAAAACTGCCCGGCTGCTCGGGGATGGTGACCGCCAGCAGGGCCTCGCGGCGTTCGCCCAGCTCGGCGCGCTCGGCCACATGGCGCAGGCGGTCGAAATTGATATTGGCGCCACTGTTGATCGCCACCAGGGTCTGCCCTTCCACGGCGTCCCGTTCCACGTATTTCTTGATCGCCGCCACCGCCAGCGCGCCGGCGGGCTCGACCATGGCGCGCGTATCGTCGAAGATGTCCTTGGTGGCGGCACAGATCTCGTCGGTGCTGACCAGGATCATGTCATCGACATACTGGCGCGCCAGGCGATAGGTTTCCTTGCCGGCCTGACGCACGGCCACCCCGTCGGCAAAGATACCGACCTGGTCGAGAATCACCCGGCGCTTGCGCTTCAGCGCCTCGTACATGCAGGGGGCATCCTCGGGCTCGACGCCGATGACGCGGATATCGGGCCGCAGGGCCTTGATGTAGGTGGCGATGCCGGCGATCAGTCCACCGCCGCCCACCGGCACGAATACCGCATCAAATGGGGTACGGTGCTGTTGCAGCAGTTCCATGGCGATGGTGCCCTGCCCGGCGATCACATCCGGATCGTCGTAGGGATGAATGAACACCATATTTTCCTTGTCGGCCAGAGTCAGGGCATGCGCGTAGGCCTCGTCGTAGGTGTCACCGTGCAACAGTGTCTTGCCACCCAGGGCCTTGACGGCGCTGACCTTGATGCCGGGCGTCGTCCGCGGCATTACAATCAGCGACTTGATGTTGCGGTGGCTGGCAGCCAGCGCCACGCCCTGGGCGTGGTTGCCGGCGGAAGCTGCGATAATGCCGTTGGCGCACTCGGCGTCGCTCAGGCCGGCGATCTTGTTGTAGGAACCACGCAGCTTGAAGGAAAACACCGGCTGCAGGTCCTCGCGCTTCAGCCACACGTGGTTGCCCAGGCGTTGTGACAGGGTGCGCGCGTAATCCAGTGGTGATTCGACGGCAACGTCGTAGACGCTGGAATTCAGGATGCGTTTCAGGTAGGTATCGGCCATTGACGGATAATACCGGGCACGGGGACAGATTTAAATCTGTCCCCGTTCAGGCGTATGATTCAGCCATTCGAAATACGGAGGACGTATGAACCAGGACGAACTCAAACAACAGGTTGCCCGGGCGGCCATCGACTACGTTGAAACAGGCACCATTATCGGCGTCGGCACCGGCTCGACCGCCAATTATTTCATCGATGCCCTGGCCGAAATCAAGGGCAGGATCGACGGCACCGTGGCCAGCTCGGTCGCCAGCGCCGAACGCCTGAAAAGTCACGGCATCCCGGTGATGGACCTCAACGAGGCCGGCCAGTTGTCTGTCTATGTCGACGGCGCCGACGAGACCAACCACTACCTGCAGCTGATCAAGGGCGGTGGCGGCGCACTGACGCGCGAGAAAATCGTTGCCGGCGCCAGCGACAAATTCGTCTGCATCTGCGACGAGAGCAAGCTGGTCAAGGTACTGGGCGCCTTCCCGCTGCCCGTCGAGGTCATCCCCATGGCGCAAAGCTTCGTGGCGCGCGAACTGGTCAAGTTCGGCGGTATACCGGAACTGCGCCAGGGCTTCACCACCGACAACGG
>CBEUNK010000127.1:0-7161 GCA_965544455.1 uncultured Thiogranum sp.
TGCGCTGTGGGTCATGTCCAATTCCTTTTGGTGGTGATTTCTTCCTGAAATCGCGGGTAGTTTATTTTAGTGGTTGGGGTGGTGTGGCGGGGAAACCGTAAAAGTTGTCCACATTTTCTGTGGATAAGTATGTGGATGAATGTCCGGAATCGGGTTGCGAGGCCGAAAAACGCAGTGTTTCCGTTAACTTGGGTATTTTTTCAACAACTCGGATACACCTTGTTATAACAACAAGTTACAGAGCTTTTGCAGACCGGAAATGAAGTGAACTTCGTTTCATGCAGCCATTTGTTTACCGTTCTGTTACCACTGTGCATAACAACGGCGCTTGTGGAACAAAACACACGCTGGCGTCAAGCCCTTTTTTTGTCTAGTTGCCGCCTGCCAGTCCCCGGCGCAGTTCGCGCAGTTTCGCCTTGACCCGGGCGGCATGGTGCGGGCCGATGCGGATCAGTACCTTTTGTCCGGCGGACAAGGCCTCGAGTTTCGGGTCGGCATACTTGTACAGCACGTGCGGACGCAGCAGTGCTATCCGCCCGCCGACGTCGGGCGTTGCCAGCAGCTGGTCGATGACATCGATCAGGCGGTCGTTGAAGTAGGCCGAGGGGTAACCCAGGTCTTCGTACGCCGTCTGCATCAGGGGGTAGTAATGCAGGTAAAGCGTAACCAGCCGGTCAGTGTCCAGGCTGGTCAGCAGGTCCATGAACACGTCGTAACGCGCGTAGTTTGCCTCGTCCAGGTAAAGACCATGGCTGTCCTGGCGCACCTGCAGTTTGCCGGAAACCGAGCGGTTCGAGCGGAACTTGCTGTTCAGCAGGTTGCGGCGCGGCAGGTTGTCCACGGTGACCACGAAGCGCCGGATGATGCGGTCCATGTTCAGCGTGGCGTCGAGCACCTGCCGGGCGGCCAGCGTGTACAGGTCGGGTTTCAGCACGGCGTCGCTGTCGCCCAGCGGCGGCAGGGGTGGTTCCGGTGCGGGCGCCGGGGTCGCCTCGCCGGCGGCTTCCTGTGCCGCTGCGGCGGGTGTCTCCGGCGGCGGCGTGGCGGCGGCGGGCGCCGGTTGTTCCGGGGCCGGCGGCTGTTCCGGCAGCGGGTAACGGATTGCCGGTGCCTCCGCCACGGGCGGCGCCGCGGGTTCGGCCGGCAGTTCCGGCAGGGGCTCGTGGTCTTCCTGCGGCGCATAAAACTTCACCGCCAGTACGGCCGCCACACCGAGGATCCCGGCTACCACGTAATCTGCTTTTTTCATGGTCGATCTTCCACCTGATCCACGCGCCCATCCGATAGCGTCGCCGTTGAACGACATGGTAAAGCACCGCGCAGTCAGACTACAATGCGCCCTTCGTCACAGTCACGTTAAGGAGAGAGACAATGAAACTGTACCAGGGAATCATGAGTGCTTTACTGGCCGGCCTGCTGCTCACCGGCCTGTCGGCCTGTGAAAAACAGGAAGGACCCGCGGAACAGGCCGGCAAGGCAATCGACGAAGCCGCTTCGAATGTTGCCGAGCAGGCCGAGGACACCAAGGAAGCCGTCGAAGAACACATGAAGAAAGAGCAGTAACAGGCACCCGGCAGTGCTGCCCGTCAGTACTGCCGGCCGTCTGCTTCCCACCCGCCCCGGGAAAATTTTCACTGATTATTCGCCGGCTTGAGCCTGCCGGCTGCGGACTTGCGTGTGAAATACCGGCATAATACCGGCTGACACGGTCAGACACGCGAATCGCTCATCACATGGCAAAACTGTTAACCGGCATCCTCCTGCTCGCTGCCCTCGCCGGTGGCGGCTGGTACCTGTTGCGCGCACCCGAGGCCGAACAGGCACCGGCGTACAGCCAGGCACAGGTGCGCCACGGCGCAATCAGCGATGTGGTCTCGGCCACCGGCACCCTTAATCCCATCAACACCGTTCTGGTGGGCAGCCAGGTCTCGGGCACCATCAAGGAACTGTATGCCGACTTCAACGACCGGGTCGAACAGAGCCAGGTAATCGCCCAGATCGACCCGGCCATCTTCAAGGCCAAGCGGGCCGAAGCCGAGGCCAGCCTGAAAAACGCCGAGGCGGCGCGTGACAAGGCCCACATCAACGTGCTGGACACCCGGCGCGAGTACGAACGCCAGGCCGACCTGCAGAAGAAAAAACTGGTGGCCGACAGCGTGGTGGACGCGGCGCGTTTCGCTTACCAGGCGGCACAGGCGGAATACCAGGTGAAGGTCGCCAGCGTGGCCAAGGCCCGGGCGGCACTGGAACGCGAACAGGTCAACCTCGACTACACCACCATTCATGCACCGATCGACGGCGTAATCATTTCCCGCGATGTCGACGTCGGCCAGACGGTGGCCGCCAGCCTGCAGGCCCCTACCCTGTTCACCATCGCCAATGATCTGACCCGCATGCAGGTGGAAACCGACGTGGACGAGGCCTTCATCGGCCAGGTGCACGAGGGCCAGCCGGTGAGCTTCACGGTGTTCGCCTACCCGGGCCGCCGCTTCAGCGGCAGTGTCGCCCAGGTACGGCTGCTGCCCAAGGTCGAGGCCGGGGTGGTCAAGTACAACTGCATCATTCACGTGGACAACGCCGACCTGGCCCTGAAGCCGGGCATGACCGCCACCGTCAGTATCGAGGTGGCCCACCGTGACGACGTGCTCACCGTGCCCAACGCGGCGTTGCGCTACGTCCCGCCCTGGCCGCAGGAAAAACTGGAACAGTTACGCGCCGACCTCAAGTCCGGCGAAGCTATCCTGTGGCAGGTGGACGGCGACACGCTCGCGCCACTCGCCGTCACCACCGGCATCATCGGCGACAAGGTCACCGAGGTCAGCGGTGCAGACCTCACCGATAACATGGTAGTCGCGGTGCCGCCCCAACGCGGGGACAGCAAACGCAAGCGGCGCTTCGGGCTGAGCCTGTTCTGAGTCGATGACCACCCCCCTGCTGCAGATCCACGACCTGCACAAGGCCTACATGCTGGATGGCGTGACCATCCAGGCGTTGCGCGGCATCGACCTCACGGTCGAGCGCGGCGAGTTCGTCGCCATCATGGGGCCGTCCGGTTCGGGCAAGTCGACGCTGATGCATATTCTCGGTTGCCTCGACGTGGCGGACGCCGGCAGTTACTACCTGAACGGCCGCGACGTGACCGGCATGGACAGCGACCGGCTGGCCGCATTGCGCAACCGCGAAATCGGATTCGTGTTCCAGAATTTCAACCTGCTGGCGCGCACCAGTGCGCTGGAGAATGTCGAGACCCCCCTGATCTATACCGGCGTCGGCAAGGCCGAACGCCGCGCCCGGGCGCGCGAGGCGCTGGTGCGGATGGGGCTGGGCGAACGCCTGCACCACCTGCCCAACCAGTTGTCCGGCGGCCAGGCGCAGCGCGTCGCCATCGCCCGCGCCCTGGTGACCCGGCCGTCGCTGCTGCTGGCCGACGAACCCACCGGTAACGTCGACACCGCGACCACGGTTGAAATCATGAAACTGCTGGAAACGCTGAACCGCGAAGACGGCCTGACTATTGTCCTGATCACCCACGAACCGGAAGTAGCCGAGTGCGCCCGGCGCCGGCTGTTCCTGCGCGACGGCCAGCTGGAGGTCCACGCGTGAACTGGACCACTGCCCTGCAACTGGCACTGCACGCCCTGTGGCGCAACAAGACCCGCGCCATGCTGACCGCACTGGGCGTGGTCATCGGCGTGGGCTCGGTGATCGCCATGCTCGGCATCGGCAGCGGCGCCCAGCAGCGCATTGCCGCGCAGCTGGCGAGCATGGGCACCAATACCCTGGTGGTGCGTCCCGGTTCGGTAACCCACGGCGGCGTGCGCACCGGCGCCGGCGGCATCACCACGCTGACCAGCGCCGACGCCGACGCCATCGCCACCTTGCCGGACGTGGTGGCCGCGGCACCCACTGTCCGCACCACGGAACAGGTACGCTATCGCGGTACCAACTGGGGCACGGCCATCCAGGGCGTCACGCCCGACTACATCACCGTGCGCAACTGGCCGCTGGCCGAGGGCGAGTTCATCACCCGGCGCCAGGTGCGCGGCGCCAGCCATGTGTGCGTGCTCGGCAAGACCGTGACCCGCGAGCTGTTCGGCCTGCGCAGCCCCCTGGGCGAGACCATTATCATCAAGGGCCTGGCCTGCAAGGTGATCGGCGTGCTCGGCAAAAAGGGCGCTACCGCCTGGGGCACGGACCAGGACGATGCTGCCTTCCTGCCACTGACCACCGTGCAGCGCAAACTGATGGGCATCACCCACGTCCAGCGCATCGAGGTGACCGCCCGCGACCGGGCCGCTTCATTCCGGCTGCTCGAAGAGATCAAGCAGCTGCTGCGCCAGCGCCACCGCATCCGCGAGGGCCAGCGTGACGACTTCCGCATGTATAACCGCGCCGAGCTGGCGCAGACCTCGGAGGAAAGCGCCCGCGTGTTCACCTGGCTGCTGGGCAGCATCGCCTCGGTGTCGCTGCTGGTGGGTGGCATCGGCATCATGAACATCATGCTGGTGTCGGTCACCGAGCGCACGCGCGAGATCGGTATCCGCATGGCCCTGGGTGCGCGCCGGCGCGACATCCTGTGGCAGTTCCTGCTGGAAGCGCTGGTGCTCAGTACCATCGGCGGCGTGCTCGGCATTTTCCTCGGCCTGGGTGGCGCGCTGGCGGTGGCGCGTTTTTCCGAACTGCCGGTCAGCGTGACGCCCGGCTCGGTACTGATCGCTTTCCTGTTCGCCGGCCTGGTGGGCGTGTTCTTCGGCCTGCACCCGGCGCGCAAGGCGTCACAGCTGCGGCCGATCGACGCATTGCGTTACGAATAGACCGGTTCGGGTCATCGAGGCGGATCAGCGGCGCTGAAAGGTACCGATCAGTTCCGCCTGTTCCAGAACATGCCCCTGCATTGCCGCTTCGAGCTGTGCTTTCGTTGGGTGTTTCAGCTGTGTTAATACCGAATCCAGCACATACAGCTTGTGAAAGTAGCGGTGCCGGCCGATCGGCGGACAGGGCCCGCCATAACCGGTACGCCCCCAGTCGTTGACCCCTTGCTGCGTGCCTTCGGGTAAGCCATCGTCTTTAACCGCCTCGGGCAGACCGCTGCTGTCGGCTGGCAGGTTGAACAGCACCCAGTGTACCCAGGTCATGCGCGGCGCGGCGGGGTCCGGGGCATCGGGATCGTCCACGATCAGCACCAGGCTGCTGGCCTGCTCGGGTACACCCGACCAGTCGAGCGGTGGCGACTGGTCGTCACCATCGCAGGTGTACCGCCGGGGGATTTCAGCATCGGCAGTAAATGCCGGGGAAGACAGTGTCAGTGACATACCAGCCTCCTTGCACAGAGTGGCCTTTTCAACCCGGGGAATCCGCGCCTTTGTCTTCCCCGCCCTGTGTCGGTATCACGGTGATATTTTTCCTGCGGTCGGTCGGCCCCAGGCATATTTCGATCTGCTCGCGCTGCAGGGTTTCATTCTGTTCGAGCGCGGCGATCAGCCGTTCCAGCGCCGGGCGGTGATGCTTGAGGACGCCGATCGCCTGCGTCTCCGCCTCGTGCAGCAAGTCGTGCACGGCCTTGTCGACCGCTTGCGCGGAGGCCTCCGAGAAACGCCGCGGCTGGGCAATCTCACGTCCCAGGAAGGGATGTTCCTCGCTTTCGCGCAGGTCGACCGGACCGATCTCGCTGGACATGCCCCAGCGCGCCACCATCGCCCGGGCAAGTGCCGTGGCCTGCTGGATATCGTTGTCGGCACCGGAACTGACGCTGCCGAGCAGTTCCTTTTCCGCGCAGCGCCCACCCAGGGTCACTGTCAGGCGGGCACGCAGGTAGTCTTCCGGCAGGGTATGCCGTTCTTCCTCGGGCAGCTGGTGGGTGCCGCCCAGCGCCTGGCCGCGGGGAATGATGGTGACCTTGTACAAGGGATCCGCCAGCGGCAGAAAATAGGCGACCAGGGTGTGGCCGGCCTCGTGCACCGCCAGCCGGTGCCGCTCCTGCGGCTGTATGGCAAGGGTGCGCACCGTGCCCAGCAGCAGCTTGTCCCGCGCCTCGTCGAAATCCTCCCGGGTCACCTGCGGGTGCTTTTTCCGCGCGGCGAGCATGGCCGCTTCGTTCACCAGGTTCTTGATATCGGCACCGGAAAACCCGGGGGTGCCGGCGGCGAGGCTCTCGAAATCGACGTCCGGCGCACACGGCACCTTGCGGGTATGCACCTTCAGGATGGCCAGGCGGTCCTTGCGATCGGGCAGGTCGATGATGACGTGGCGGTCAAAGCGGCCGGGGCGCAGCAATGCCGGATCCAGCACGTCCGGCCGGTTGGTGGCCGCCAGTACGATCACGGCTTCGTGGCCGGCAAAGCCGTCCATTTCCGCGAGGATCTGGTTGAGGGTCTGCTCGCGCTCGTCGTGGCCGCCGCCGAGACCGGTGCCGCGGGTGCGGCCGACGCTGTCGAGTTCATCGATAAAGATAATGCTCGGCGCGTTTTTCTTGGCTTCCTCGAACAGGTTGCGGACCCGTGCGGCCCCCACCCCCACAAACACCTCGATAAACTCGGAGGCCGATATGGTGTAGAAAGGCACACCGGCCTCACCCGCCAGTGCCCGTGCGAGCAGGGTTTTGCCGGTGCCCGGCGGCCCCATGAGCAGCACGCCGCGCGGCACCTCGGCGCCCAGTGCCCGGTACTGGTCCGGCGCGCGCAGGAAGTCGAGCAGTTCGGTCACCTCGCGCTTGACGTTCTCCTGGCCGGCGACGTCAGCAAACGTCGTATCCGGAACAGTGGCCTTCCTGGCCGGCGGGCGAAGAAAATCCTGCAGCTGGCCGCGACCACCCAAACCACCGGCCAGGTTCCGCGACGCGCGCTGCAACAGCCACCACCACAGGGCAATGAAGATTACCCACGGCAATAACGACGCCAGCACCTTGACCAGGATACCGTCACTTTTTTCGGCCACCTCGATTTTGACGCCCCTGGCTTCCAGCGACGGCAGCAGGTCGTTATCCCCGATGGTGGGGATCAGGGTGGTGAAGTGCGTGCCCGGCTCGGCGGCCGGGCCCAGGGGGGCGGCATCGAAAAGCTGCCCGCTCACGGTGTTATCCACCAGCCGCACCTGTTCGACCTTGCCCTCCTGTACCAGGGTTTTGAACTGGCTGTAGGAAATCGGGTAAGTCGATTCGGCGGT
>CBEUNK010000128.1:0-7103 GCA_965544455.1 uncultured Thiogranum sp.
AATTTTCCACGACCAGTTGCCGGAAGTTTTCACGGGTGCCGTCGAAGACGTGTTTGAGGTCAGGCATGAAGAAAGGGGATAAAAAAGGGGACAGATTTAAATCTGCCCCCTTTCCACCGGTCAAGACGTCAGCTGGCGCGGCGTTCCTGGGTTTCCTTGATGACCGCGTCCGCCACGTTCTTCGGGCACGGCATGTAGTGCAGGAACTCCATGGAGAACTGGCCACGGCCGGAGGTCATGGTACGCAGGTCACCGATGTAGCCGAACATTTCGCTCAAGGGGCACTCGGCCTTGATGCGTGTGCCGGTCGGGCCGGATTCCTGCGACTTGATCATGCCGCGGCGGCGGTTGATGTCGCCGATCACGTCGCCGACGTTGTCTTCCGGCGTAAAGACGTCGACCTTCATGATCGGTTCCATGATCTGCGGCGAGGCCTTGGTCATGCTCTGACGATAGGCGGCCCCGGCGGCCAGCTCATAGGCCACGGCCGAGGAGTCCACCGGGTGGTAGCCACCGTCCAGCAGCGTGACCTTGAAATCCACGCAGGGGTAACCGGCCAGCGGACCGACTTCCATGCTTTTCTTGAAGCCCTTTTCGACGGCCGGCCAGAATTCGCGCGGCACGGTGCCGCCGGTGACTTTCGATTCAAACTCGAAACCGCTGCCGGGTTCGCCGGGTTCGATGACGTAGTCAATCTTGGCGAACTGGCCGGAACCACCGGTCTGTTTCTTGTGCGTGTAGCTGTCTTCGATGCGCTGGGTGATGGTTTCGCGGTAGGCCACCTGCGGCTTGCCGACGGTCACTTCCACGCCGTGGGTACGTTTCAGGATATCGACCTTGATGTCCAGGTGCAGTTCGCCCATGCCCTTGAGGATGGTCTCGCCGCTGTCCTCGTCGGTCTCGACACGGAACGACGGGTCTTCCTGGATCATCTTGCCGATGGCGATACCAAGTTTTTCCGAGGCACCCTTGTCCACCGGCGCCACGGCGACCGAGATGACCGGGTCAGGGAACACCATGGGTTCCAGCGTCGCCGGGTTGTTCGGGTCGCACAGGGTGTGACCGGTCTGCACATTCTTCATGCCCAGCACGGCGACGATGTCACCGGCCTGTGCGCTGGTGAGTTCCTCGCGCGAGTCGGCGTGCATTTCGACGATACGCCCGATGCGCTCGGTCTTGCCGGTATAGGTGTTCAGCACGGTCGTGCCTTTTTCGAGCTTGCCCGAGTAAATACGGATAAAGGTCAGGGCGCCGAAACGGTCATCCATGATCTTGAACGCCAGGGCGCGCAATGGCCGGTCGACGTCGACAGTGGCGAACTCGCCGGTCTCGTTGCCTTCCAGGTCCACTTCCGGCTGCGGCTTGACTTCGGTCGGGTCGGGCAGGTAGTCG
This sequence comes from uncultured Thiogranum sp., assembly GCA_965544455.1. Lineage (GTDB taxonomy): Bacteria > Pseudomonadota > Gammaproteobacteria > DSM-19610 > DSM-19610 > Thiogranum. Next base: position 1,393 of record CBEUNK010000128.1, read on the forward strand.
ACCACGGCGTCCAGCACCAGCTGGATACCCTTGTTCTTGAAGGCCGAACCGCAGTAAGTCGGGAAGAAGTCCAGCGCGATGGTGCCCTTGCGGATGCAGCGCTTGAGGTCCTCGATGGACGGTTCTTCGCCTTCCAGGTACTGTTCCATCAGGTCGTCGTCCTGCTCGACGGCGGTCTCGATGAGTTTCTCGCGCCATTCCTCGACGGCGTCGGCCATGTCGGCCGGCGGCTCCTGGATTTCATAGTTCTCCGGGTTGCCGGTGGCATCCCAGATCCAGGCCTTGCGGGTCAGCAGGTCGACCACGCCGGTGAAGTCGTCTTCGATGCCGATCGGCAGCGTCATCACCAGCGGATTGGCGCCCAGCACGTCCTGGATCTGCTGCACCACGCGGTAGAAATCCGCGCCCATGCGGTCCAGCTTGTTGACGAAAATAATACGCGCCACTTCCGACTCGTTGGCGTAGCGCCAGTTGGTCTCGGACTGCGGTTCCACGCCGCCGGAGCCACAGAACACGCCCACACCGCCGTCGAGCACCTTGAGTGAGCGATAGACTTCGATGGTGAAGTCGACGTGTCCGGGGGTGTCGATAATGTTCAGGCGGTAGTCGTTCCACTCGCAGGAGGTGGCGGCCGACTGGATAGTAATACCGCGCTCGCGTTCCTGGTCCATGAAATCGGTGGTGGCTTCACCCTCGTGAACCTCACCGGTCTTGTGGATTTTGCCGGTCAGCTTGAGAATGCGTTCCGTGGTCGTTGTCTTGCCGGCATCAACGTGGGCGAAAATGCCTATGTTTCGGTATTTGGTTAAATCAGTCATCGCTCTACTCTATGGTTAATCGATCGCCGATGCGGCATTTTGACTACGGCCAACATCGCGCGCACGACCCCGGATTCCTTGGAAAACAAGGCGCGGGATTATATAGGAGTAAGGCTTGTTGTGTAAGGGTCAGGCGGGCTCAACCGGGGCGGCAGGGGCGGGCAGATAGCGAATCAGCCGTCGGGATTGAACGCGGTTACCTGCATGACACGAAAAAATAAATATTATATATATAAAAAACAATTAGATATAATATATAATTTAAGTCAATTATATATTAACTTATTTGATCCAGATCATTCACTTTCTGCCGAGAAATTAATCATAATGTTCTGATAGTTTCCCGGGAGAAAATGATGGATCAGCAAAAGAAAATCACCCTGCCCAATGTCGCCGAAGGCCGGCCCGACCAGGTACTGGCCAAGCCCAAGGCCGTGCAGAAGCTGTCGAAGCACAAGATCTTCCCCGATGCCAATTACCCCTATGCCGACAAAATGCAGCGGGCGGAGTACGAGGTGCTCAAACAGGAACTGCAGATCGAGCTGCTGAAAATGCAGAACTGGGTCAAGGAAACCGGTCAGCGCATCCTGATCCTGTTCGAAGGCCGCGATGCGGCCGGCAAGGGCGGCACCATCAAGCGCCTGATGGAACACATGAACCCCCGTGGTGCACGGGTGGTCGCGCTGGAAAAGCCCTCCGACGAGGAGCGTGGCCAGTGGTATTTCCAGCGCTACCTGAAACACCTGCCGAGTGCCGGTGAAATCGTCCTGTTCGACCGCTCCTGGTACAACCGCGCCGGTGTCGAGCGCGTGATGAAGTTCTGTACCTCCGGCGACTACCTGGAGTTCATGCGCCAGGCCCCCGAACTCGAACGCATGCTGGTACGCAGCGGCATCACCCTGCACAAACTCTGGTTCTCGGTCAGTCGCAACGAACAGTTCCGTCGTTTTCAGGCACGCCGCGGGGACCCGTTGAAACAGTGGAAGCTAAGTCCCATCGACCTGTCCTCGCTGGACAAGTGGGAAGACTACACCGAGGCCAAGGAAGCCATGTTCTTCTACACCGATACGGCCGATGCGCCCTGGACGGTGGTGAAATCCGACTGCAAGAAGCGCGCACGCATCAACGCCATGCGTTTTCTGCTCAGTCAGCTCGACTATCCGAACAAGAACGAAAAAGTGGCCCGGGCACCCGATCCCCTGATTGTCGGTTCGGCGCGGAACATCTACGAGAAGGGTGAAAGAAACCTCAGTGAAGAACCCACGTTGAAAGAGGTCAAGTGATCATGCACCGCACCAGGCACGCACAGGATATCGCCAGTCGTTTCAGAACCATGATGGAAGAGGCGGGCGACAGCCTGTCGGACGAGCATTTTGACGAACTGGTGTTACTGATCGAAGCGGGCATCGATACGGCGCTGGTCGAACGGCTGGAAAAAATGGCCGATGCCATCAGCGACCTGGCCGACAAGGTCAGGAGCGACGCGGAGTTTTTTGACTAGCGCGGACAGCTTGCGGGCGGTAAGTTAGTCGTCAGGGGGAGGCCGGCACGGTTTCCCCCGCAATCCCGTAACGGCTGCGGACCATGACGACCGACTATCTCGACACACCTGTTTCCCGGCTCATCTGGGCCACCAAGTACCGTTACCGTGACGGCGCCACCGTTTTCGACCGGCAGCTCACGGACACCTGGCGGCGGGTGGCGCGCGCGCTGGCGACGGTCGAGACCCGGGAGCAGGCGCAGTGGGAAGCGCGCTTTTACCGGTTGCTCGAGGATTTCAGGTTTCTTCCCGGCGGGCGGATCATGGCGGGCGCCGGGACCGGCCGCCGCGTCACCCTGTTCAACTGTTTCGTGATGGGGACCATCGAGGATTCCATGGACGGGATCTTTTCGGCGCTCAAGGAAGGCGCCCTGACCATGCAGCAGGGCGGCGGTGTCGGCTACGATTTTTCAACCCTGCGACCCTTCGGCAGCCGCGCCTGGACGGTCGGCGGTGTGGCCTCCGGCCCGGTATCGTTCATGCGCATCTGGGACAGCATGTGCGAGACCCTGTTGTCGACGGGTGCCCGCCGCGGTGCCATGATGGCGACCCTGCGCTGCGACCATCCCGACATCCTCGCGTTTATCGATGCCAAGCGTGATCCGCAGGCGCTGCGGCATTTCAACCTGTCCGTGCTGGTCACCGATGCTTTCATGCAGGCGGTGCGCGACGATACCGACTGGGCGCTGGTGTTTCCGGTGGCACAACTGGAGGAGGAGGCGTCGGTCGCGGGCAAGGGGGTGGTGGAGCGCGACTGGCCCGGCCACGACGCGCCGGTGGCCTGCCGGGTCGTCAGCGTACTGCGGGCGCGCGAATTATGGGAACGCCTGACGCACGCCAGCTACGACTATGCCGAACCCGGTGTCCTGTTCATCGACCGCATCAACCACTGGAACAACCTTTACTACGAAGAGCGCATCAGCGCCACCAACCCCTGCGGGGAAATCCCGCTGCCGCCCTATGGTGCCTGCGACCTCGGTTCCCTGAACCTGACCCGGTTTGTCGATAAACCCTTCGGCAAGGCGGCATGCATTGATTATGAGGCATTGACCGCGAGCGCCGGCACGGCCGTCCGCCTGCTGGACAATGTCATCGATGTCTCCCGGTTCCCGCTGCCACAGCAGGAACATCGTGTTAAACACACGCGGCGCATCGGGCTGGGTATTACCGGCCTGGCGGATATGCTGATGCAGCTGGGTATTCGCTACGGGTCACCGGAATCCTATGAAACAGCCGCCGCGGTCATGCGTACCCTGTGCGAGGCCGCCTACCGCAGTTCGGTGCAGCTGGCGAAAGAAAAAGGCTGTTTCCCGGGCTTCAAGGCCGACGCCTACCTGCAGGGTCCATTCGTACAAGCGCTGCCCGCGGCTATCCGCGACGCCATCGCCACCAACGGTATCCGTAACAGCCATCTGCTGGCCATTGCGCCCACCGGTACCATCAGCCTGCTGGCCAACAACGTATCCAGCGGTCTGGAACCGGTCTTCGAGGCCCGTTACCGGCGCCGCATACGCCAGCTCGACGGTTCCCTGGAAGAACACGAGGTCGTCGACTATGCCTGCCACCGGTGGCAGGCGGAGCACGCAGACGACAGCCTGCCACCGGCCTTCGTCGATGCGCACGCCCTGGCACCCGAAGTGCACCTGCAGATGCAGGCCGCTATCCAGCCTTATGTCGATAACGCCATTTCCAAGACCATCAATATCCCCGCGAACCTGCCTTTCGGTGACTACCAGGCCGTCTTCGAGCGGGCTTATGCGCTGGGCCTGAAGGGTTGTACTGCGTTCCGGCCGAACCCCGTGACTGGCAGTGTGCTCAGCGCCGAGCCGGTCCCGGCGGCCGTTTCCCATTGTTGCGATATCGACCGCGAGGCCGACTGACGATACCCGCGGCAATCCCCGAATGATTATCAGCCCGACGCGAGTCGGTGCGCACAGCGCGTGGTTTCCGGCAAACGGAAGCGGGTGGTGCAGTGCAGTGTGTAGTTGATGGCCGTTGCCAGGCTCACGCGGTGACCGATGGAGACGTAGACCGGGCTGACCCCGGTGCGGGTACGGACCACGGCACCGATGGTTTCACCCTTGTCGAGCAATGGCACCCACTGTCCTTTCTCTGCCGGCAGGTCGGCGTGGGTGCCGACCAGGCGTGACTTGGCGACGCCGATGCTGGGGATATCCGTCAGTACGCCCAGGTGACAGGCCAGGCCAAAGCGGCGCGGGTGCGCCAGGCCCTGGCCGTCACACAGCAGCAGGTCCGGCTGGACTGCAAGTTTTTCCAGCGCCTTTAACACGGCGGGCAGTTCACGGAAGGACAGGTAACCCGGCACGTAGGGGAAACAGGTGGGCAGGCGGCTGATGCTGCTGATTTCGGGTGTCAGGTCGGGAAAAGACAACACCGCCACCGCCGCGCGCGTGGTCTTGCCCCCGTCTTCAAAACCGACGTCGACCCCCGCCACCCGGTGAACAGGACCCAGGGCATCTTCGCGGATGACTTCGGCAGCCAGGGATTCCTGCAGCGCGCGGGCGGCGGCGACATCGCGTGGCCAGTCATGCATGCCCGGCGACCGGGGTGTGGCCGGTTAACCGGGTTACAGGGATTCCCCGGCCGGCGGTGGCTGGTGGGTTTTTACATCGCCGCGGCGACGCCGGGCGTAGTCCTCCAGCTGGCGCCGCATGGCGTCGAAGGCATCGCGAATGGCGACGTAGACATCCTCGTGCGCATGGTGATCGCGCGGTTCACGGCTGGCCACCAGCTCGGTGTCGGGTGCGGTGAGATCGATGCGCACGTGGTAGAGGTTGCCCTTGTGATGGTGTTTGTGGTCGGCCTCGACAACAACACGACACGACATAATATCTTTATAGAATTTTTCGAGTTTTTCAGCGCGTTCCCGGACTTTGGCCTCGATGGCTTCGGACGGTTCAAGGTTACGGAAGACGATCTCTAACGGCAGTTTCATCATATACCTCCCCTGCGTTGTCAGTTTCAGTATGGTGCAAACCCGGGCGATTGCTATGATCCTGGTCAAATGCGGTGACGGATCGGTCAGAAGGTGCTTAAATGAAAGACAGGCCAGTCATTATTGCAGAAATAACGGTTGAGACCTTATGCCGACGAACCGCAAACCCGGTCCGGAACTGAACCTCCGCCCGTGGACCCAGCTGCTGCTGGTCACGGCCATGCTCGGCCTGGCCTACCTGTTATTTGTCCAGGATCATCCGACCGCCGAATCGACTTACCCGATTTCCTACAGCCAGTTCAAAACCCTGGTGCAGCAGGGCAAGGTCGAACAGGTGCGGCTGGTGGAGAACACCGTGAGTGGGCAGCTTTTCGATGCCGCCCCCCTGGGTCCGGCC
>CBEUNK010000129.1:0-7028 GCA_965544455.1 uncultured Thiogranum sp.
GCATTTTCTGCCACGATGCGATCGAAATCCTGGAGCACTGCATCGATGACCGCAGCCTCGACCGGATCCTGCTGTTTTTCCCCGACCCCTGGCCAAAAAAGAAACATCACAAGCGGCGAATTCTGCAACCCGGTTTTGTGCGGCTGGTGGCACGCAAGCTGAAACCGGGCGGCCGCTTCCATCTCGCCACCGACTGGCAACCCTACGCCGAACATATGATGACAGTAATGGAGGAATCACCCCTGTTCGACAACGTCGCCGGCAGCAACCGTTACTCACCACGCCCGGCCTACCGGCCGGTGACCCGATTCGAGCAGCGTGGCCAGCGGCTCGGTCATGGTGTCCGCGACCTGGTTTTCCGGCGCAATACCACGGACGACAGGCCGTAGACACAGCCGTGCAGGCCGCGGCCGGCTTCAGGGCTGACTGTCGGACATCCGCACCCGGCGCACCGAGTGCGTGGGATCCAGCGGGGAATTTTCCAGCGCCGCTTCGCCGAGCTGCCGCTGGGCGTATTCAATGGCATCCGTACGGGTTCGGAAAATGTGCCCGGTGCCGATTTTTTCCTTCAACCCCGAATTGGTGAAAATCCGCATCAACTGTTCCTTGGGCCGGGCCAGTAAAAGCTGTACCCCACCGGGCTGCATATTGTCATGCAGGTTGCGCAGCACATCTTCGCCGGTCGCGTCGATCTGGTTGATGCCTTCGAGATCCAGAATGACGTAACGCAAACCTGGCTTGGCGGCGATATTCTCCAGTACCCGGCCTTGAAAATAGCCTGCATTGGCGAAATACAGGGAGCCATCGAAGCGCAGCACGGAAATGGCCGGGTGTACCGGCAGCTTGTGGACAACCGCATCACGAAAGGTGCCGTCCGGATGCAGCGACAGTTCGGCGAAGCGCGGGTGCATGCTGCGGCACAGAAACAGGCCCAGCGACAGCATGACACCGACGATGATGGCCTGCTCCAGGTGCGGCGCCAGCACCAGCGTCAGCACGAAGGTGATAATAGCGACAATGCCGTCATGCGCCTGTACCTTCATGGCGTGCCTGATGGGCGCCACCTTGACGAGGTTAACCACCGCCATCATGATCACGGCCGCCAGGGTCGCCTGTGGCAGGTGATAGAGCAGGGGTGTCAGGAACAACAGCGTCAGGGCAACAACGCCACCGGTCACCACCGACGAAAAGCCGGTTCTCGCCCCCGCCGCCATATTTACCGCGGAACGTGAAAACGAACCGGATACCGGGTAGGCACCGAACAGGCCCGCGGTGACGTTGGAAAGTCCCTGGCCAAATAACTCCTGGTTGGTATCCAGCCGCTGGCGTGTCTCCGCCGCCATCGCCTTGGCGATGGCGATGGCCTCCATGAAACCGATCAGGGAGATGGTCAGCACCGCTGCCAGCAACTGCATGGCCAGGTCGAAATCCAGGGACGGCAATGCCGGCAGCGGTAAGCCGCGCGGGATATCGCCAACTACCTTGCCTCCACTGGTAAACGTCAGCCGCTCATCCCTGTCGATGTGGCTCAGCCGCCAGACACGGCTGTGGTCGATAGCAACGTTGTCCAGTAATTCATGCCTGAGGAACAACTGACCACTGTCGCCGGCCTCGCCCCTGAGGAAATGCAGGCGCTGTAATTCCGAGAGGTCCGCCCGGATCTCTTCCTGCTTTTTTTCAATGGCGATCGTTACCTGGTCATACTGGTGTAGCGCATGCAGGCTGCGGTCATCATCGAACCGGTATTCGGCTTCAAAGCGTGCCAGGAGGTCTGCCAGTTCCTCGCGCCGCACTTCGAGCCCCTGCAGCGTTTCCCTGAGCTGCTGCTGTTCGGCCAGGACCGTCTGCACCTCATGGTTTTCCACCTGGTCAAAGGGCACGGACAGTTGCTGCGAAAACCCGGTCATCCAGGAAAGCAGGGTGGTGACCACGACGGCTGTCAGCACGCTGGGAAAACGTGGCAGCCAGCGCTTCAGGGTGACCATGATCACCAGCGCCAGCAGCCCCATCAGCAGGGTGGCGACATGGGTCTCACGCATGGCGGCGATGATCACCCGCCAGACCGTTTGATAATGGTGCTCGGCACTTTCCACGCTGACACCGAACAGCTTACCGAGCTGGGAGGTCGCGATGATGATGGCGGCGCCGTTGGTGAAACCCACCACCACCGGGTGCGACAGAAAATCGACCAGTACACCCAGCCGGAAAATGCCCAGCAGCATCTGGAAAAGACCGACCATGATCGCCAGCGTGGCGGCAAGCGCCAGGTAGAGGCTGGTACTGCCACCGGCCAGCGGCTCCAGGGCAGCGGCTGTCATTAACGAAACCACGGCCACGGGGCCGGTGGCCAGCTGCCGCGACGACCCCATCAGCGCCGCTATCATCACCGGTATAAAGGAGGCATACAGGCCGATATAGGGGGGCAGGCCCGCCAGTTGCGCGTAGGCCATGGACTGGGGAATCAGCACCAGCGCCACGGTGATACCGGCGAGCAGATCCGCCCTCAGGGTCCCGGCGTGCTGCAATTCGCCGATCCAGCCGCCGTAGGGTGCCAGCATTCTTTTCGCACCGCCGAGGAAGTTACTCAGGTCGCGCATGTCGTGCTTCCGCCAGCCACAAAAAGTTATCTAAAAACGCCTTGTGCCGTAAACCGCCGGCCCCTGGCTCATCCCGCAGGAGCAGTGACGACACAATACGCGATCAGCGGGTTTTTCCCGAAAACTTCACAATATCTTAACATTTTCTCCGGGAAGGCATAGGACGTTTTTAATTATTTTCTGGTTTAACAAAAACTTAATTTAAAGTTGTCGACCATCCGCCAAAGTGGTTCAATACGCCGTTCTGGCCACCAGCCGGCCGTCGCCGCCGCTGCCGACAGCTGCGCGACCAATACAACGCATTCAGACGCCGTGCCGGGCAGGCACCGGCACGGCGTCAAACACCTTTCTGTTTAAGTTTTGAGGAGATTGGCATGTCCCAGAAACACCCAGTGATCGCCGTCACCGGCTCATCAGGCGCCGGCACCACGACCGTCAAGGTGGCTTTTGAGCATATTTTCCGCCGGGAAGGCGTCAACCCCGCCGTGATCGAGGGCGACAGCTATCACTGCTACGACCGCGTCGCCATGAAGGAAGCCATGGCCAAGGCCGAAACCGAGGGCAACACCCATTTCAGTCACTTCGGACCGACCGCCAACCTGTTCGACAAACTGGCCGAAACATTCAAGACCTACGCGGAAACCGGCAGTTGTGAACGCCGCTACTACCTGCACAGCGATGAAGAAGCCGAGCCTTTCGGTCAGAAGCCGGGGGAATTCACGCCCTGGGAAAGCATCCCGCCCGGTACCGACCTGCTGTTTTATGAAGGCCTGCACGGCGGTGCCGTCGATGGCAGCACCAATGTCGCCCAGTTCGTGGATCTGCTGATCGGCGTGGTGCCTATCGTCAACCTGGAGTGGATCCAGAAAATCCACCGCGACTGCGCCCAGCGCGGCTACTCGGCGGAAGCGGTCACCGACACTATCCTGCGCCGCATGTACGACTACGTGCACTATATTACGCCGCAGTTTTCCCGCACCGATATCAACTTCCAGCGCGTGCCGACCGTCGACACGTCCAACCCCTTCATTGCCCGCGACATCCCGACGCCGGATGAAAGCTTTGTCGTCATCCGCTTCCGCGATCCGCAGAAACTGGAAGTCGACTTCCCCTACCTGTTGAGCATGCTGGACAATTCCTTCATGTCACGGCGCAACTCGCTGGTGGTACCCGGCGGCAAGATGGGCTTTGCCATGGAAATCATCCTGGCTCCCATCATCGAACGCATGATGGCCGCCAAGAAATCCGGCTGATCGGGGCATCGCCCCGCACACCCGAAGGGGCGCCCGTTATCCGGCGCCCCTTTTTATTGCTGGTAACCGCGCATGAATGACAGCTCCGCTTTTTTGCTGGGACACGCCCGCGCCGCCAACTGGCAGGATGCTGTCACCGCCTGCCTGCAGCAACTGGGTAACGTACCGGCCGCGGCCAATCTGGGCTTCGTCTACGTTACCGATGCCTATGCCGACGCGCTGCAACCCATACTGGAACGTTTGCGCGACGCCACCGGCGTCGAACACTGGACCGGCACCGTCGGGATCGGCATCTGTGCCACCGAGCGGGAGTATCACCAGGCGTCGGCGATGGCGGTCATGATCGGCAACTTCCCGGAAGACAGTTTCCGGATACTGTCCTTCTATGACCGGGCCGCGGACCAGCTGCCGGCCAGGTGGGACCCCTGGCTGCAACGCTCACCGGCACACGTGGGCGTGGTCCACGGCGATCCGGCCAACAGCATGCTGCCCGAGCTGCTCAAACAGCTGCAGGCGGAACTGCCCGGCGGTTACCTGATCGGCGGCCTGAGTTCATCGCACGGCGCCCACCCGCAGGTCGCCGATGAACTGCTGGAAGGCGGCCTGTCCGGCGTCGTTTTCAACAGCGACGTGGGTATTGCCACCGCCCTCAGTCAGGGTTGCACGCCGATCGGCGACAAGCACATCATCACGGACTGCGACAGCAACGTTATCAACTATATCGACCAGCGCCCTGCACTGGATGTTTTCAACCAGGACATCGGCGAAATACTGGCCCGCGACCTTAACCGCGCCGCCGGCTATATTTTTGCCGGGTTTCCCATCGAGGGTTCCGATACCGGTGACTACCTGGTCCGCAACCTGATCGGGATCGACACCGGGGGCAAGCGCATCGCCATCGGTGACATCCTGCACCCCGGGCAGAAACTGCAGTTCTGCCGGCGCGACGGCAAGAGCGCCTGGGACGATATGCAACGCATGCTGGACGAACTCAAGACGCGCATCCACGGTGCCAAGCCCCGGGGAGGCCTGTATTTTTCCTGCCTTGGCCGGGGTGAAGCACTGTTCGGCGAAGACTCGGCGGAAATGAAAATGATCAGTAATACCCTGGGCGATTTTCCACTGGTCGGTTTTTTCGCCAACGGCGAAATTTTCAACCGGCGCCTGTACGGCTACACCGGTGTCCTGACATTGTTTCTGTAGCCTCCCTGCGCCCCCACGCACCGCCTGAACTTTGACGCTCAGTTGCCCGCCAACTTGCAGGGTTGCCCAGGCCATCTATACTTGATGTGAGTTCGCCGGTATCCGGGGAGGTGGTTGTATTTCGCCCGGAAGGAGAGCGCAGAATGATAGTAACCACGATCGACCCGGCCACCCGCAACAAGGTGACCGACCTGGAACATCACCCCTTTGTCGTCGAAGGCAGCGGGGTCGCGGCGATGAAAATTTATTTCGAATCCGAAGACTCCAAACGGGCCTACCTGATGGCACAGCCGGATGACCCTGGCCTGTTCAGGGACGACGACACACGATTCCATTCCTGACCTATGCATTACCTGATGCAAGACATTGAGCGATACCTGATGTCGTGTCGTGAATTAACCGCCTTCTGTTCGCAGAACGGCTGGATCGATAATAAAACCCTGACCTACGAAATCATCGAGCAGAACGATCATCACATAATCGCTTTTGTCCAGTTCGAGGAAATCCTCATGGAGGGTTCCGGCAGCGCCGCCGGCCGCATCCCCTGCCAGGGACGCCTGCGGCTGACCCTGGACCGTTACGGCCAGGTGCGCAACGCCGAGCTGCTGTGAACCCCGGTTGTCGCGGCCGGTCCAATCGAAAAACACACCGACCGGTTGACACATGCCGATTAGCTCCATCATTTTGCTGTTCATGGCCATGTTGCTGGCCGCGCTGCTGCTGGAGCCGCTGGCACGCCTGCTGCGCCTGCCCCTCAGCGCCGCCCTGGTGGCGGGGGGCTTTGCCGGCGCGCAGTTGATGGTCGGCAGCGGCCTGGATACCGGCCTGCGCTGGTATCATTTTCACGACCTGGTGTTTTACGTGTTCCTGCCGACGCTGATCTTCGAATCAGCCATCAGCCTGAACGGGCGCCAGCTGTTGCACAACCTGCTGCCGCTGCTGTTGCTGGCACTGCCATTGTTGCTGCTGGCCGCGGCCCTGACCGGCGCCTTGCTGTATGCCGGCGTCGGCCATCCGCAGGGCTTTCCCTGGATGACAGCATTGATCGGCGGCACACTGCTGGCGGCAACCGACCCGGTGGCAGTCAGCGAGCTGGCCAAACGACTGCCGGTACCCCAGCGCCTGCTGGTACTGATGGAAGGTGAAAGCCTGCTGAACGACGCCACCACGATCGTGCTGTTCATGTTATTGCTGGGCGCCGCCACGACCCCGGGTTCGATGACTGACTGGCAGGGGGCCGGCCTGGAGTTTACCCGCCTGGCACTGGGCGGACTGGCCGCCGGTCTGCTCACAGGCATACTGGCCGGCTGGCTGATACGCCGGCTGGGCCAGGCGGTGATCATCAGCCTGCTGGCCGCCTATGCCGCTTACCTGCTGGCCGAAACGCAGTTCGGTGTCTCGGGCGTGATGGCCAGCCTGGCCTGTGGCCTGTGGCTGGGACAATGCCTGCGGACAGCCCGCAATGTGCACGACGGCCAGGTCAACGACTGGTGGACCAACCTGGGGTGGATCGCCAACAGCTCGCTGTTCCTGCTGGCCGGCGCCACTATTACCCTGGCCATGTTCGAAGAACGCTGGCTGGCCATGCTGATCGGTATCGGCGCGGCGTTGTTGACCCGGGTGCTGGCGGTCTGGCTGGCAGCCGGCCTGACGGCCATCACACCGCGACAGCAACCCATCCCCGGCCCCTATCGCCTGTTGATGACCGTCGGCGGCCTGCGTGGTGCCGTTACCCTGGCGCTGGCCCTGTCACTGCCACTGGAACTGGAGGGCTGGTGGACCGTCCAGTCAATCGCCTACGGCGTGGTAGTGTTCTCGCTGTTCGTGCAGGCACCGCTCACCGAACCCTTGCTGAAGCGCCTGCACAGCCGCCAACAGGTGCAGTAAACCTACATCGTGACATAACCTTCGCCCACGAGCCGCTGGACCTCGTCGGGACCGAAAGGCACCTGGCGGAGAAAAGCCGGCACCTCGT
>CBEUNK010000130.1:0-6896 GCA_965544455.1 uncultured Thiogranum sp.
CGGCAACATTCGCCTTGTCGAAAGCGACACCTTCTCCTTCGAACAGGGGTTTCAGTTTACAGCCGCGCACCTGGTAGACGGCCGGGTGCTGTCGGTCGAGGTCGGCCAGGTAGCGCAACAGGTCGACTTCATGGGCCAGCTCCAGCTGCAACTGCATCGTGCTGGCGTAGAGCTGGTAGTGCTCAGTACTCTCCAGCCCCTCGAGCTGTGCCGCCCGGCGCTGGTGCAGGCTGTACTGCAGGTTGTAGAGATGGTGTTTGCCACCGGTGTTGCGCAGCAACTCGACCCACAGCAGGCGTGGTTCGTCACCGACAAAGCCGCGTTGCTGCAGCTGGCTGTAACGCTGGTGCGATGTCTGCAGAATGCCGTCCGCTTCAACTGCCAGGCGGTAATCGTCCTGCGCCATGCCGAGCTCGGCACGTGCCTTCTGCAGTGCGGCAACGCGCTTGCCCTTGTAGTACACGCTCGTCCACACCAGTGCAGTGCCGACAAGCATCACAAGCGCGAGCACGATCAGCGGCCGCTTGAGTACCTGGCTGTCTACTTCAAACCGGTTCATGTTCAATCTCCATGACCACCCGCAGTTCAAATTTCGCAGACTCCTTGTCACCATGGGTAGCGATGCCACCCTGCAGGTCGGTATCCGCGCGGGTATTCAGCGGGGCGCTGACAACGGTGGCGGAGCGAACGCCGGGTTGTGCACCCAGCCAGTGGACCAGGCGATCAAGCTGTGCGTGTGCCTGGCGGTAACTGCCATTGAAGCGCCGGACGTGACCGCGGATATGGCTGACCAGGAACGGTTTGTCGCTGATCTGCAGCAGGCCATTGGTCTGCCCGGATTGAGCGCTGGTGCCGGCATCGGGACCGGTGCTTGTAACCCAGCTGAAACTATCCATGACAAAATCCGGCTGCTGGCTGAAACCGGTACCCACCAGCGTAAAGAATGTTTTTAGGTTGACCGGGTAGGCACCCAGGCGATCCGCCAGTTGCAGCGCTTCGCGCATGGCGACGGCCTCGAGCGGCGTTACCGCCAGTTTCTGCGAGGCCTGCCGGTAGTTCTGCCTGACCTCTGAGGCCAGCTGGCCGAGTTGCCGGGTCTCCTGTTCCACCAGCCGACCATCAACGATGTTCATGCCCGACATGACCACAGCGCCCACGGCCAGCAGCCAGGTAGCGGCGGCCAGACCGACCTTCGCCGCATGGGTATGCCAGCGGCGCAGGTAGGATGCCGGTGCATAGTGGTTGGGTGTAATCCGCCTGGTCAGCAGGTAACTGAACAGGGTATCGCTGTACTGTGAGTCTTCGTGACCGGAAAAGCCGAGCAGCTGCGCCGTGTGGCTGAGACTCAGGGGATGTATGTTGATATCGGCTTCGTCGACGGGATTGTCACGCAAGGCCTCGACACGGGCCGTATCGCACAGAGCATAGACCTCCAGTGGCTCGGCGGGTGGCAGCAGTCTGAGGCTGTTGAGATAGCGCCGGGTCTTGTGGGCTTCCGCCGCCAGCAGGCGGCGATAGTCGTCCGGGGATTTATCATGTACCGGCGCCAGGCGGCTGAAATGAACCCGCCCGCCACGGATAAAGGTTTCGCGCAGACCGCCGTCCGGCTGTTCGGTAACCACCAGGATGTTGCCGGCCTTCGCGCCCAGGGCTTTCAGCAGGCGCCGGGTGATGATCGGCAGCGAGTAGACACCCCTGACAGGAATGCCGGTGTCGTTCAGCACATTCAGCAGAGGTTCGATGTTGTCGCGATTGATGAGTGCGCTGAACAGGACCTGGTCGTCCCGGCGCCCTTCACGCTGGCGGCCGACCACCCGGAAAAAGCGAAACGGCGTGGCACGGAACAGCTTGGCGGCTTGCCGGGTGAGCAGGTTGCGCCGGTCACGCCCCATGGTATGCGGCAAGGTCTCCTCGCGGAATTCCTCTTCGATCAGGTCGACCAGCACCGACACCGGTGGTGATCCTGCCGCCTGCAGGTGTTCCGATAGCTCGCGGTAGCCGGCTTCGTCGCAGGTAAAGCGGCCCTGTTTAGCCGCGCCCCTGTGCCACGTGTGGTACAGGCTTATGCTGTGGCCGGTAAGGTACAGTATCTGTGCCATGGCTTATCTCGTCACGTTACCCAGCATGTCGTAAACCGGGCCGAGCACCGACATCATGACCCAGCCGAGTATGGCGCCCAGTATCACCGTCAGGGTGGGTTCGATCAGTGCCTGTACCCGCTCGATGGATTCGCGCACATCCCGGTTGTAGAAGTAGCTGACGTTTTCCAGGGACTTGTCGAGTGCGCCGCTGCCCTCACCTACTTTGAGCATGCGTACCACCAGGGGCGGGAACAGCCCGGTATTCTGGAAGCTGGCGGTCAGGCCGACTCCCTCACCGATCTGCTTGCGCACCCGTTGCAGGGCCTCGGCAACGACGCTGTTGCCCACCAGGTTTTCGCCCATGCGAATACAGTCGAGCACGGTCACGCCGGCCTCGTAGAGCAGGGCGAAATTGCTGGTAAAACGGGCCAGGATGATTTTCTGGTAGATCGGTCCCACGGGTAACAGGCGCAGCTTGAGCCGATCGACCTGGTAACGGCCACGCTGGCTGTGACGGGCCCAGTAACGCAGACCGAAGAATGCCAGCACGGGTGTGGCCAGCATCAGGTACCAGTAGTTTCTTACCGCATCCGATATCAGGATCAGTGCGCGGGTATGTGCGGGGATTGTCTCGCCCATGTTCTGGATGAAGCCGATCAGCTGCGGCACCAGGTAGACCATCAGGAAAGCCACCACGCCGAGTACCACCACGCCGACGAAGGCCGGGTACATGATGATTTTTTTGGTGTGTGCCGCCAGTTCATCCTGCCATTTCAGGGATTCAGTCAGGCGTTTGAGGACGTCGGAAAGCATGCCGCTCTCCTCGCCCGCCGCGATCAGGCTGATGAAGACCGGGGTGAAAATGCTCGGAAAGGCGGCCATGGCCTGCGACAGCGTCTTGCCGCCCTCGATATCCTCGATCAGTGACGAGATGATTTCGCGGAAACGCTGGTTGTTGATGCTGTCACGCAGGTCACGCAGCGAATCGAGAATCGGCACGCCGGCACGCGTCAGCTGCTCCAGGTGGAAACAGAAGGTCACCAGCTCGGGGCGACCTACCTGGCTGCGGCGGAAGCCGAAGCGCCGGTTGCCGGCCGGCCGGTAGTCGATGAGGTCCAGCCCCATGCGTGTCAGGCGCAGTTCCAGGTCGTCGTCGTTGCTGGCCTCGATGCGACCCAGCACGGTCTTGCCGAAAGTATCTACTGCCTTGTACTGGAAAGCTGCCATGCGTGTCGCCTGCTCGGGTTACAAACGGTCAGTCAGGTCGACGACACGCGAAACTTCTTCCAGGGTGGTGGTACCGTCCAGCACACGCCGCAGACCGTCTTCGGCAATAGGTTCGAAGCCGTTTGCCAGCGCATAGTCGAAAATCTCACGTCGGGAAGCGCGGCGTGCGATCAGGTCATCCATGCCGGGGTCGACCTTGAGCAGTTCGGTAATGGCGAGACGTCCCTTGTAGCCGAAATGGTGACACTGGTCGCAACCGGCGGCACGGTAGATGGTCGGATTTTCCCCGTCCTTCAGTCTCAGCAGGTGGCGCTCGAGTTCATTCGGCTTGTCTTCCTGCTTGCAGTGAGGGCACAGCTGACGGACCAGCCGCTGCGCGACAATCCCGATTATGTTGCCGGCCAGAATATCCGGCACGATGCCGAGGTCCAGCAGGCGCGGGACTGCCCCGACCGCGGAATTGGTGTGCAATGTCGAGTACACCTGGTGTCCGGTCATGGCGGCGCGCAGCGCCATGTCGGCGGTGTCCTCGTCGCGTACCTCGCCGACCAGGATGATATCCGGATCCTGGCGCAGCATGGAGCGGATGCCGCTGGCGAAATCCAGCTTCGCCGCCACGTTCACCGAGGTCTGGCGGATCATCGGCATGGGATACTCGACCGGGTCTTCCAGGGTCATGATATTGACCGATTCGTTGTTGACGTAGTTGAGCATGGAATACAGTGTGGTGGTCTTGCCGCTGCCGGTCGGGCCGGTCACCAGCAGGATGCCTTCCGGGCGCGCCATCATCAGGCGCAGTGCCGCCAGTGACGATTCGCTGAGACCCAGTTCATCCAGTGCGACGATGCCCTTGTTACGGTCCAGGATACGCAGCACGATGTTTTCACCGTGCGTGGTCGGCTGCGCGGAGACGCGGAAGTCGATCGGCCGGCCGAACAGGGTCAGTGAAATATGACCGTCCTGCGGTGCGCGTGTCTCGGCGATGTTCATGCCGGACATGACTTTCAGGCGCACGGCGATAGCGGACCAGTAGTTCTGGTGCAGGCTGCGTACCTGGCGCAGCACACCATCGATACGATAACGGATGCGCAGGAAACCGTGTTCGGGTTCGAAGTGAATGTCAGACGAGCCCTTCTTCACGGCGTCCGACAACATGGCATCGACCAGGCGCACCAGCGGCTGACTGTATTCGTCGGTGTCACCCTGCAGGCTGTTGTAATCGATCTGCCCGGTTTCGATCTCGCGCAGAATACCGTCCACGGAGAGTTCAAATCCATAAAACTGGTCAATGGCGTTTTCGATCTCGGACTCACCGGCCAGTATCGGCACAATGTCGTAATCGCCGCCGAGCACGGCACGCAGCTGGTCAATGGCCACGACGTTAAAGGTGTCCGCCATGGCAACGGTGAGCGTGTTTTGCTGCCGATCAACCGACAGAGGCAGGATCTGGTAGCGGCGGGCAATGTCCTTGCCGACCAGCTGCAGCACCTCGCTGTCGACCACCGCCTTGGAGAGGTCGACACTTTCCTGACCCAGTGCTTCACCCAGGGCGTCCCTGACCACCGCCTCGGTGGCGAAGCCCAGTTTGACAATGATCTTGCCCAGCGGGTCTGAGGATTTCTTCTGTTCCGTCAGAGCAATGCTGAGCTGGTCCTGGGTCAGGATGCCTTTTTCGATCAGCAGGTCGCCGATGCGCTTGGGTTTCTGGACCGCGCTCATGGTGCCTGCTCCATCATGGCCTGTAACTGCACGATGCGTCGGTCCAGCTGTTGTGGACTGAACAGGGCACCACCTTTGTCCGCCAGGCTGCGTGCCCGGGTGTAATAGGCGAGCGCCTGGCGCGGTTGCTGCAGCTGGTCAAGGCTGACTGCCAGGTTGAAGGCGTAATCGGCGTTGTCCGGCGCAATGCGATGAGCCTCGAAGTAGGCCTGCTGTGCCTCCTTCCACTGGCCGTCGGCCGCATACTGGTTACCGAGTGCGGCGTGCAGCTGGGCGTTGTCCTTGTCGGTTTGCAGCCAGTACTTGATCTGGCTTCCATTTTCCAGGGAGTGCTGTCGGGCGGACAGGCTCTGCAGTGCCAGTCTGGCAGTCTTGTCGGACGGGTCCACCTGCAACAGGCGTTCATAGTAATAGTGCGCCACCTGGCGGTTACCCTGGTGCAAGGCGATAGCGGCCAGTCCCAGCATCGCGTCCCGGTTACCCGGGTAGCGGCGCAGTACCTGGCGATAGCCCTGTTCGGCCGCGGCGTAATCCTGGCGCTGGTAGTCCTGGTAAGCCTGCTTCAGTGCCGACGGAATCTTGCCAGGCTTTCGGGATTTGCGTATCTCGATACGATATGACGGCTCGGAGGTTGCCGGCGATGGATTGACCGGGCTTGTCTGCGCTGCAGGCGATGCTGTGGTCGCTTCAACACGGGACGGCTCGCCGGCAGCGGGATTATCACCGGCGACTGTGTCCGTCATACTGTCAGTCGCCGAAGCGATAACCTGTTTCAGCGTGCTGCTGTCATCGGCAGCCGCGACCGGGGGGGAGGCTTCGATCAAGGTGGCCGCCAGCGGTACCTGCGGCGCCACGTACCGGTTGCTTTCCCAGAAGTAGTAGCCGGCCAGCAGGAGGGCAACGGTTGCGAGACCGGTGCCGACAAACACCAGCTGTCGTCGAGTCGACGAACGTCGTGGCGACAAGGCGGTGACCGTGGCCTGCGCCTGTTGTTGCGATGGTACAGGTTCGGCGGGTGCTGACACTCCCGCCGATGTTTCCGCCGCCGCTTCCGGTTCGGCGGTCTCGCTGTTCGATGCTTCCGTGCCTGTACCGGGTAGTGGCGCGTCCATTGGCTCCAGCTGAAGGTCGCCGGCATCCGCGGGCGACTCGGCCGGATCAGGCGCAGTGCCTGCCGGTTCGTCATTGGCCGGTGATTCAGCAGCGGACGCTTCGGCCCGTCGCAAGGCATCCATCAACAGGCTCAATTCCAGCTCCCTCTGTCACTGGCACGTTGCGGGCCGATCGGCGCATTCGGGTCGGGCAGGTAGTCACTGTAAACGTCCAGCGGCTTGTCGATGCTGGCCACCACACGCGGGCGCAGGAAAATCACCAGTTCGGATTTCTTGTGCTGGTTGTTGCGATAAGTGAAGGCGTCACCAATTACGTCAAGTTCGCTGAGACCGGGCAGGCCCTGGTCCTGCAGATCGATCTGATCCTGAATCAGGCCGCCAAGCACCGCGACCTGGCCGCTACGCACCCGCAACACCGATTCCATTTCGCGAACCTGTATCTGCGGAATACGGCTCTCGATATCGTTGACGGCGAGCGCCGGGTTGGGGTCGTTGACAAAGCCGGTGACCCGCGAAATGGTTGGTCGCACGTTCAGGATCACCGCTTCTTCCCGGCTGATCTGCGGTGTCACCGACATGAAGAAACCGACGGCGACAGTATGCGGCGTACTGGTAAAGGTGGTCTGGGACTGGTTGTCGTTGAGTACCGTGTCGGCCTCAAGCGTAAAGTACACGACGTTATCGACCACCTTCAGCAAGGCTGTCTGGTTGTTGATGGCCATGATCTTGGGGCTCGACAACACCTTGACGTTGCCGA
>CBEUNK010000131.1:0-6891 GCA_965544455.1 uncultured Thiogranum sp.
CTTCCTCGGGCGAAAACTGATGGCAAAGTCTTTCACCGAAGATAGGTACTGACAGTAGTCAGTCCAGGAGCAGGGGGCAACGGTTGTCAGCCAGGAGTCATTTCTGCACCCGGTGCAGAAGGCCGCGCTCGATCTCCGCCAGGCTGATCCGATCAGAGGTTCCTTAACCCGAATATTTTACCAGTCGAACAACGCCTTTGTGGTAACCATTAGAAACACAGTGGATTTTCGCGCGATCCGTAGGCTATCGAAAAAGTACAGTTTGTACCCGGCGTCGTTCTATTCGGATTCCTGCAGTTTCTCGCTCGCTGTGGCTTGGCTTTCACTCAAGTCATAGCTATGGCTATGACTTTCCCTCCAAGCCGGCGCCACAGCGGCTGCGAAACGCGCAGGCTCTCCGAATACTGGTGAAATATTCGGGTTAAAGGCCGAGCTTAATCGCATGCCGAATAATGCAAGGCAAATAGGTTGGTACCATTCGTCAGCCCCTGCCGTGCATTTTTCCCGGATGTCCTTATTCCGGCATTGCAGCCGGAAACCTCAGGCGCTCGTCACAATGACACCAAGCGCAACAGCATAAATACCCAGGATCAATGCGCTTTCAAAACCGATTCGGCCGATCCCAAAGGTCTGTCGTCTCACCAATCCCAGCAGCAGGATTGCGCTCATCAAAATGCTCACCAAACCCCACGTCATCTGAACCGGTGCCATGTCATGGTAGATCGAGCCGCGGGTATAGCCTGCGTCAGCTGCGGCAATAACGAGCATGTTGAAGCAGTTGGTGCCAAAAATATTGCTTACAGCCAGGGTCAATGCCCCGAGCCGTATGGCTGCGATAGTGGTAACCAACTCGGGAGTCGAAGTGGCCAGTGCCGTGAACAGACCGCCGACCACGGTTTCGGATAGCTCCGTTTTGTCAGCGATGCCCTCAGCCGCGCCCATCAATATCCAGCCAGCCATGCCGGTCACCACGGCCATGCTGATAAACTCGATCCACATGGTTGTCGAATGGCCACCATGATGGTTATCCGGCCGATCTGAAACTGTTTCGTGGGTCAGTCGAGGGAACCACATGGGCTTTTCCCGCGTGCGGTGAACCTGGTAAAGGCCAAACAGATAGGCGACGATGATTACCGGTGTGATTGGGTGTATGCCCCACTGGGTGACCGTTGGCGTGAAGATTGCGAGCAATGGCAAAGTTAGCAATACGATCAGTAGGCCTGCCAGCATCAGGTTTACTGGAGACGCCGCGGCGTGTTCCAGGTTTGCCTTGCGGTAGACAATGTCGGCCACGCCAAGAAATACCAGGTTTACGGCCATGCTGCCCATGACGTTGCTCATGGCCAAGTCGGGTCTGGCATCTACCGCCGCGCTCAGGGTCGCGGCGAAGTCAGGCAACGAGGTGACCCCTGCCAGGAGCAAGACCCCGAAGAGTGCCTCCCCCAAGCCGGTCCGATCAGCCAGGGTATCAGCCCGCCGGGCCAGCCGACCGCCGGCGACGACGATCACCAGAGCAGCAGCGCCAAAGGCGATTATGTTGGGAGTCAAGGAAGAAAACACCAGGATCTCGAATACTTAAGGCATGCCGGCTTGTATATCACCAAACAACCTTGGTGAAGGTTAAAAGTAAATTACACGGAGCTGCATAACACCCGAATTTTCATTGTCAGGCGACGCCCCCGTAACCGAAAGAGGCAGACTATACTTTTTTACCGCCCACAGCGGCATTATGTCGCGAAACGGGTGCTAAGGGCGGATATTTTGTGGTATCGGATAGTCTTCATTCGGTCGCGTTGTAGCCATCAGAGCAGCACCCTGGCCATGTTCGCTCCCGGCTCCCAGCGATCTAAAGGAAAACCAGCGGATACACTATTTCCACATTGTTTGAAGATGGTGTGAGATTTACCTGAGTAGAATCAGACAGGTTTCGAATGTCTGTTTTTGATGTGCAACCGTCGTATCTGTCTACGAAGATGCCGGCGTTCCACATGGCTTTCCGATGGGCCATAGCGCAGATTAATATAGCGGCACGTGATCTCCTTGAAGGATGCCGCCTGAGCTGGCCATCTGGCTGTGGCGCTTGCCAACAGTTCCTCGGGCCCCTGCCAATGCGGGGTATCCAGGCCGGCTTTGCGTAATTTTCTCCGGTAATGCTGCCAATAGCCGTATAGCGGATCGGTGTGTAATTCAGCGCGCCTGCCGAGCAGGAGCACGGAGATCAGCAAGAAGACGAATATCAGGGTGCCGAGCGCAACTGCCGGTGCGTAATTACCCAGCTGGCTCAGTCCCAGGGACTGCAACAGGTTTTGCTGACGCGTCGGTGTAAAGCCCAGTACCCAGCGGTACCAGCCAAGTTCCAGCGTATCGATCATCCACAGGCTGTTCTGCGCCAGTCGGCGTAGCCAGCCGGCGTCCTGCATGTGGAACACCACCCGGCCCTGTTCGTTCGAGCGACCGATATCTATAGAGTGCTCGATGCGTTCGGGTGCCACCGCAGAGGTTGGATCGATCCTGGTCCAGCCCGTGTCCTTAAGCCAGACCTCTGACCAGGCATGTGCATCGGACTGGCGGATACTGTAGTGATCGCCAAGCGGGTTCCTTGTGCCGCCCTGGTAGCCAATGACCACCCGCGAGGGGATACCCGCCAGTCGCATCAGCAGCGCAAAGCTCCCGGCATAGTGTTCACAGAAACCCCGCCGCTTGTCGAACAGGAAGTCCTCCACCGGATCACCTTCACTCCGCCCTGGTGAAAGGGTGTAACTGAAGTTCTCCTGATTGAAGAATCTGAGGGCCTCTTGGACCACTGCAGCATCGTCATCGGGATGACGCGTCCGCCAGGTGCGTGCAAGGGCCTTTGTGCGGGGGCCGACAGATGGTGGAAGCTGAAGACCCTGCCGGGACTGAAGGGGTGTCAGCCCGGTGATTTTGAAGCCCGTATGCGAGCGAAGATGATAGAGCACGCGTTTGCGAATCGTTTCCTTTGAACCAAGCTGCAGGTCGTGCCCGAGTTGAAGCTGAGCCGGTACGTTTGTCGGTATATCCAACGGGAATACCCAGTGTTGTCCGCTGGGTTCCATGGTCATTTCGTAGTCGATCCGGGTGGCGGGATCGACCTCGACAGGGGGCTGGGTGGTATCGGCCTCGCCGGGGGACCAGGTACGCCCGTCGAAATGCCAGAGAACCGGGCCTCGCCAGTACAGTTCCCGGTTGGTTGGCTCAGGACCATCGAAGCGAATGCGAAAAGCGAGTGCCTCGGATTGCGATAAGCGTTCGATATCGCCCATACGCATATGGTCGGACATGCCCGTGGACGCCGCATTGTCACGTATCTCGATCTGCCACAGGGGGGCATCCAGGCGTGGGAAGAACAGGAACAGGACCAGAGCCATCGGCGCCGCTGCCAACAGCTGTATACTCGCACTGCGCGCGGTCGCCAGGGGCTCGAAGCGGCAGCGGTTAACACTGATCGTCAGTCCGATCAGCAGGCTGGCAAGGCCGAACAGATAGATCGCCAGCCACAGGTTCTGGTTGTACAGAAACTGGGTCAACAGCACAAAGAAGCCGAGAAAGATGCTGACATGCATGTCGCGATGACTGCGCAGCTCCAGCAGTTTGAGGCCGAGCATCACCACCAGCAGCGCGGTGCCGGCCAGACGCCCATCGCGCAGCGATATGCCGGTGATGACCAACGAAATGCCCCCGACCATAAGAAGGGCCAGTAGCCATTTGCCCGGCAGGAGTCGTGGCCAGCGCAGGCCGGCCAGGCGCCAGGACGCGGCAGCAAGAAAAAAGCCGATGAAGGTAAAGTCCAGATTCGCGATATGTGGCAGTGTGGCTGCCATCAACACGATAATCAGGCCGGAGACTTGGCGTACTCCGACCGGGATCTCATTGAGTGGATCCCGTGCGCTCATGGGCGCGTTTCTCCAAAGATTGCCAGGGCCTTCAGACAGCGGTGGAAGTGGCGTTCACCACGTCCGCATTCGATAGTATGGCCGGGCAGGGAGAGCCCATAGACCTGCGCGGCCTGTTCGGCATCGATGACCAGGCGGGTCATCATCGACAGACGTGTCTCGGTATCCCTGGGTGCGAACAACTGCCAGTCGATGACAAAGGGCTTGTCCTGTGCCGGGTGACTGAATTGTTTGGTCATCAGCTCACGCTCACGTGCCAGCCCTTTCCAGTCGACGCGTGAGAGTGGGTCGCCGGGGCGAAAGCTGCGAAGGCCAAAGAAATCTTCTTCGCCACTCTGCTCGCGAGCCGAACCCTGTTGTGTGCTGTGCAGGATATTCGGCAGGTCTTTGGCCTCGGAAGGTTGCGGATAGACCAGAATCGGGGTGTCGATATCGATCAGTGTCCAGGCACGAAACAGACCCAGTGGATATCGAGTGGAGACAGTGAGCTCACCCGGCTCCAGCCAGCCGCGCCGGGTTGTGGGCAGCTCGAGTACCACTGGATCCAGGACCTGAGCTATGTCGCTGACGGTGGCCTGTTCTTGCATGGTAAAAGCCAGCGCAGGGCGTATCTCACCGGCTGGTGTAATCAGCAGTTGTGCCGGGTCACCGGCGAATACCGGTCGGCTGGCCTGCAGTCGTACCTGCAACCCGTGCAGGTTCCGCCAGGTAAAGAACATGGCATTGCTGCCGAGGCCGAACAGCAGAAAAGTCAGAAGATAGGCAGGGTTGTTGTCATAGTTGAGCGAGGCCACAAGCATCAACACGAGCAGAATGCCGAACAGCCAGCCGTAACTCGTCGGCAGGATATAGATATGGCGGCTGTCGATACGAACAGGCCGGTTGGCCGTCAGTCGCAGACGGCGCAGGAGCTGGTGAAAGCGTCGGCGCAGTGCGCTCACGGGATCGGCACAGCCTCCAGCAGATTGCGAGCTGGATCGCTGCCGTGATGTTCTCCAAGGCGGTGCCCGGCGACGGCGGGCAGGATCGCCTGTACATGCTCCGGGATCACCTCTTTGCGGTCGTGCATCAGGGCCCAGGCCCGCGCAGCGCGGATCAGCCCCAGCCCGGCACGTGGCGAAAGCCCGAGATGCCAGTTTCCGGAGTTGCGACTGTAGTGTAGCAGTGCCTGGACATAGTCGATCAGGGCCGGCGCGCAATGCACCTGCTCCACCTGTGACTGCAGGATACTTAACTGTTCTGGGTTGATCAGTGCCTGCAACTGCGCGAGTTGCAGCTGCCGGTCACCTTCGATAAGCAGTCGCTTTTCGGAAACGGTATCCGGATAGCCGATGGTGATGCGCATCAGGAAGCGGTCAAGCTGCGACTCCGGCAGGGGATAGGTGCCGATCTGGTGTTGCGGGTTTTGCGTGGCAACCACGAAAAAGGGGTCCGGCAGGGGATAGGTGGCGCTGTCCGCGGTCACCTGCTGTTCCTCCATTGCCTCGAGCAGCGCGCTCTGGGTCTTGGGTGTGGCGCGGTTGATTTCGTCCGCCAACAAGAGCTGGGTGAAGACCGGACCCTTGTGAAAGTGAAAACTGCCGTCCTCCCGATCGTAGATGGATATGCCAAGAATATCGGCTGGCAGCATGTCGCTGGTGAACTGGATGCGCTGATAGTCCAGACCCAGGACCCGTGCCAGCGCATGTGCGAGGGTGGTCTTGCCCACACCCGGCACATCCTCGATCAGCAAGTGCCCCCTGGCCAGCAGGCAGCACAGCGCCAGCTCAATGGCGTCCTGCTTGCCGACGATGATCTCGCTCAATGCCGCAATGACATCCTGCAGGCCCGTTACCTTGAGCTGGTGCAGCATGTTCAGGTCCCTTCGATGCTGAGGGAGCGCAGGGTCAGATCACCCTGGTTGTGGACCAGTTCCAGCCAGGGGTAGCCGTCACGAAAGGCGCGGTCGCGGACGCTGAATACCGGGTTTTCATCGATCAGAACCGAGACCGTACCATCCGGAGCCTGTCGCCAGTTCAGGTCATGCAGGCGATCGTCTCCGAGCTTCACATTCAGAGGACGGCTCTCCACGATGGCGCCCATGCCGTTGCGCACGCGTTCAAGTTCCACCAGTCCCTTGCCGGCGACATCGATCTTCAGGCGGTAGCCATAACGCTCATTTTTACTCTGCATGAGGGTGATCGCGAAACGCGTATCGGCGCTGGCACGCAGGGTTGCGGTCAGGGCAAAGGCATTGCTCACCCCGGCCTTGAGGCGCAGGCGGTTGGGGCCTTCGGGTTGAGAGGAGATACCCGGTGATGCGGCATTGTCCTGCGTGCCCCCGGGCTTGGGTCCGAAGGCCTGGTCCAGCAGGGCACCGACCAGCGCTCCGGTAAGGTCGGGTTGCGCAGTACCGCTCGAGGCCTTTGGGCTTTCCTGCGTGACCGCTTGTCCGGCGTTGTCCTGATGTCCGACCAGGCCCTGTCCGCGCACCACGTCGAAGTGGCCTTCCATCAATTGCCAGGATGGGTTACGAGTGTAGTCGCCGTCGCTGAAGTCCTCGAACAGGATGGTGCGTTGCCAGGGCCGGTCATAGCGGGCGACCAGGTCATCGAGGGCGCGTTGTAGCCAGCGGTCTGCTGCCTGTTTTTCACGTGATTCACGGGTCAGCTGGCGCAGTTCCTCGAGCAGCTTGCCGCTGACCTTGGTCTCCGCGGAATATGCCGGCAGGCCGGCTCCCGTCAGCAGCAGGATTGTGAGCAGGTAAGTCAGTAAAAATCGTCGGCACACCATGCAATTTTCCTCGGAGCCCGGAATGACCCCTTCGAGTGTAGCGCAAGCGGGTGCCTCACTCTGCGAGCAATTGCTCGATTTGCTGTTCGATCTGGAGGGCGCGGCGATCACCGGAATGAGTTTCCCCGACATGCACGTAACGTAGCCGCCCCTGTTTGTCGACCAGGTAGAAAGCAGGCCAGTAATGGTTGTCCAGCGCCTGCCA
>CBEUNK010000132.1:0-6884 GCA_965544455.1 uncultured Thiogranum sp.
ATTTTGTGCAGTGGACAACGGCCGGCTGGGTGGATGAGATCTCTGTTACAAGGCACAGACAGATTCAATGCGCCCGCTGTGCCGCCTTCTGGCCTCGTCCGGGTCATCTGTTTCCGAGCTTGTGATATATAGCTGTGGGGCATGATTACCCTTAGTTGTGCAGGCATAGGGCGTGCCGCGGGTAAATACCCGGGCAAGCACCTCGCCACCCTCACGCAGATGCAGCACCTGGTTGATATTGGGCGCGGCCACCCACAAGGTTCCATCGTCGGAAAGGGACAGGCCATCGGGGTACGCACCGTTGAGGTCGGCCCAGACACGTCGATGCACCAGCTGGCTGTCTGCGCTGATATCAAACGCCGTAATGCGGGCAGCAAAGGTTTCGGCGACGATCAGGGTATTGCCGTCAGGTGTGATGGCCATGCCATTCGGGAAGATGACGTCCCGTGCCACAACCCGGGGTGTACCCCCGGGCGGAATCAGGATGATTTCAGCAGGTTTGAGCGCTTCGCCAGCGTGGAGGTCGTAACCGAAGTTTCCCACCCACGCGCGCCCCTGGCTGTCGACCAGCATGTCGTTGCAGTGAAAGCTGGCGAGACCGGACAGGTCGGCATAGTCTTCGAGTCGCCCCGCTTTGATTTGGCAAACACGCCGCCCGGTCATCATGACAACAAGCGTCGTGCCATCCGCTAACCAGCCCAGCCCGCCGGGCAGGTCCGGTGTATCGATGATCTTTGTCAAGGCGCCATCCCTGTGCATGCGCATGACTTGCCGGGCATGCTGGTCGGTGAACCACAGTTCGTCCTCGTGCCAGCGCGGGGCTTCGGGGAACATCAGGCCGTCGGCCAGTGTGGTGCTGTGAAATGTGTGATCCAGCCCAAGCCGGGTGACAACCTGTTCGACGATCGCGGCGGGCGTCTGGTCAATGTTGATGGTCAGTGCGTCCGGACAGGGTTCCAGGTCGGCAAACTGGCTGCGCAGTAACTCAGCCCGCATGAAGTGCCCGGTACGTTGTTCGAGCCGGGACAGGATCAGTTCGTAGCTGCCCTGCAGGTGGACAAAATGGATGTTGGCCGGATCAGGAGCAAGACGTTGGCGATAACGTTGCTTCAGGGCGGAACAGGCCAGCACGACGGATTCACGTGCGTTGTTGTGCTGCTGCAAGACATCAGCAAGTCGATCCAGCCATGGCCGGCGATCCTCATCATCCAGCGGTATTCCGCTGGCCATTTTGGCGATGTTGTGCGGTGGGTGGAAATCGTCTGCATCCAGAAACTGCCAGCCGAGCAGTTCGGCAAGTAACCTGCCGACAGTGCTCTTGCCATTACCGGAGACACCCATGAGTATGATAATCATGGGTCAGCCCCCTGTGCCGCGTACCGGGATATCACGTTGATATCGGCGCATGACCAGGTTGGCGAGCAGGCCGGTCCAGCCTGTCTGGTGGGCGGCGCCCAGGCCCTGACCGGTTTCTGCATGGAAATATTCATAGAAGTTATAGAGTCGTTCATTGTTGCCGGTAAACGGGGCAGCATCGCGCATTGCCGGGATGCGGCTGTTTTCGTCCTGCCGGTACAGCCCTGTCAGGTGCCTGGCGATCATGGCGGCGATCTGGCGCATATTGAGTGACTGGCCATCGACCTGTGGCACCGGGGCGGTAAAGTTGTCGCCCAGGAAACGGTGATATTTCTCCAGTGCCTGGATCAGCGCATAGTTGGTCGGCATCCAGATCGGCCCGCGCCAGTTGGAATTTCCACCAAACAGCCCCGAGTTGGATTCACCGGGAAGGTACTCAATATAGGCTTCACCAAGTCCGGGGATGTAACCCAGATCGCGGTTATGTTGATGGATTTTGCTGACGCTGCGAATCCCGTAGTGTGAGAAAAACTCATCTTTGTTTAACAGTCGTTCAAGGATGCGCGGCAGTTGTGAGTGATCGACCAGGGCGAGCAGGTGTTCGCCACGATCGTTCTCCCACTCCGGGCAGGCGCAGATGTAGTTGCCTTGAAACAGTCCGCCCTTGTGCTCGCGCAATAGCTGGCGAAAGCGCGGCGCGGTTTCCAGCAAACGCTGGTCTATGACCTCGCAGGCAAACAGCGGGATGAGACCGACCCAGGAATAGACATCGATATGGTGTGTTTCATTTTGTGGTGTGACCAGCAGGTCCTTGAAGAAACCATCGTCGTAGTCCCACAGTGATACGCCGCCGTCGTCGTTGCCGGCAATGGTGTTGGCAATGGCGAGGAACTGTTGGTAACACTGGATAGCAATGTCTTCGTATTCCGGGTTGTGGCGATTGATCTCCAGCGCCATGACGACCATGTTTACGGAAAACATGGCCATCCAGCCTGTCGCGTCCGCCTGTTTCAGGGTATAGCCGGGTGGCAGGTCGCGGGAGCGGTCGTATACCGAGATGTTGTCCAGGCCAAGAAAGCCACCCTCGAACAGGTTATGGCCGCTGCGGTCCTTGCGGTTGATCCACCAGGAGAAGTTGAGCAGGAGTTTGTGGAAAACACGTTGCAGGTAGCCGGTGTCGCCTTCACCGCGCTGTAACTGTTCGGCGCGGAACACTTTCAGCGCACCCCAGGCATGGACGGGCGGATTGGTGTCACCGAAGGCCCACTCATAGGCCGGCATCTGGCCATTCGGATGCAGGTAGCGTTCATTGACCAGCAGTTCGATCTGTGCCTTGGCGAAATCGATATCGATATGCGCCAGTGTGGCAGTCTGGAAAGCCAGGTCCCAGGCGGCAAACCAGGGGTATTCCCAGCAGTCCGGCATGGAGATGATGTCGGCTGACTTCAGGTGTTTCCAGTGCTTGTTGCGGCCCTCACGACGGCCCTGGGGTGGCGCCAGCTGGTCACCCTGCAGCCAGCGTTCCACATCGTAGTGGAAGAACTGTTTGCTCCATATCATGCCGGCGAAGGCCTGGCGCATGATGGCATGATCTTCGCTGGTGGCATCGGGTAACAGGCCGGTATAAAACTGGTCGGCTTCATCACGACGCGTGTTAAACAGTTCGGTGCTGTGTGTAAACGGCTGGTTCAGGATGCTGTCACTCAGTACCAGTTCGATGCTGTGGGTCTCACCCGCCGCGACATCCAGATGACAGGCCGCAGCGAACTTGCTGCCACGGCGTGCCGGATTGACGGCCTGTTGTTTGTTGTTGATCAGGTAGTCGTGGAAAGCGTCCTTGACCCAGGGTGATGGATTGTCTGTACCCCAGAGGCGTTTAAAATTGGTTTCATTCTCGGTGAACAGCAGATCAGCATCGCCCTGGCCGTACAGGTACATCGTATCCAGGCTGCGATGACGGGCGATAACGCCCCAGTGATCAGTGCCTGTCGTCTCGTCCGGCGTAATTTCCGGGCGTGACAGCTCGTCACCCCATGACCAGTCGTTGCGAAACCACAGTTGCGGCAACAGCCATAGCCCGGCGGGCTGTTTGCCACGGTTGGTTGCGCTGATTCTCAGGTGAATCCGGCCGGGAGACTGCCGGGCATACTCCATGCGGATATCCCAGTAGCGGTTGTCGTGGAATACACCACTGTCGATCAGGTTGTACGACGGGTCGCTGCGCGAACGACGGCGGTTTTCCTCGACCAGTTCGGTATAGGGATAGGCGGCTTGCGGGTAGCAGTAACGATAATCCAGGTAACTGTGGGTCGGGGTGGCATCCGCGTAGAAATAGATCTCCTTGACGTCTTCACCGTGGTTGCCCTGG
This sequence comes from uncultured Thiogranum sp., assembly GCA_965544455.1. Lineage (GTDB taxonomy): Bacteria > Pseudomonadota > Gammaproteobacteria > DSM-19610 > DSM-19610 > Thiogranum. The sequence continues at coordinate 3,725 of CBEUNK010000132.1, forward strand.
TTGCCGGTCAGGCCAAAGGCGCGTTCTTTCAGGATCGGGTCATGGCCATTCCACAAGGCCAGCGCCAGGCACAGGCGTTGCTCGCGATCACAGATGCCGCCGAGCCCGTCCTCGCTCCAGCGGTAGGCGCGTGAACGTGCATGGTCGTGCGGGAAAAACTCCCAGGCGGTGCCGTGCTCGCTGTAGTCTTCGCGTACGGTACCCCAGGCGCGTTCCGCCAGATAGGGCCCCCACAGCGTCCAGTCCTGGTCGTCGTCCAGGCGCTGGCGTTCGGCGCCGTCAGCCGGTTGTGGATTTGAGTGACTGGTCATAACCATTGCCTGTTATTGCCTTGTCCCTGATCAGTCGCCAGGCTTCCAGCAGCGTGGCGACAGACCACGCCTGTGAGGGAGCGCCGCGCGGACGGTGTGGCGGGTCGCCATCGAAAATTTCACTGAGGCTGCCAAGCCCCGCATCAAACAACTGGTCAGCCATCGGTTCAAGCAACGCCAGCGCGGCCTTAGTATCCCCGTGCAGGCGGAAATGCGCCATGGCGTAATGGCCAAGCAGCCAGCCCCATACCGGGCCATTGTGATAACTCGCATCACGTTGAGCAACGCCACCCTGATAGATACCGCGATAGGCCGGGTCCTGTGGCGCCAGTGATCTGAGTCCATAGGACGTGTACAGGTGGCGGTGAACCTCGCTCAGTACGCGTTGTGCACCTACCTTGTCGAGCAATGGCCAGGGCAGGCTGAGCGTAAAAATCTGGTTGGGGCGGATGCTGGCATCATTGCCCTGCGGCGTATCGAGGACATCGTACAGGCCGCCATCCGCTCGCACGTAGCGCTGAAAGCCCTGTCGGGCGCGCGCGGCCAGTGCGGCATAGTGGCTGCCATCGCGCCCGACCTGTTCGCTAAAGGCCTGCATGGCGCGCAACGCGTTGTACCATAGCGCATTGACCTCCACCGGTTTGCCGGTGCGCGGTGTGACGGCGATGCCGTTGACCCTTGCATCCATCCAGGTGAGCTGGGTACCCGCTTCACCCACGTGCAGCAGGCCGCTGTCTTCCTCTCTGTGGATCCCGTAGCGGGTTCCCTGGCAATAAGCGTCAATGATCTGTTCCAGTACCGGCAGTACGCTGCGTAGCGCCTGCGCCTCACCACCGGCCTGCCGGTAGGCCTGCCAGGCGAGAATAAACCAGAGTGAGGCATCCACACTGTTGTATTCGGCGGGCGCGTCGGGTGCGGTGGCTTCCGGGAAGCGGTTCGGGATCATGCCCTGGTCCAAGTACCCGGCCCAGGTTTCCAGGATTTGCCGGGCCAGTGGGAGCTGGCCGGTACACAGTGTCAGACCGGGCAGGGCGATCATGGTGTCGCGGCCCCAGTCCGCGAACCAGGGGTAGCCGGCGATGATCGATGCACCCGGTTCGCCATTGCTGAGTGGGCGCCGGAACAGAAAATGTTCACCGGTGGTGACCAGTTGTTGTACCCAGCCCGGCAGTGTCGTGTTGAAGGCTGTCTGCGCATTGGCAAGGAAGGTGGATTGCCGGTGTTGTTCACGCTGCAGGGCGACTGACGGGGAGGCTGAGTCAAGCGGCTGCAGGCCGGCACGCAGTCCATGCCAGTCCGTGTCGTTGAAGGCCAGTTTGGCCTCGGCGATGGCCAGGTGGTTATCCTGGTCCGGCAGGCCGCGTTCGCATTCGTATCGCAACAGTACTTCGTTTACCCAGCGGTATTCGGGCTGGAGTTCGCCAGTATCGAGCTGGAAATGCAGCCGGGCGGCATCCGCATAACGCAACTGTAAGGTATGTTTGTCCAGCTGTTGCGTTTCTGCATTAAAACCACCGCTGGACATCTGGCTGTGATGATCGCGCCGGTTGACCCACAGGTGCAGGTTCAGACTGACGGCTGTCTCAGCCGGTGCATCCAGGCATCGAAAGGCGATCCACACGGCGGCCTCGCCCTGTTCCATGAAGATGCGTTGTTCCAGGCGCACACCAGCGACGGCATAGGTCCAGACCGGTAACTGGCCATCGAGGCGGAATGATTCAATGTGTACATGGCCGTACGGTGCAATAGCGCCTGACTGCCAGCGGTTGCAGCTCAGTGGATAGCGCTGACCGTTAATATCCAGCACGGGTTCGGCACGGGAAAACAATAGCTGACGGTCCAGCGAATCTCCGACCGGCGTGACCAGCAGACCGTGATAGCGGCGTGTGAGTGAGCCGGCAAGGGTGCCGGCCGCATACCCACCCAGTCCGTTGGACAACCACCATTCGCGGCGTTCGGCCTGCGCCAGGTCGCCGCAGATCGCACGCCCGAAGCGGATCATCCGCCTTCCCGGAAACCGGGGTACAGGGTCATGCCGCCGTCTACAAAGAGGCTGGTTCCGGTGATGTAATCCGAGTCATCCGAGGCCAGCCACACCGCTGCGCGGGCGATGTCCTTTGGCTTGCCAATACGCTGGTAGGGGATCAGCTGAAGCAGCTCGGCTTCTGCTTCCGGTGTATTCCACGCGCTGGTGTTGATGGGGGTGGCGATGGCGCCCGGTGAAATGCTGTTGACGCGGATTTTCTTTGCCGCCATTTCCTGCGCGATACTCTGCATCATCATGTTGACACCACCCTTGGAGGTGGCGTAGTTGACATGCCCCGCCCAAGGGATCACTTCATGGACAGACGACATGCAGATGATTTTGCCTGCCGAGCAGGACAGCTCAGGATCGATGCCGCGACGGACGAATTCACGCACGGCCTCGCGACAACACAGAAACTGGCCGGTCAGGTTGACGTCGATGACAAATTGCCACTGCGCCAGTGTCATGTCGGTGAAATCCGCGTCGCGTTGCACCCCGGCGTTTGCCACCAGGATATCAATGCTGCCCCAGCTATCGATCATCTGTTTGAACATGGCCTGGACCTGGTCTTCCTTGCTCACATCAGCACGGATGGCCATGGCATCGCTGCCGTTCGACTGGATGGTTTCCACAACCTTGTTGGCAGCGTCCTCTCCGCTGATATAGTTGACGACCACGTTTGCGCCGGCCTTGCCAAGTGCAACCGCCACCCCTTCGCCGATACCGGAATTTGCACCGGTAACCAGCGCACGTTGGCCTGATAAAACCCCCTGGGACATGGGTTCCTCCTTTATGTGTGTAAGGCTGGGACTCATCATGCAGC
>CBEUNK010000133.1:0-6827 GCA_965544455.1 uncultured Thiogranum sp.
CCCGGTATACATGCTGGCCCGCAAGCCGCAGGGGACTATTGCAGGCTGCTGGCGACTGATGCCGACCACGGATGCCTACATGCTCAAGGATACATTCCCTCAATTACTGCGGGGTGAGCCGGTTCCCTGTGACAAACACATCTGGGAACTCAGCCGCTTCGCCGTCGACGCCGGCAGTGAGACCGGTGCGGTACAGGCACCGCTCAATACGGTCACCCTGGAAATGATACGCAAGCTTTACGACTTTGCGCAGGCACGTGGTGTCGAACGCTTCGTCACGGTAACCAGTGTCGCGCTGGAAAGACTGTTGAAACGTACCGGTCTGCCCATTTATCGCCTGGGTGACGGCCGGGCGCAAAAGGTGGGACGGGTATTGACGGTGGCCTGCTGGGTGGAGGTCAACCAGGCGTTCGCCGACGTTGTCTATCCACCAGATGCCGACGTAATACACCAGGCGGCTTGAGCGGCATTGATGAAACAACAACGAATTCTGGTTTGCAGCGATCAGCGACAGTCAGCGGCGGAGTTGCCGCTGCGTCGGGGTGATCGCTACCGGCTTACCCATTGCGCCAGGGATGACCAGGGCATCGACGTCACCGGCAGGATGCAGCAGCGCTATGACTGGATCCTGTTCGAGGGCGCCTTGATGGACGGGGATCAAATGGAACTTGTCCGGTCCCTGCGCGCAATGGGTCTTTTATTCCCGGAAAGTGGAAGGGGGGGCTGTAATTACCGGTCCTGCCGAGTGGAGTGGAGCCCGAATGGCATATTGGAACTCCACTGCGGCAGGCGGGGTGGCTGCGGCGATACGCCGCCCGATCGGCCTGATAAAGAAGCCGAGGGTTATGTCTTCGAATATCACGCCCCGATGAAAAGAACAGGGTAATGACGACGCCCATGGATATCAGGCAGGCAGATTTCTGGCCGGACATTGAGGGTATTTTCCCCCGGGAAGCGCAGGAAACGCTGCCGGTGACCGATACCGGTCGCGGCAGTCGCCTGTGTCGTTATTACCAGTTTGTTGATCGACTGGAAACGGCTGCGCGCCGCGCCAGGCGGACCAGGCGCTATGCCTTGCTGGTCATGCTGCAGTTTGCGGCGGAAAAAGGGCGCCAGGATGACAGCCGGTCCGGGTCATGGCACGAGCTGCTGCTGTGCCGGGTTAGCAGTTGTCTTCGGTCAAGCGACAGCCTGTGTGACCTGGGAGGCGCACGGTTCGCCATCCTCCTGGATGACATCAGTGAATCTTCGGCGGTACCGATGATCATTGAAAAGCTCAATGCGACGTTAAAGGGGCCTGCCGGAACGGCTGGCAAGGTCGGCTGGTTCGACGCCTATCTCGGGGCGAGCCTGTTTCCGGTCGATGGAATCCCTGTCAGCCAGGTCTGGCTGGATACCGAGGCGTCCCTGGCGGAGGCCGTCGCGGCCGGCTCAGGGGATTACAGCATTTCACCAATGGTCACAGGACAGGCCGCCATGGAACGATTTGAATTGAGCAAGGACCTCTACCGGGCTTACAGAAACGATGAATTTGAAATCAGCTATCAGCCTGCTATCGACTTTAGCGAAAACCGCCTGTGCGCCTTCGAGGGCCTGTTGCGCTGGCGGCACCCTGAGCGGGGCTGCCTTTCCCCCGGGACCTTTTTACCGTTACTGGAAGAAAGCGGACTCATTGTTCCGGTTGGAGAAAAATTACTGAAGCAGGCCTGCCAGGTGGCGAGCGGCCTGTCGAACGAAAGGTCGGAACCACTGCGCATGTGTATAAACGTTTCAGCACGGCAACTCTCGGATGGAGGCTTCCTGCTGTCGGTATTCGATGCACTTTACGAAGCCCGTCTGGAGCCTTCGTTATTACAGCTGGAGTTTCCCGAGCCTGTGCTGAGCCAGGATCGATCCACGCTGCAGCGCATTTTACCGGAGCTGAAAAATGCCGGTGTGCGGTTGGCGGTGGATCGCTTCGGAACGGGCGACGCGTCGTTGAGCGAACTGGTCTGCTTGCCGGTGAACCTGATCAAGCTCGACCAGGCACTGGTAAGCCGCCTGGTGGAAGACCCGGTGTCGCAGGCAATCGTGTCCGGGACCCTGGCGCTGGCCAGGGCGGCGGACATGACCGTTGCCGCCGTCGGTGTCGAACAGCAGATGCAGGCAAAAATCCTGCAAAAGATGGGTTGCCGGGAGGCCCAGGGACGCTACTATTTTTCGCCGCTCCCGGTTTCCGAAATCAGGGCGGCATTGAGTGCCTGAACGGGACGTGGTGTCGCACTGCGCATCCCCGCGTCAGCGAGCAACTGTCCTTTAGCTGGCAGGGAAAAACCTTCAGTCGTCACCACTAAAAGCGCCGAGCAACTGCAGCAGGCTCAGGAACAGGTTGTAGATACTGACGTACAGGCTGACGGTGGCCATGATGTAGTTGTTTTCGCCGCCATGCACCAGCTGGCTGGTTTCAAACAGAATCAGGCCCGACATCAGCAGCACGAACATGGCCGAGACCGCCAGTGATAATCCCGGCATGCTGAGGAAAACGGATGCAATACCGGCCAGGAAGGCGACCAGGATACCCACCATCAGGAAGGCGCCCATGAAGCTGAAGTCCTTGCGGCTGCTGAGGGCGTAGCCCGACAGGCTGAGGAAAATCACGCCGGTAGCGCCCAGCGCCGTCATCACCAGCTGATGCCCGTTGGGCAGGCTGAGATACATGCTGATAATTGGGCCGAGTGTCAGACCCATGAAACCCGTCAGGGCAAACACAAACACCAGGCCCATACCGCTGTTGCGGAATTTGCTGGTCAGGAACAGGAGGCCAAAATAACCGACGAAAGTCAGCAGCATGCCCGGATGCGGCAGGTTCAAGGCCATCGACAGCCCGGCTGTCAGGGCGCTGAACAGCAACGTCAGGGACAGCAGCATATAGGTGTTGCGGATTACCTTGTTGGTCGCCAGCACTGAGGGCTGGGTGCGTGTAACCGTCTCGGCCAATCGATTCATGGTCTGGTTGTCCTCATTAAACAGGTGATGTTCGGATTATACCCAAGTTCCATTTTTTGACGAGTCGCAAGCCATTAAAGTTCCCGGAGATTTAATGCCGGAGTCTTTCTCTTTACGGCTAAATTCGTTTATCCTTACGCGCTTACCGCGAGGAGAGGTGACTGAGCGGTTGAAAGTACCGGTCTTGAAAACCGGCGTGGGTTTACGCCCACCGTGGGTTCGAATCCCACCCTCTCCGCCATTTTGCCGGTTATGACCTCACAGAATCAGTGATAATTGCTGGGGCGCCTGCAGAACGGGACTGTTCGGGAAGAACGGTTCAGAACCACTGTTTTTCATTACAAAACCACAAGGATCGAAGGTTATGGAACAACCGGATATTAGAATTCTACTCGTCGATAATCAGGCGCTGGTGCGTTGCGGCTTGCGTCGCCTGCTGGACGACATGCCGGGCCTGTGCGTGACAGGCGAGGCGGCCAGTGGCGACGAGGCGGTATTGCGTGCACGCGAGCTCAAACCGGACGTCGTGCTGATGGACGCACAGATACCGGGTATCGGCGGCCTGGAGGCGACGCGGCGTATCGCGCGCAGTGACGCTGCCACGGCCATTGTGGTGGTGACACTGCAGGTCGACGATCCGGTGCAGACACAATTCCTGGAAGCCGGTGCCTCCGGCTATCTCACCAAACACTGTGCGGTCGACGAGATCGCCGACGCTGTGCGGGTGGTGGCGCGCGGCGAACGTTATATCAGTGCCGACATCGCCCGGCAGATGGCGTTGTCAATGTTGCCCGGCAACGAACAGTCACCGTTTGACCGCCTGTCACAGCGTGAAGTCCAGGTGATGATGATGGTCGCCCAGGGGCAGAATGTGCACGATATTTCAGAGCGCCTGTGCCTGAGTTCCAAAACGGTGAGCACCTACCGCTACCGCCTGTATGACAAACTGGGCGTGGAAAATGACGTCGAATTGACCCGGCTCGCTATCCGCCATGGCATTGTCGGTACAAGCATCGGGACCTGAGTCCGGTCCCGCAACCGGGTTTTTTGTTTAGGCCTATGAAAAACCAGTAAAAGACCGGCTCCGGTGTTCAAGTTACCCGGCGTCAGGCCGTTATCCCGCAACAGGTTACTAGTAGAAATGTTGTGGCTATGGCGGTTCCCCGGTCGTTTGCCCAGGCGGTTGACAATCCAATTGATGTGCTTCTGGTCGATACCCGGCAGCTCGTGCGCGCCGGTATCGAACGGGTGTTAACCGATTCCGGCTACCTGACGGTGTGTGCCAGTGTCAGCGGTTTTGACGAAGCCATACGCCAGGCACGAACCCGGGCACCCAGGCTCATCCTGGTCAACCTGCCCGGTTCTGCCGTTGACATGCTCGACGGTGCCCGCAAGATTCACCGTCAGTTCACGGATATCCGTGTACTGGTACTGACCGATGAGTCAGACCTGATCATCCAGGAGCGCCTTCTGCAATCCGGTGTGGCCGGCGTGGTCAGCAGTGGCTGTTCGGTGGAGGAACTTTACACCGCCATCGAAACCGTCCTGGCCGGCGAGCGCTATGTCAGTGATACGCTGGCACAGAAGCTGGCGGAACGGCGTATGCCCGGCCAGGCGGGGACGCCGTTCGACCAGCTCACCCATCGCGAACTGCAGATCCTGTTGCTGGTCGCGGAGGGCAGAACGACGTCGGCCATTGCCCGGGAGCTGTGCCTGACCCAGAAGACGGTCAACAGTTACCGCAACCGTTTACTGGAGAAGTTGCACGCCGGCACGGAGGTAGAGCTGATGCACCTGGCCCTGCGCCACGGCCTGGTGACCATACCGCGCTATACCTGAGGTCGGGCGATTGCTGAAAATATGAACCAGTTCGGGGATTTACTATTGAATAATGATAGTATCCCTGCATGGAGGCCACCGAGCATCCTTCAGGATGGGGGAACCGATGAACACTGCGACAAAGGTTCGGGCACCCGAACTGCCCGACAATCTGGACTGGTTCAATACCGAACAGCCGCTGACCCTGGCCAGCCAGCGTGGCAAGGTCGTGTTACTCGATTTCTGGACCTCGTGCTGTATCAACTGCATGCACGTACTGCCCGACCTGCGTTATCTGGAAAACAAGTACCCCGACACGCTCACTGTCATCGGTGTTCATTCTCCCAAGTTCGAGAACGAGCGCAAGCCGGCACAACTGCAGAAAGCCATCAACCGTCACCATATCCGCCATCCGGTCGCCAATGACACCAAGTTCCAGTTGTGGCGGGCTTATGGCATCAAGGCCTGGCCGTCGATCATTTTCATCGACCCGGAAGGTTATGTCGTCGGCGTCCTGCGCGGTGAGGGGCGCCGCCGGCAGATCGACGAACTGATCAGTCAGCATATCGAGGCGGCCGAGGAGAAGGGTGTGCTGGTTCATTCACCCATGCCGGTCGCACCGAAACCGGAGCCGAAAGGCGCGTTGAGTTTTCCCGGCAAGGTCCTGGCCACACGGAACAGCCTGTATATCGCCGACAGCGGCCGCAACCGGGTGCTGGAAACCTATCACGACGGCAAGATCCGCCGGGTTTTCGGCAGTGGCACGGCCGGCATGCTGGACGGTGTCGAAACGGCCGCCATGTTCAACAACCCCCAGGGCATGGTGATCGTCGGCGATTTTCTCTACGTCGCCGATACCGACAACCACGCCATTCGCCGCATTCATCTCAAGTCGGGCGAGGTCATGACCCTGGCCGGTACCGGCAAGCAGGGCCGCTACGCTGCGGACAGTTTCCGTGAGCCGCTGGAGGCCGAACTCAATTCACCCTGGGATCTCAGTTATCACGAAAGCAACCTGTATATCGCCATGGCCGGGCAACACCAGGTGTGGCGCATGAACCTGAATCACCTGGGCATCGAGCGTTTCGCCGGCAGCGGCCGCGAAGACATTGTCGATGGACCACTGGAGAGCGCCTGTTTCGCGCAACCGTCCGGACTGACCGCGCTCGATGGCCGCCTGTTCGTGGCGGACAGCGAAACCTCGGCCGTGCGTGAAATCGAGATCAACCGCGAACAGGTCAAAACGATTATCGGAAAAGGCCTGTTCGACTTCGGTGACCGCAGTGGCGTGGGCCGGGAAGCCCGCCTGCAGCATCCCCTGGGTATTTCGGTCGACAACGAGCGCAACGCGCTGTGGATCGCTGATACCTATAATTCCAAAATCAAGCGCATCGATGTTCAGACCAGCGAAGTCACTACGTTCAAGATCAACTTCAAACTCAACGAGCCCGGCGGATTGAGCCTGTACCGTAACAAGCTGTTTATTGCCAATACCAATGAACACCAGATCGTGGCGCTGGACCTGCAATCGCGCATGACCGAAGTTGTGAATGTGCGTGAGTAAGGCGGCTCCCGTGTTCGATGCCGGTTGCCGGGGTTGCCAGCGACTGGGTGACTTTCTGCAGCAGGTGGCTGCCGACTACCCGGACTATTATGCCCGGCCGGTACCCGCCTTCGGCGACCCGGACGCCCGACTGCTCATCGTCGGTCTGGCCCCCGGCATGCACGGCGCCAATCGCACCGGCCGGCCGTTCACCGGTGATTACGCCGGCATTCTGCTCTATCAGACCCTGTTTGAATTCGGCTTCGGCAGTCTTCCGGTGTCCGAAGCCGCCGATGATGACCTGCAATTGACCGGCTGTCGCATATCCAATGCCGTGAAGTGTTTGCCGCCGCAGAACAAGCCGCTCACCGGGGAAATAAAAAACTGCAACGCCTTTCTCAAGGCGGAACTCGATGCATTGCCGGAAACCGCTGTCATCATGGCGCTCGGTAAAATCGCCCATGACGCCGTGTTACGGGCC
>CBEUNK010000134.1:0-6716 GCA_965544455.1 uncultured Thiogranum sp.
CCACTGGTGCCGCTGAATGCCTTTATCCAGTTGCAGGAAACGGTCGAACCCAGCCAGCGCACCCAGTTTCAGCAGCTCAACTCGCTGACCCTGATGGGTGTCATGGCAGCGCGCGTGCCGCTGGGCGATGCGCTGACCTACCTGGAAGACACCGCGCGTGAACTCTTCCCGCGCGGTTTCAGCTGGGATTATTCCGGCCAGTCACGCCAGTTCACCCAGCAGGGCAGCGCCCTGATCGTGACTTTCTTCCTGTCCATTCTGGTGATCTACCTGGTACTGGCCGCCCAGTTCGAGAGCTGGCGTGACCCGCTGATCATCCTGGTGTCGGTACCCATGTCGATCGCCGGTGCGCTGGCGTTTATCAGTCTCGGCTTTGCCACGCTGAATATCTACACCAAGGTGGGCCTGATCACCCTCATCGGCCTGATCGCCAAGAACGGCATCCTGATTGTCGAGTTCGCCAACCAGTTGCAGATCACCGAGGGTCTGGGAAAACGGCAGGCCGTGGAGCGTGCCGCCGCCATCCGCCTGCGGCCGATCCTCATGACTACTGTGTCGATGATCGTCGCCATGTTCCCGCTGCTGCTTGCCAGTGGCCCGGGCGCGGTCAGCCGCTTTCACATTGGCCTGACGATTGCCACCGGGCTGGGTATCGGCACACTGTTCACCCTGTTCGTGGTGCCGGCGGTCTATCTGCTGCTGGCGAAAACACATGGAGATCCCACCGTGGCCACGGATAGACCTGAGCAGTCCGGCCTGATACCACCACAACAGGAGAATATCTGGTGAAAGAACTGGTTTGGGACGACGTGCTGAGTGTCGGGAACAATGAGATCGATGAAGATCACCGCAGGCTGGTGGATCTTTTTAATCTTCTCAATCATTCCGTAACAGAAGGGGATGCCCCGGATTATCTGGCAGCGCTGTTGGAAGAGCTGATAAATTGTACTGTCTGGCATTTCAGTCATGAAGAGCGATTGATGCTGAAGTATGCTTATGAGGGATATGCGGAGCACAAGGCGGAGCACCAGGAATTGATCAACAGCGCCAAGGAGCTGCAACAGAAGATCCTGCAGGCGGGCAAACTTGTCGCGAATGAAGATCTTGAGTTTCTGGAGCGCTGGTTAACCGAACATATCCTCACCTACGATATGAGGTTGGGTTCTTATCTTGCCAGGGTGATGTAGGCTCCGCTTATCGGTATGGGGTTAGCGTTTGCGGATCTGATCGAGTGGGATGGACTGTATGTCCTGGCGGGGGGGATTGTCGAGTGGTTCGACAACAAAAATCCGGTGGCCGTTGATCATGGCGGACACGTCGGATGCGGTTCCCTTCGCATCCTGTGCTATCACCGTGAGGATGTGCATGCCGGAGAAAGCCAGGATGACCGGTGTCCAGAACGCATGGACCGAAGGCAGGTAGAAGCCGGCCAGCACCGGCCAGGTATCCATTAGCAGCCCCGTCGCGGTTTCCAGTACCAGGATCAGCAGCAGCAGTGCATAAAGCGGTGCCCACAAGGGGTTGTGTGCATACCAGCGTGGCAGGGGCGTTCTGCCGAGGCTCAGGTAGAAACGCAACATCATGCCGGCCTTGCCGAGGTCACCACGCGCCGGTACCAGGGCCCGCCAGTGCGCCGCGCCGATGCCGGCAAACAGCAGGAAGAGACGCAGCGCCAGTCCCGCCGTCAACAGGAAACCCGCCAGGTTGTGGCTCTCGCCGGCGGCGCCGGCCATCGCCGGTGCCAGCTTCATCAACCAGCCTGTCGCGATAAGCACGAGTACCGACAGGGCAATCAGCCAGTGCGCCAGGCGCAGGCCGGTACTCCAGACCGGAACGCGCTGGATGGTTTTCAATCTGTTAAATTCCTGCATGGTGTCTTTTCAACGGCCTGCGGCCATTCTGCCGGCGGTCTGTACAAGTGTATGGTTGACGATGCATTTCCCGGTTTGGGTTGCGCCTGCAGAAACATTGCCGAGCATGTGTCCATAAACCCATTTCCCTGGGCCGAAACCCGGTTTCCGCCGTTCCACTGAATAAAAGGTGTCCCGGGGAAAATAACATTCCTTGTCATCTACCGCTAACGTTCTCCCTGTGGGTCGCGGCCCTTCAGCATGCCTGGGCCCCCATCCCGTAGCGGTTTAATCCAGCGGTATTTGCGCGGCGTCAATAACTCGGCGGATAGCGCCCAAACTCGCTGGCAAGCGCGATACTATAGGAACTTCAGTAATCGTGTCGGGAGGGTCGCGGATAACAATGGCAGCCGCATCAGTCCCCAGTCCACGCTCCGAAAAATACGTTCCGGTGGTCAGCCCGGGGCTACGGCGACTGCTGGGTTTCGTATTGCCGGTCTTCGGGCTGCTGGCGATCAACTCCCTGTACCTGCTCGTCATCACCGTGGCCGGTGAGCTTCGCGGGGAAAGCTACGAGAACTACTTCTACCTGCTGATGTTCCTGGCGCACCTCGGCTTCGGATTGCTGCTGCTGGTGCCGGCACTGGTTTTTGGTGGCCTGCACCTGCGCCGTGCCTGGCGGCATGGAAACCGCTATGCCGTGCGTGCGGGGTTGGCGCTCTATGGCACTGTCATGGTGTTATTTGTCTCGGGCATTCTGCTGACACGTTTTGGCTTTTTCGAGATCGACGACCCGCGAATACGGGAACCGGCGTACTGGGTGCATCTGCTGTCGCCACTGCTGCTGATCTGGTTGTTTGTCCTGCATCGGCTCGCCGGTCCCCGGCTACGGTGGAAGCGGGGGGGCTGGTGGGCATTGGCTGCCGGCCTGTTTGCGGTGGCGTCCCTGGGGATGCACATGGGGCTGCAACCTGCCGGACCGCAGCTTAGCCGGCCGTTTCTGCCGGCACTGGTGCAGAACGCGTCCGGTAAAACGATCCCGGCGACGCACCTCGCCACCGACGCAAACTGTGGAGAGTGCCATGCCGATATCCTCCGCCAGTCCGAAGGCGGGGTACACCGCATGAGTTCGTTCAATAACCCCGCCTACCGGTTCAGCGTCGAAGAGGCCCGGCAGGTGCTGCTTGAGCGTGACGGTAACGTGCGGGCATCGCGCCTGTGTGCCGCCTGCCATGACCCGGTGCCGCTGATGTCGGGCCGTTTTGACGATGTTGATTACGATCCTGACATCGATCCGGCTTCCCGTGCCGGCATCACCTGCCTTGCCTGTCACGCCATCACGCAGATCAACAGTCCGCGGGGGAACGGCGATTACACCCTGCTGGATCCCCCGCGCTACCCGTTTGCATTCAGTGACAACGCTTTTTTGCGGCTGCTCAACCGTCAGCTGATCAAGGCCAAACCCGCACTGCACAAAAAAACCCTGTTGAAACCGGTGCACCGAAGCGCCGAATTCTGTTCCACCTGTCACAAGGTTCACTTGCCTTATGCGCTGAATCACTACCGCTGGTTGCGCGGGCAGAATCACTACGACAGCTTTCTGCTCAGTGGCGTCTCCGGGCACCGGGTCGACAGTTTTTATTATCCGCCCACGGCCACGCAGCGTTGTGCGCAATGCCACATGCCACTGACCACCTCCGACGATCCGGCCGCGCGGGATTTCGACGGGCGGGGCGGGCGCAAGGTGCACCACCACCGCTTTGCCGCGGCTAACACCGCCGTGCCGCTGATGCTGGGGCGGCCCGCCGCAGAGAACGAAGCACGCCGCGACATGCTGTCGAAGGCAGCGAGGGTGGATATTTTCGGGATCCGTGAACACGCTGCCGTCGATGGCCGCCTGCATGCGCCACTCAGGCCGCAGCAGCCGGTGTTGCAGCCCGGCCGCAGCTATTTGATCGAAACCGTGGTACGTACGCTTGGTGTAGGGCATGCCCTGACCCAGGGAACCGCCGATTCCAACGAACTCTGGCTGGACGTGACCCTGCGCAGCGGCGAGCGGGTGATCGGCCGTTCCGGCAGACTGGACGATACAGGTGACGTCGACCCCTGGGCTTATTTCCTGAATGCCTACCTGCTTGACCGTGATGGTGAGCGGATCGAGCGGCGCAATGCCCAGGACATTTTCGTGGCGCTGTATGACCACCAGATTCCACCGGGTGCGGCATCGGTGGTCCACTACGCCGTGACCATTCCGCCGGACATCGTTGATCCTGTGACGATCGAGGTGAAACTGCAATACCGCAAGTTCGACACCCGTTTCCTGCGCCATGTGAAAAAAGCGGATTTCGAACGCAACGACCTGCCCGTCAGTACGCTCGCCGTCGACCGGATAACCCTGCCGGTCAGCGAAGGGCGGAGCCTGCCTCCACAAGTGGTTTCCATTGCCACCTGGGAGCGCTGGAATGACTACGGCATTGCCCTCCTGCGGGAAGGGAACAGCGGTTCCAACAAGGGTGAGCTGCGGGCGGCCGCCCTGGCTTTCGAGCAGGTGGAGCGCCTGGGTCGGGCCGATGGCCCCCTGAACCTGGCCCGGGTTTATTACAAGGAGGGGCGCGTGGACGAAGCCGCGGCCGCGCTCCGTCGGGCCGGAAACTTTGACCCAGCGGCACCGCCCTGGACCGTGGCCTGGTTTTCGGCGCTGGTGGAACGGGAACAGGGACAGCTCGACCAGGCCATTACGCACCTGACAGCCCTCGCCGAGACCCGCTTTCCGTCCGCGCGGGACCGTGGTTTCGATTTCAGCCGGGATTACAATTTACTCAACGAACTCGGCCGGACCCTGTTCGAACGCGCGCGCCGGGAGCGGGGTGCTTCCCGCCGGGTCGCCCGTCAGGCGCTGCTGCAACAGGCGCGTGTACGCTTTGACCAGGTGCTGGCACTGGACCCGGAAAACGCCACGGCGCATTACAACCTGGCGCTGGTGTACGCCGAGCTGGGCGACCCGCAGCAGGCAGCAGCACACCGGCAACTGCATGCGCGTTACCGGCGCGATGACCAGGCCATCGAACAGGCCGTGGCGCGCCCCCGCCGCAGCCATCCCGCTGCCAATCATGCTGCCGAGGCGGTGGCCATCTACGCGCTGCAACCGGGTGCGCCGTCAACCGGGGTTACGGGCGCCGTGACCGGTACCATGAAGCTGGCGGTGGATTGAATAATGAACAACAGCTGCTAAAAGGACTATTGACCGCATGCATGAGAACAACACGAAGGGGCCACGTAGCGAGGACGAGGCGGTTATCCGCCGGGCCTTTCTGCGTTCACTACTCGTTATCGCCCTGCTGCTGCTCGGTGCCGCTCTGGCCTGGTTGCTGACCCGTCCATCCGGGCAGGCACCACCGGTCGGCGGGGCGACCAGCCCGCCGGTGCCGCAGGCGCCGGTGCAACCGGCTGTCCAGGCGCCCGCAGTGCACTTCACCGATATAACCCGGGACGCCGGTATCCGGTTTACCCACGTCAACGGTGCCTACGGCGAAAGACTGATGCCTGAAACCATGGGCAGCGGGGCGGCTTTCCTGGATTACGATAACGACGGCGACCAGGACCTGTTCCTGGTGAACTTCCGTTACTGGCCGGATCACCCGGGCGACGGTGTACCAACCCAGGCCCTGTACCGCAACGACGGCAACGGCCATTTCGAGGATGTCAGCGAGGCGGCCGGGCTGGCCGTGGAAGCCTACGGTATGGGCGTTGCCGTTGGTGACTATGACGGTGATGGCTGGACGGACCTGTTTCTGACCTCGCTGAAAAAGAATCGTCTGTTCCACAACCGGCAGGGGCATTTCGAGGACGTGACCGATAGTGCCGGCGTCGGCGGTCAGGATGATCGCTGGAGCACCGGTGCGGTGTTTTTCGATTACGATCGCGACGGCGACCTCGACCTGTTCGCGCTCAATTACGTCAACTGGACGCGCAAGGCCGACCTGGAGATCGATTTCCGCCTGGCCGGTCTGGGGCGGGCCTACGGGGCACCGACCCATTTTACCGGGACCGACAGTTACCTCTACCGCAACGAGGGGGAGGGACGCTTCACCGACGTGTCGCGTGCAGCGGGCATCCAGGTACATGACGCAGTTTCGGGTTTGCCGGTTGGCAAGGGCCTCGGTGTGGTGCCGCTTGACTATGACGGCGACGGCTGGCTGGACCTGGCGATCGCCAATGATACGGCGCGCAATTTTCTGTTCCACAATCGCGGCAACGGTACATTTGAAGAAGTCGGTGCCTTCGAAGGCGTGGCGTACGATACCCGCGGCAAGGCCACCGGCGGCATGGGTATCGACGCGGCCCATTACCGTAATGACGCCGATCCCGGTATCGTCATCGGTAACTTCGCCAATGAAATGAGTTCGCTGTTCGTGACGGCGGACGGCAAGCCCCCCTTTGCCGACGAAGCCGTACTCGCCGGGCTGGGCAGTGCGTCGCGGCTGAGCCTGACGTTCGGCGTGCTGTTTCTCGATTACGACCTCGACGGGCGCCTGGACCTGCTGCAGGCGAACGGCCACCTCGAGCACGAAATCAACAAGGTGCAGGCCAGTCAGCACTATGCACAGCCGGCGCAGTTGTTCTGGAACTGTGGTGATGACTGCAGCGTGCCGCTGTTGCCGGTGGCTGAGCCGGGCGACCTGTCCCGGCCGCTGGTCGGGCGCGCACTGACCAGCGCGGACATCGACGGCGACGGTGATCTCGATATCCTGATCAGCCAGAACGGCCGGTCGGCAGTCCTGTTGCGTAACGACCAGCAACTGGGCCACCACTGGTTGCGACTGAAACTGGTCGGCAAGGCGCCCAATCGCGACGCCATCGGTGCCG
>CBEUNK010000135.1:0-6507 GCA_965544455.1 uncultured Thiogranum sp.
CCGCCTTGTCACGCTCGCAGTCGTCCGCCTGTGGCGTATCCTCGGGTACCGCGATGCCCGGCAGGACCACATGCACACTGCGGGGGAAACCGGGCCAGGTTTCGAAATTGACAAAGATGACGTTGGGCGCCTCGACATCGAGCAGCTTCACCGCCAGTTTGCCGGGAAAAGGTACGTATTCCGCCATGATCGATGGCGACAGGCACAGGGCAAGCACCCCCACAAGCAGCCGGAAACCGTTCAACCCGGTCTGGTTATTCTTCGACATTATCCATCCTCCCGTTTCACTTATTACTTCTTGTCCGGTGCACTACCCTGAAGTTGCGCCCGTTCCCGTTCCACGAGGCTGCCGAGCACCTCGAGCATTTCTTCCTGGTTATGCACGAAGTACGGGGCGGTCTTGAATTTACCGTTGACGATCACCGCCGGCACGCCACGCAGGCCGTACCTGACTGTTTTCACCCGCGCCTCGTTCACACTGGCAGCGATCTCGGGGGAGCGGTAAAGATCGAGCGCCTTCTGCCGGTCGATACCCTGGCTGACGAAGAACTCGATCACCGCATATTCATTATAGATCTGCTTGCCATCATCATGGATGGCCTTGAATAACGCCTCGTGCATCTCATCCAGTCTACCCAGTGTCTCGGCCATGTAAAAGGCGCGCGCCTGGTCTGCCCAGGTGGGGCCCACGATCGCCGGCATACGGTGAAAATCGACATAGGGCTTGTCCTTGAGCCATTTCCGGATTTTCGGATCCAGTTCATAACAGTGCGGGCAGGCGTAGAAAAACATCTCCACGACTTCAACCTTGCCTTTATGATCTCCCAGGGGGGCTGGTGGGTCGATACGCTGATATTGCGAACCCTCGTGGAACCTGTCGGTTGAAGTCTCTGCCTGGAGTGGCTGTACCCACAGGCACAGCAACAGGATGGGTGCTATCAAGCGGTAGGCCTGCATCATCTTTTTTCCTCCGAATCCCCGAGTTTTGTCCGCAATTTTTTCCGGTACCACAAATAGTACATAACCGGCAGCAACAACATGGACACCAGCGGTGCAGTCACCATGCCGCCGACCATGGGCGCGGCGATACGCCGCATCACTTCCGAACCCGTACCACCGCCCAGCATGATCGGCATCAGGCCGGCGATAATAACCGCTGCCGTCATGGCCTTGGGGCGGACGCGCAACACCGCGCCATCGATCACCGCGCGGCGCAATTCCGCGGCATCGCCCGGCCGGTGACGGTTAATCGCCTCGCGCAGATAGACCAGCATCACGACACCGAACTCCGCCGCCACGCCGGCCAGTGCGATAAAACCCACGGCCACCGCCACCGACAGGTGATACTCCAGCGCCCACAACAGCCACACACCGCCGACCAGTGCCAGCGGCACCGCCAGCATCACCATCAGCGCCTCGCTCAGGGTACGGAAACTGAGGTACAGCAGGATGAGAATAATGAACAGGGTCAATGGCACGATATAGGCCAGGCGCTCGGCCGCGCGCTGCAGGTACTGGTACTGGCCAACCCAGTGCAATGTGTAGCCGGTCGGCAGTTTCAGCTGTTGCTGCAGGGCCTGACGGGCGGCGGCGACATAGGAACCGATATCACGGCCATCGGTGGTCACGTACACCCAGCCATTGATGCGGCCGTTCTCGCTCTTGATCAGGGGCGGGCCATCGGCCACGCGCACCTCGGCCAGGTCCTGCAGCTGCACCTGGGTGTCCTCGGTGACGACCAGCGGCAACGCTTTCAGCTTGGTGATGGAATCACGCCACTCCTGCGGGTAACGCAGGTTGACCGGGTAGCGTTCGCGCCCCTCGACCGTCCAGGTAATGTCCTGGCCGGCGACGGCGATGTTGGCCGCCTCCTCGATCTCCATGATACTCAGGCCGTAATGACCGGCGGCGTGACGATCGATATC
This sequence comes from uncultured Thiogranum sp., assembly GCA_965544455.1. Lineage (GTDB taxonomy): Bacteria > Pseudomonadota > Gammaproteobacteria > DSM-19610 > DSM-19610 > Thiogranum. The sequence continues at coordinate 1,926 of CBEUNK010000135.1, forward strand.
GATGTCGATGTAGCGCGCACCGGCCGCGCGATCCGACAATACCGTGCGCGTGCCCGGTACCGTGCGCAGCACAGCCTCGACCTGCTCGCCCAGCGCCTGGATGCCCGCCAGGTCGGGACCGGCGATCTTGATACCGACCGGTGTGTTGATACCCGTCGACTGCATGTCGATACGGGTGCGGATCGGCATCAGCCAGGCGTTGTGCAGGCTGGGCACCTGGACACGGGCATCGAGTTCATCACGGATTTTTTCCATGGTCATGCCGGCACGCCACTGGTCGCGGGGTTTCAGGCGGATAACGGTTTCGATCATGGTCAGCGGTGCGGGATCGGTCGCCGTTTCCGCCCGTCCCACCTTGCCGAACACCGAGTCGACCTCGGGCACGGTGCGGATCAGGCGGTCGGTCTGCTGTAGCAGTTCACGTGCCTTGCCGACCGAAATGCCCGGCAGGGTCGTCGGCATGTAGAGAAAATCACCCTCGTCCATTTCCGGCATGAACTCGGTACCCAGCCGGGTCAACGGCCACAGCATGGTGACGGTCAGCAGCACCGCCAGGCCCATGGTCAGCCAGGGTCGGTCGAGTGCCCGGCCGATCAACGGCCGGTAGGCATTGATCAGGCCGCGGTTGACCGGGTTGTCCTCTTCCGGCCGCACCCGGCCGCGAATCAGGTAGGCCACCAGCGCGGGTACCAGGGTGATCGACAGGCCGGCCGCGGCGGCCATGGCGTAGGTCTTGGTATAGGCCAGCGGTGCAAACAGGCGCGCCTCCTGGGCTTCCAGGGTGAACACCGGCAGAAAACTCAGGGTAATAATCAACAGTGAAAAGAACAGCGGTGAACCGACCTCGACGGTGGCGTTCTGAATGGCCTGCAACCGGCCGACACCCCGCTCTCCGGCGCGCTCCAGGTGCTTGTGCACGTTCTCGATCATGACGATGGTGGCATCCACCATGGCACCGATGGCGATGGCGATACCGCCCAGGGACATGATATTGGCATTGATGCCCTGCAGGCGCATGATGACAAACGCCGCCAGGATACCCACCGGCAGGCTGATCAGGATCACCAGTGATGAACGCAGGTGCAACAGGAACAGCGCACACACCAGCACCACGACCAGGAATTCCTCCACCAGCCGCTGGTTCAGATTATCCACGGCACGCCCGATCAGCGCCGAACGGTCATAGGTCTCCACCAGTTCCACACCGTCGGGCAGGCTGCGGCGCAGCTGTTCGAGTTTCGCCTTGATACCCTCGATAGTCGTCAGGGCATTCTCGCCGGCACGCATCACGATGATGCCACCCACCACTTCGCCCTGACCGTCCAGGTCGGCCACGCCGCGGCGCATCGCCGGCCCGATACGGATGCTGCGGGCGATATCGTCGAGCAGCACCGAGGAAATCGACAGGCGCCGGCGCACGGTGGGCACGCTGGTGATGCCGATGTCCTCGGTATCCTGCACGTAGCCCTTGAAGCGCACCATGTACTCGGCCTCGGCGATCTCCAGCGCCGAGCCGCCGATCTCGGCGTTGGATTCCTCCATCGCGCGCTTGACGTTTTCCAGCGTCAGGTAGTAGCCGCGCAAGCGGTCGGGGTCGATAACCACCTGGTACTGCTTGACCATACCCCCGACCGCGGCGACCTCGGACACACCGGGCACTGTCTGCAACTCGTATTTCAGAAACCAGTCCTGCAGCGAGCGCAGTTCCGCCAGGTCGTGCTTGCCGCTGCGATCCAGCAGCGCGTACTGGTAGATCCAGCCGACACCGGTGGCATCCGGCCCCAGCCGCGCCCGGGCACCGCGCGGCAGCTGGTCGGACACCTGGCTCAGGTATTCCAGGACGCGCGAACGCGCCCAGTAGAGGTCGGTGTCATCGGAAAAAATCACATAGACGTAGGAGTCCCCGAAAAACGAATAACCGCGTACCGCCACGGCGCCGGGTACCGACAGCATGGCAGTCGACAGGGGGTAGGTTACCTGGTCCTCCACGACCTGTGGCGCCTGGCCGGGATAGCTGGTACGGATAATGACCTGCACATCGGACAGGTCCGGAATAGCATCCAGCGGGATGGTGCGTACGGCATACACACCCCAGGCACTCAGCAGAGCCGCCGCCAGCAGCACGAGCAGGCGGTTGCGCACGGACCAGCGTATCAGTGCAGCGATCATGGGCAGGCTTGCCTAGGGGCGCTGTGCCGGCGTGTAGGTTACCGCTTGATAGCCGTCACCATCCGACGCCTGGTTCACGGGGGCATGCTCGTGACCCAGGTGCATGTGCTGTTCTCCGGAGGCCGGCTGATGCGCATCGGGGGGCACGTGACGGTGTCCTGCTGCACTGTCCGCAGGCACCGCGCCCGGCGTCGACAGGCGCCGGAAGCCGGCCATCAGGTTGCTTTCCGAATCGATCAGGAACTGGCCGGAGGCCACCACCCGGTCGCCGGCCTCCAGCCCCTCGCGAATTTCGATACGCCCGTCGGCCTCTTCACCGGCCACCACCGGCACCGGCTGGAACCGGTTTTCACCCTGTAGCACCACGACGCGGTCGCCCTCTCCCGTGCGGATCACACTGTCGGTGGGCACGGTCAACACGTTGTGGCGCGCCTGGCCATCGATACTGACATGGGCAAACATGCTCTGTGACAACCCGGGATTGTCGGTCCTGAACTTCAACGCCACTTCCAGCGAGCGGGTGGTGTAACCGACCGGCGGTTCGACCCGCACCACCTTGCCCTCGAAGACGGTGCCCGGCAGGCCGCGCACTGTCATGCGCGCCGTCTGGCCTTCCTCAACCCAGCCCCATTGCCGCTCGAAAATTTCCGCCGTCACCTCGATCACCCGGTAATTGCCGCCAACGTTGAACACGGTAAAACCGGTATGCACCTTCTCGCCGACGTTTCCCCGGCGCGTGTAGACAAAGCCGTCCTCGAAGGCATGCACCTCGACTGGCAGTTCCGGCGTTTCACCGGTCTGCAGGCGCGCGATCTGCTCGCTGCTCAGCCCCATGTCGCTCAGTTGCGGAATCATGGCACTGGCCGTGGCGCGGTCACCGGAGCCGAAGGCATCCTGGAACGCCTTCTCGTGCTCGAACAGTTCGTCGGACCGCACGGTGAACAGCAGCTCACCCGCATCCACCAGGTCACCCTGCTGCTTGTCGGCGATATAGACAAGTTCACCCCGGATCGGTGGTGTGATGGTACGCCGTGCCATGGGGTCGATGCGCGTGATCTTGCCGATGGTTTCGATGCTGCGCTGCAGGTCACCGTAGACAACCTCGGCGGTCCGCACGCCCAGGTTGTGCACCACCGAGGGTGTAATACTGACGACCGGGAGCCCCGCATCGGCCGGCGGCATGTCCTCGGCCGGCTGCTCGACCAGGTCCATGCCGCAGATCGGGCAACTGCCGGGTGAGTCGCCGGTGATTTCGGCGTGCATGGGACACACGTAATGTGACGCGGCCGGGACGGCTGCGACCGTCTCCAGTGTTGCAGCATCCCCGGCCCCGTTCCCTCGCCAGTCCCAGCCCGGTACCTGCCCCAACAGGTAACCGAGGAGTCCCGCCACCGCGGCGGTCAGCAAAAGAGATTTCGACATTGTTATTATCTCCCGTTTGTCATCTTTATGGCCGCCAGCCGGGATTTACCGGGGAGGCTGCCTGTTTTTCGGGAAGGACTGTTTTATCAAGTAACTTTAACTGGTAAATATACGGCCAAAACTTGCCGGTCACAAATAATTCGCCGGTTTCCCGCTTATAGGCAATACCATTGGCGACGGCCGAGCCGTCCGGCCGCTCGGACAGCGGCATCAGGCTGCCGATATCCAGCCAGCCGGCCACCCGGCCGGACAGCGGGTCGATCATGGCAATGCAGTCACCGGGATAGACGTTGGCGTAGATCAGTTTATTCACTATTTCGAGTTCGTTGAGCCCGGCCACCGGACGGCCCTGGTCTGTTACCTGAACGGCCCCCGTCTGGTGGTAATCGCCGGTATCAAAAAATCTGAGCCATGAAGAACCATCACTGATCACCAGCGAATCGCCCAGCGTCGTGCTTCCCCACCCCTCGCCTGCAAACGAAAAGTCGCCGGTCCGGTGCAGATCGGCCGGATTGTAGATAAATGCCGCACCGGCCCGCCAGGTCAGTTGTACCAGCTGATCGTTGACAACGGCCAGGCCTTCGCCGAAATACGCTTTCGCCAGGCGCTGTTCGTTCAATACCTTGCCGGTCTGCAGGTCAAGCCGGCGAATGCCGGAATGCCCGTGTATGCCGGTGCTTTCGAACAGGTCGTTTCCATGGAACACCAGCCCCTGGGTGAAAGCGCTGCGGTCATGCGGATAACGGGCGACGATGTCGAAGTGGTGGAGCGGTGCCCGTTTCAGGGCTTCTGCCGGCTGTGCCGCGTTGGACGGCGTATCGGGCGCAGCGACACCACAGTCTGACAGAGCGGCCGGCGGGTACGCCACTGTCAGCCCGAGCGCCAGACCGGTAACCTGCAGCAGGCAGCGGAAATCCGGCCGGCGCGGGCCGTGGCCACGAAAAGCGACACCGTGAGTTCGCCCGGGAAAGACCTGCTCGAAAACCTGCGC
>CBEUNK010000136.1:0-6487 GCA_965544455.1 uncultured Thiogranum sp.
GAACCCATGCCGCCGAACAGCTGGAACACCAGCCAGTAACCGGTCAGCGGCAGTAACAGGACGAACAGCCACACCCAGGGGAAAAAGCGGCTGAACACGGCTGCCCACAGTCGCAGGCGCGGTGGGGGTTCCAGCTGGGCGACGGCGACCGGCCGCAGCACCTGGTGGGCGAAAAACATGCCGCCGACCCAGAGGGCGGCGGACAGGACGTGCAGGGCGATCGCAATACTGTGCATGGTCATGGTTATTTTTTCCCCGGTTTTTCATAGCGGCTTTTCAGCCAGCCGTAGGTGCGGCGCACCAGTTCATCCTCAACGCCGACAAAGGAATGGTCGGCGCCCTCGATCTGCATCTGGCGGTAATCTTTGTTACCGGCTTTCAGCGCGGCACGCGCGCGGGCCTGGCCTGAAGACAACACGCTATCGAGGTCACGGCTGCCCGACAGGTCCAGTACCGGCAGGGTGATTTTTTCCAGTGCCAGTGCGCCGTTCATCTTGTCGTCCAGTTCGATGACACTCATGCCGATGATCACCAGGCCGTTGACGCCGCCGGGGTTGTCCGCGACATAGCGGGCCGCCATGGAAGCGCCCAGGCTGTGGGCAACGATCACCACCGTTTTGTTGCCCTGCTGGCGGGCGTAGTCGATGGCTGCCTGCAGGCGCGGGCCGGCCTCGTCGAACAGGGGCAGGTAATCCTTCAGGGGGGCGTCATTCGCCAGTACCGGCATCTGGATGGACAGTGTCGACCAGCCGTAGTCCGGCAGGCCGGTGCGCAGCGGGTGAATGACATCGGGCCAGTCCGGGTGGACGCCGATGCCGTGCACCAGGATCACCAGGCGCCCGGTCGAACCCTGGTTGGCTTCCGTGTAGATGCCGGTAAAGGCGGTATCGCCGGCCTTCAGTTCACAGGTTTCGCCGCTCAATAAACTGTCGCTGATCTGCTCGCGCCAGCGTTTTTCCTTGGCCAGGTCGGAGGCCAGGCAGGCCGCCTGGTAGCCCATTAAAATTAATATAAATAACAGTAGATTGCGTATCACGTCTTCCATCCTGTCTGGTCAGCTACGGGTTGCAGCCGGGGCGTGCCGGTAGTTCGTGTTCACCGAAGCCGCATAGTGCCGCGGCACCGGGGACGGGTTACACCCCTGCTTCGACAAGGTTTTTGTTGGTGCAGTGTGCCTCCCACGGGCTGAAATCCGCCGGCGCTTCGGGTAAAGTGCGCGGTCTTGATTTTTTGCCAGCCCGTTTCACCTCAAGAGGTTTGGATTATGCCAGATTACAAAATTGCACCGTCGATTCTGTCCGCCAATTTCGCCCGCCTGGGGGAAGAAGTCGATAACGTCCTCAAGTCCGGCGCCGATATCGTGCATTTCGACGTCATGGATAACCACTACGTGCCGAACCTGACCATCGGGCCGCTGGTGTGCGATGCCCTGCGCAAACACGGCGTGACGGCGGAAATCGATGTCCACCTGATGGTCAAGCCGGTGGACCGCATTATCCCCGATTTCGCCAAGGCCGGCGCCAGCTACATCACCTTTCACCCGGAAGGCAGCGAACACGTCGATCGCAGCCTGCAGCTGATTAAAAGCGAGGGCTGCAAGGCCGGCCTGGTGTTCAACCCCGCCACGCCGCTGGACTACCTGACCTATGTACTCGACAAGGTGGACATGGTGCTGCTGATGTCGGTCAACCCCGGTTTCGGTGGTCAGAGTTTCATCCCGTCGGCGCTCGATAAACTGCGCGAAGCGCGCAAGATCATCGATGCTTCCGGCCGTGATATCCGCCTGGAAATCGACGGCGGGGTGAAAGTCGACAATATCCGCGAGATCGCCGCGGCGGGTGCGGATACCTTCGTCGCGGGTTCGGCTATTTTCGGTGCCGCCAAAGACAGCGATCCCAACGACTACAACAGTGTTGTCCAGGCCATGCGCGACGAGCTGGCGAAGGTCAGCTAGGACGCCGCTCCTACGGGTCAAGATTATGCTGAACAGAAAACCCGAAATGATCCTTATCGATGTCGACGGCACCCTGGTCGACAGCGTGCCCGACCTGGCCTTCTGTGTGGATGAAATGATGCGCCGGCTGGGGCGCGAACCCCGGGGCGAAACCCGGGTACGCGACTGGGTGGGTAACGGCGTCGAGCGGCTGGTGCGCCGTGCCCTGATCGGCCAGCTCGATGGTGAGCCCGACGACGCCGAGTTTGAAAAAGCCTACCCGGTCTTTCTCGACCTCTATGCCGAGAACACGTCCAAACGCTCGCAGCTCTACCCGGGGGTGCTCGAAGGACTGGACTACCTGAAGGGTGCCGGTTATTCCCTGGGTTGTGTCACCAACAAGGCAGCGCAGTTCACCGAGCCGTTGCTGAAGGACCTGGGCATCTTCGACTATTTCGCGATTGTCGTCAGCGGCGATACCCTGGAACAGAAAAAGCCGCACCCCGCGCCGTTGCTGCATGCCGCGGAATTCTTTAAGGTAGAGCCTTCACGGGCGCTGATGGTGGGTGATTCCATCAGCGACGTAAAGGCGGCGCGCGCGGCGGGTTTCCGTATCGCCTGCGTGCCCTATGGTTATAATCATGGCGAGGATATCCGGTCGGCCAGCCCCGACCTGGTGATAGAAAACCTCGCGGCACTGAAATCAGAACTTGAACAAGCGGCATGACATTTATCGTTGAGACAAAACAGCACAGCCACGACGGGCGATGGTGGGTCTGAACCGCCATCGCGCTTGTGCTTGTGTTTTTAAACTGTCTCCACGGTGAGGATCATGACCCCCGAAAAATTCCAACAACTGGTCAGCCAGGGCTATAACCGCATCCCGGTCACGCGCGAAGTGCTGGCCGACCTCGATACCCCTTTAAGCACCTATCTAAAACTGGCCAACGGCCCGTACTCCTACCTGTTTGAATCGGTGCACGGCGGCGAGAAGTGGGGGCGCTACTCCATCATCGGCCTGCCCTGCCGGCAGGTGGTGCGCATCTATGGCGAACGCATCGAATGCTGGGTCGACGGCAAGTGCCGCGAAACGCTGAACAGTCCGGATCCGCTGGCCTGGATCGAGGATTTTCAGCAGCAGTTTCGCGTTCCCGAGTTCGCGGACATGCCACGCTTTGGTGGCGGGCTGGTCGGTTATTTCGGTTACGACGCTGTCCGCTACATCGAAAGCAAGCTGCAGGGCATCGACAAGCCGGATCCGCTGCAGACACCGGATATCCTGTTGATGGTGTCCGATGAAGTGGTGGTGTTCGATAATCTGAGTGGGAAACTGCTGCTGGTGGTGCACGTCGAGACCGCGCAGTCCGATGCCTGGGAGCAGGCGCAGGCACGACTTGGCACCTTGATGGACCAGCTGCGCCGGCCCGTCGAGATACCCGGGGCGTTGCCGGAGGCGCGTAAGGTCGGCGAAGCGGATTTCGTGTCCGGCTTTACCGAGGAGGGGTTCAAGGCCGCGGTACAGCGGGTAAAGGATTATATTGTTGAAGGTGACGCCATGCAGGTGGTGTTGTCCCAGCGCCTGTCGATTCCCTACCCGGCGCCGCCGCTGGATCTGTATCGCGCCCTGCGCAGTCTCAACCCTTCACCGTACATGTTCTACCTGGACCTGGCTGACTTCCATATTGTCGGCTCATCGCCGGAAATCCTGGTACGCCTGGAAGACGGTGTGATCACGGTGCGGCCGATAGCCGGCACCCGGCCACGCGGCAAGGATGATGCAGAGGACCAGGCGCTGGAAAAAGACCTGTTGTCGGATCCGAAGGAGCTGGCCGAACACCTGATGCTGATCGACCTGGGTCGTAATGACGCCGGCCGTGTCAGTCGTATCGGCAGTGTCGAGCTGACCGAGAAAATGGTCATTGAACGCTATTCCCACGTCATGCATATCGTCTCCAATGTCACCGGCAGGATCAGGGACGGTATGTCGGCGATCGACGTGTTGCGTGCTACCTTTCCGGCGGGCACGGTCAGCGGTGCGCCCAAGATCCGCGCCATGGAAATTATCGATGAACTGGAGCCGGTCAAGCGCGGCGTTTACGCGGGTGCGGTGGGTTACCTGTCATGGAGCGGTAACATGGATACGGCTATCGCTATCCGCACCGCCGTGATCAAGGACGGCACGCTGCATATCCAGGCCGGTGCCGGTATTGTCGCCGATTCCGTACCGGACAACGAGTGGGCCGAGACCATGAACAAGGGACGCGCCATATTCCGGGCCGTATCCCAGGCGGTGGCCGGTCTCGACGGGAGTCACCGGTGAGGATCGCGCCATGTTGCTAATGATCGATAACTATGATTCCTTCACCTACAACCTGGTGCAGTACTTCGGTGAGCTGGGGGCGGACGTTCGCGTATATCGCAACGATCAGATCACCCTGGCGGACATCGAACAACTGGCGCCGGAACGACTGGTGATTTCCCCCGGTCCCTGTACGCCCAACGAGGCGGGGGTGTCGGTCGAGGCCATTAAGCATTTTGCCGGCCGCCTGCCTATTCTGGGTGTCTGTCTCGGGCACCAGAGCATCGGCCAGGCCTTTGGCGGCCGCATCGTGCACGCGGGCGAGATCATGCACGGCAAGACTTCCATGATCCAGCACCGGGATGTCGGCGTATTCAAGGGCTTGCCCAATCCGCTGGAGGCGACCCGCTACCACTCCCTGGTGATCGAAAAAGACAGCCTGCCGGACTGCCTGGAGATCACCGCCTGGACAGCGGACGGTGAAGGCGAGATCGACGAAATCATGGGCGTGCGTCACAAGCAGCTGGCAGTCGAGGGTGTGCAGTTCCACCCCGAGTCCATCCTGACGCAACAGGGGCACGCCATGCTGAAAAATTTTCTGGAGGTCTGAACGTGGACATGCAATCCGCTATCCGCAGCGTCACCGAACGCCGCGACCTGAGTGAAGCCGACATGCACGATGTCATGCGCCTGATTATGACGGGGGAAGCTACCCCGGCCCAGATCGGCGGTTTCCTGATTGGTCTGCGCATGAAGGGGGAAACAGTCGACGAGATCACCGCCGCGGCACGGGTGATGCGCGAGCTGGCTACACCGGTACCGGTCAAGGGTGAACACCTGGTGGACACCTGTGGTACCGGCGGTGACGGTGCCTCGACCTTCAATATATCCACCGCCAGTGCCATCGTCACCGCCGCGGCCGGCGCCCGCGTGGCCAAACACGGCAACCGCTCGGTGTCATCCAGTTGCGGCAGCGCCGACGTGCTGGAGGCGGCCGGTGTCAACCTGGACCTGGATGCCGACCAGGTCGCCCGCTGTGTCGAGCAGATCGGCGTCGGTTTCCTGTTTGCCCCCAGACACCACAGCGCCATGAAGCATGCCATCGGCCCGCGCAAGGAAATGGGCGTACGCACCCTGTTCAACCTGCTGGGGCCACTGACCAACCCGGCGGGTGCGCCCAACCAGGTGCTGGGCGTGTTCAATGCGTTCTGGCTGAATCCACTGGCCCAGGTGCTGGGCAAGCTGGGTAGCCGGCACGTTATGGTGGTGCACGCCGATGACGGCCTGGACGAAATCAGTATCGGTTCACCGACCCGGGTTGCCGAACTCAGGGACGGCGAGGTGAACTGTTACCGCATTACACCGGAGCAGTTCGGCATGCAGGCGGGCACGGTCGGGGATCTGGGGGTTGCGGATGCCGCTGCCAGCCTGGCAATGATCCGGCAGGTTTTCGACGACGTACCCGGCCCGGCGCGTGACATCGTGCTGCTGAATGCCGGGGCGGCGATCTACGTATCGGGGGTCGCCGACAGCCTGGAAGCGGGCATCGAGGCCGCCCGCGAGGCGCTGGCCAGCGGCGCTGCACGCGAAAAATTCCGGCAACTGATCGAGACGAGCAACAGCTTCTGATGGCCGATACGCCGGATATCCTGAAAAAAATCCTGCAGCGCAAGGTCGAGGAAGTCGCCGCGCGCAGCGCAGATACACCGCTGGACGAGCTGCGTCGACAGGCCGAAGCGGCCGGGCCGACGCGCGGTTTTTTATCCGCCCTGCGGGCGAAAGTGGCCGCCGGCCAGGCGGCGGTGATCGCCGAAATCAAGAAAGCCTCGCCCAGCAAGGGTGTCTTGCGGGTGGACTTCGATCCGCCGGCGATTGCCGCCAGTTACGAACGTGGCGGTGCCGCCTGCCTGTCGGTACTGACCGACGTGGATTATTTCCAGGGCGCTGATGAATACCTGCAACAGGCGCGTGCGGCCTGCCGCTTGCCGGTACTGCGCAAGGATTTTGTCATCGATCCCTACCAGGTCTACGAGGCGCGGGCGCTGGGTGCGGACTGCATCCTGCTGATTGTCGCTGCACTTGACGATGCCAGGTTGGGTGATCTGTTGCAGCTGGCCACCGCACTGCAGATGGATGCCCTGGTCGAGGTGCACGACGCCACGGAAATGCAGCGCGCCCTGGCTACCCAAGCGCCGCTCATCGGCGTCAACAACCGCAACCTGCGCACTTTCGAAACGTCGCTGACAACGACTTTC
>CBEUNK010000137.1:0-6484 GCA_965544455.1 uncultured Thiogranum sp.
TATATTTTTTCATGCCGGACGCTTGACAGGCCGCTGAGCCGGGCCTAATCTTAACACCCGTTCACACAATATCTTGTGGTTGCCAGGAAATACACCTCAATATGTCGGATATCATCGTCTGATGCACCGGTGACCGCGGAAATAACATTACAAGGAGTCAGGAGTCGCAATGAAATCAGTGCAGCTGAAGACCGTTCCGACCGCAGTTTCCGACATCCCCCTGCAGGGTGCTTCGATGGATATCTGGGACAAGAAGTACCGCCTGAAGCGCAAGGATGGCGTACCGGTCGATACCACCATCGACGACACCTACCAGCGCGTGGCGCGCGCTTTGGCCGAGGTCGAGGCCACGCCGGAGAAGCAGACGCACTGGTACGAGCAGTTTCTCTGGGCGCTGCGTCACGGGGCCATTCCTGCCGGCCGTATCACGTCCAATGCCGGTGCCCTGGAACACAAGCCGGCGACTTCGACCATCAATTGTACCGTCTCGGGCACCATTCGTGACTCCATGGACAATATCCTGGAACGTGTACACGAGGCTGGCCTGACCCTCAAGGCGGGCTGTGGCATCGGCTATGAATTTTCCACCCTGCGGCCCAGGGGCGCGTACGTGTCCGGCGCCGGCGCCTATACTTCCGGCCCGCTGTCGTTCATGGATATCTACGACAAGATGTGCTTCACCGTGGCGTCGGCCGGTGGTCGCCGCGGTGCACAGATGGCGACCTTCGACGTCGGTCACCCGGATGTCATGGACTTTATCCGCGCCAAGCGCGAAGACGGGCGCCTGCGCCAGTTCAACCTGTCGCTGCTGATCACCCAGGACTTCATGGAGGCGGTCAGCCGCGATACCGACTGGAAGCTGGCGTTCCCGCTCAACCAGCAGGAAGCCGACGACGATGGGCTCGATCTCTATGACATCAACCAGGTGGTCTGGCGCGAGTGGCCGACCCACAAGGGCTACATCGTCAACGAGGCGGGCCTGGTGGCCTGCAAGGTCTACAAGACCATCCGTGCGCGCCGCCTGTGGGACATGATCATGACGTCGACCTACGATTTTGCCGAGCCGGGTTTCATCCTCATAGACAAGGTCAATGAGATGAACAACAACTGGTTCACGGAAAACGTGCGGGCGACGAATCCCTGCGGCGAACAGCCCCTGCCGCCCTACGGCTCCTGCCTGCTGGGTTCCGTCAACCTGACCAAGTTCGTGCGCCAGCCGTTTACGGAGGAGGCCAGCTTCGACTGGGACGAGTTCAGCAAGACGGTGGCCATCTTCACCCGCATGCTGGATAACGTGGTGGAGATCAACGGCCTGCCACTCGGGCAGCAGCGCAATGAAATCATGAGCAAGCGGCGCCATGGCATGGGCTTCCTGGGCCTGGGGTCCACGCTGACCATGTTGCGCATGAAATACGGTTCTTCCAACGCCGTCGAGTTTACCGAGAAGGTGAGCCGGGAACTGGCCATGACCGGCTGGCGCGTCGCGCTGGACCTGGCCAGGGAAAAGGGTCCGGCGCCGATACTCGAGGAAGACTTCGAGGTCACCGCGGAGATGCTGCGCAAGCGCCCGGAAATGAAACGCGATGGCTACAAGGTCGGCGACAGTGTCAAGGGCAAGGTGCTGCACACGCGTTACAGCCGTTACATGCAGCAGGTCGCCGGTGAGGATCCGGCACTGGCTGACGCGCTGGCCGAAACCGGTGCGCGCTTCACGCACCATTCATCGATAGCACCCACCGGCACTATTTCACTGTCGCTGGCGAATAACGCCAGTAACGGCATCGAGCCGAGTTTCGCGCACCATTATTTCCGCAATGTTATCCGCGAGGGCCGCAAGACCAAGGAAAAGATCGACGTGTATTCTTTCGAAATGCTGGCCTACCGTTCGCTGGTGAACCCGGACGCCATGCCGCATGCGGAAGACGAGGCGCGGCGCCTGCCGGATTACTTTATCGCCGCCGACGACATCAATCCAAAGGAGCACGTTGATATCCAGGCGGCGGCGCAGAAGTGGGTGGACTCCTCGATTTCCAAGACCGCCAATGTGCCGACCGATTATCCTTTCGAGGATTTCAAGGATATCTATCTGTATGCCTATCAGCAGGGTCTGAAAGGCTGTACGACTTTCCGTTTCAATCCCGAGGCTTTCCAGGGCGTGCTGGTGAAAGAGAAAGACCTGGAAAACACTACCTATCAGTTTACCCTGGAAGACGGTAGCGTGGTGCAGCTTAAAGGTAACGAGGAAATCGAATACGACGGGGAAACCCATACTGCCGCAAACCTGTACGATGCCCTGAAAGAGGGCTACTACGGCAAATTCTGATCAGGTGCAGGTAGCAGAGGAGCATGACATGGTAAAGAAAATCAGCCAGAAGATAGTCGGTTACGAGGTCGTCAGGGAAGAAGGGGCCGAACAGGCGCAGACCGCACCTGCGGCGGTGGAAAGCAAGGCGGAAGACAAGGTCGTTCAGTTGCATGAAAAACTGGAACGGCCGGAGATGTTGCTGGGCTCGACCTACAAGGTCAAGACACCCCTGTCGGAGCACGCCCTGTATATCACCATCAACGACGTGTTATTGAACCAGGGCACCGAACACGAACTGCGCCGGCCTTTCGAGATTTTCATCAACTCGAAGAATATGGATCACTTCCAGTGGATCGTGGCGTTGACGCGGATTATTTCCGCCGTATTCCGTAAGGGTGGCGACGTGACTTTCCTGGTGGAGGAACTGCGTTCGGTGTTCGATCCACGCGGCGGTTACTTCAAGAAGGGTGGCAGGTACATGCCTTCACTGGTGGCCGAAATCGGTGACGCCATCGAGTGCCACCTGCGTATGATCGGCATGCTGAAAGACGATGGCCTGGATGAACACCAGAAGAAACTGGTTGCTGAAAAACGTGCCCAGTTCGAAAGCGCCATGCAGGCAACAAACAGCAAGGAAGACAGCGGCGACTTTCCCGAGGGTGCCCAGCTTTGCACCAAATGCAATACCAAGGCCGCGATAAAAATGGATGGTTGCCTGACCTGCCTGAATTGTGGTGAGTCGAAGTGCGGATGAATCTGTTGGACAATAAACCCCTGGGAAAAAACATGCTGGCACATCAACCCATGCCCGGTTACTGGTACACGAATATTGTCGGTCAGCTGCAGCAGGTACGCCTTGTACTGCACGAGGGTGGCCGGCAACAGCTCGTCGTGCTGGAGAATATCAATGGCAAACGCCAGACCGTTGACCTGGACGGCTGGTACCGGCTCGATCTGACCCTGCACTCGCCGGGTGTCGAAGGGCGGCGACGCAAAGATGATTCCAGTCAGGGTCTGTCCTGAACCCGGAGACTGAATCGATCACCGGTCCTGCCGGTGTCCTGCAACTGCTGTCCGAGTCACCGGGTGGTGAACCCCGGGCGCTGGCGGTTATCTGCCACCCGCACCCGCTCCACGGCGGCAGCCTGAAAAACAAAATCGTGCACCAGCTGGCGAACACCTTCAACGAACTGGGTGCTGTCACGGTACGGTTTAATTTCCGGGGCGTGGGCGACAGCGAAGGCGCGTACGACGAAGGCCGCGGTGAATTGCAGGATTTACTGGCGGTCGTCGACTGGGCGCGGGCCCGCTGGCCACGCCTGCCCCTGTGGCTGGCAGGCTTCTCGTTTGGCGGGTTTATCGCCGTCCAGGCCGCCGAACGGTTACAGCCACAACGCCTGGTGACGGTGGCACCCGCGGTCAACTATTTTCACGGGCAGCGTTTCGATCTGCCGGCCACCGACTGGTTGCTGATTCAGGGGGATGCTGACGATGTGGTACCGCTGGCCGATGTGCTGTCCTGGGTGCGGTTAATGGAGCGGCCGCCGGTGACCGCGATACTGGCGGGTGCCGGCCATTTTTTTCACGGTCGCCTGAACGCCGTAAAAAAGGCCGTGCTGGATCATTTCACGACTACTTGAGTTTCTGCGCCTGCATGTTTTCGGCAAAGCGGAAGACTTCCTTTGCCGAGTGGAACGTCTTGGTCAACATGTGATCGTTGATCGCTCCTTCCCAGTACGCGGGTAATGTGCCGCCCTTGAAAATCGGGCTGGCGGTAACCGAGTGGCCGTTGATCTTTTTTTCTACCTTTGCGTTCATGGTGGGACGTAGAATCCTGTTGTTGTTACATAAAATTCCGAGCAATCGTTGTGCCATTTGCTCTAATCGATTGATATGTATGATGGTTTGAGTTCGGTATTTATTCCCGCTGTTAAGCGGGGTATTAAACCGTAAAATAATCCGACAGCTACCCCTGTCATCGAGCCGACACTAACAACCTGGGGGAAAAGGTGATTTCAGTCCCGGCACGGGTGGGGTCGGGCAAGTAAATTAAATCGACGGATATATAATCAGATCCTAATAGACGGGTCAAGCTGTAATTTGCCGGTAGGCCGCCAGGGTTTGCCCGCGCCGGGGCTTACGCAAACCACGATACCGCCCTGTTGGCGACGGCAACCGGCAGAACGGGCATAATAAGGCTCTCGCCGGATGGGCGGCCAATATTTCAATGTATCAAAAACACTTCGGACTGACAGAACGGCCATTCTCTATCGCGCCCGATCCGCGCTTCCTGTACATGAGCCAGCAGCATCGCGAGGCGCTGGCGCATCTGCTCTATGGTGTGGGGGAGGGTGGCGGCTTCGTGCAGCTCACCGGGGAAGTGGGCACGGGCAAGACGACCATCTGCCGCTGCCTGCTGGAGCAGTTGCCCGCGCACGTCGATCTGGCGCTGATCCTGAACCCGCGGGTGACGGCACTGGAGTTGCTCGCCAGTCTGTGCGATGAGCTGCATATCCAGTACGCCCGGGACACCACCAGTATCAAGGTACTGACGGATGTCCTCAACGCCTATCTGCTGGACAGTCATGCCAGGGGGCGGCGTACGGTACTGATGATTGACGAGGCCCAGAACCTCAGCGCCGAAGCCCTGGAACAGGTACGCCTGTTGACCAACCTGGAGACCACGCGCGAGAAACTGCTGCAGATTATTCTGGTGGGCCAGCCCGAGCTGCGCACCCTGCTGGCCCGTGATGAATTGCGCCAGTTGTCGCAGCGCATAACGGCGCGTTATCACCTGGAACCGATTCACCGCGAGGACACGGCGGCCTATATCCGCCACCGCCTGCAGGTCTGCGGCGCCTCCGATCCCATATTCAGCGAACCGGCCATCGAGTTGATCCAGAAGCTGTCTTCCGGTGTGCCGCGCCTGATCAATGTATTGTGTGACCGCGCCATGCTGGGTGCCTTTGTCGAGGGTAAACGCCGCATTGACGTCCCGATTGTGCGTAAAGCCGCCAGGGAGGTATTGCCTGAAGAGGGCCTGGATGCACCCGTGAATCGCGGCTGGCGCTGGCTGCTGGGCGTTGCCGCTTTGCTGGTGCTTGCACTGAGCGGTTACCTGTTGACCTCACAGCTGCCCGTCTGGCCCACGATGGAGCCGGTAACGGCCGCGGTACCCCCGGCGCAAGCGCCGGTGGAACAGAAAAGAATGTCGGCTGCGGTGAGAGCCGTGGCGGCCGATCCTCCTGCCGGGGCAGACGCGACCGAAACGTTGGTGCTGAGTGCACCGGCTGTGGCGCCGGCGGTCAGTTTGCAGAATGCGGATGCCAATGACCGGCTTGAACGTGCACTGGCACAGGCCGGTCCGGAGGCGGTGGCCAGTGCCTGGGCAGCGGTGTATCGCTTGTGGGGCGTGCGTGCACGGGTCAGCAGCGATGAACAGGCCTGTGCCCAGGCACCGGGCGTCGGTCTGCGCTGTTTGCAGAGCGGCGGCAGCTGGACGGTACTGGAACAGCTCGACCGCCCCGCGGTCCTGTTGCTGGTGGCGAACGAGGGTCGCCGCGTGCCGGTGGCACTGCTCGAAGTGCTCGGTGACGCTGCCAGGGTCCAGGTTGACGGCCGTGAATTGCACGTGCCGCTTGAGACGCTGGAACGGGCCTGGCTTGGGCATTACCGCGTACTGTGGAAGACGCCGCCCGGTGGCAGCGCGGTATTGCGCCCGGGAGATCGTGGTGCCGATGTGGACTGGTTGCGTAAAAAAATGCAGCAGGCGACGGGCCTGGCATCGATAGCTCCGGATTCGACGTTTTTCGATGATGGTCTCAAGGAACTGGTGCAGAATTTCCAGCGCGATCATGGTCTCGACGCAGACGGAGTCGCCGGACCCCGTACCCTGATTTACCTGAACAACCTGGAGCGGCAACCAGCGGTGCCGCACCTGGGTGTGGCCAAAGGCTAGGCGGCCGGTACATGTCGTATATTCTCGATGCGCTGAAGAAAGCCGAACGGCAGCGCGACATCGGCCAGGTGCCGGGTATTGGCAGTGAGCATCAGGGTGCATCGCGGGTGGGTGGTGGTCGTTGGATCTATGCATTGCTGGCCGTGCTGCTGGTCAACGCCGCCCTGCTGGTCTATGCCTTGTGGCCGGCGCGTGTTTCACCGACCCGGCCGGTCGCCGCC
>CBEUNK010000138.1:0-6402 GCA_965544455.1 uncultured Thiogranum sp.
TGGTTGAAATGGCGGAAATCAGCGAATGTTTCTATCGTGATTTCGAGGCATTCGACGAACAGGCGGCGAAAAAGCACCTGCGGCCAGTGGCCAGGGAACCGCTGGAGAAGGTGAGGGCGGGGCTGGCGGCACTGGAACACTGGACGCCCGAGACCACCTACCAGGTGGTCAAGGATGTCGCCGCCGAACTGGATCTGAAAATGGGCAAGGTGGCACAACCGCTGCGTGTCGCCATTGTCGGGCGGGCGGCGTCACCGAGTATCGATGTGACGCTGCACCTGGTCGGGCAGGCGGCGGCGTTACGCCGCATCGACAAGGCACTGGCCTACATCGAACAGCGGGAACAGGCGCAGGGATAAGTCCATGAGCGACGAGCAACAGGCAAAACCGTCCAACTTTATCCGTGACATCATCGATGCTGACCTGGCGGCGGGTAAAAACAGCGGCCGGGTCGCCACGCGCTTCCCGCCGGAACCGAACGGGTACCTGCACATCGGCCACGCCAAGTCGATCTGCCTGAATTTCGGCATTGCCGCCGACTACCGGGGTAGCTGCAACCTGCGTTTCGACGACACCAACCCGCACAAGGAAAACGTCGAATTCGTCGAATCCATCCAGCGCGATGTCCACTGGCTGGGGTATGACTGGGGCGACTGCCTGTTCTATGCCTCGGACTATTTCGAGCAGTTGTACGACTACGCCGTGGCGTTGATCAAAAGGGGCAAGGCCTACGTGTGCGACCTTAACGCGGAGGAGATCCGTGCTTTCCGCGGTACCCTGACCGAGGCCGGCAGGAACAGCCCTTACCGTGACCGGTCGGTGGAGGAGAACCTCGACCTGTTTGCCCGCATGCGTGCCGGTGAATTCGAGGACGGCAGCCGCATACTGCGGGCGAAAATCGACATGGCGTCACCGAACATGAACCTGCGTGACCCGACCATCTACCGCATCCGCCACGGTGTTATCCATCACCAGACCGGCGAGTCCTGGTGCATCTACCCCATGTACGACTTCACCCACTGCCTGTCGGATGCCATTGAGGGTATCACCCACTCGCTGTGCACCCTGGAGTTCGAGGACCACCGGCCCCTGTATGACTGGTTCCTGGATGAACTGCAGACCGACTGCCATCCCCGGCAGATCGAGTTTTCGCGCCTGGAACTGCAGTACACCATCACCAGCAAGCGCAGGCTGACGCAACTGGTGGACGAGGGCTACGTCGAGGACTGGGACGATCCGCGCATGCCGACCATTGCCGGTATGCGGCGCCGGGGCTATCCGCCGGCCGCGATCCGGGCGTTCTGCGACCGCATCGGTATCACCAAGTCGGCCAACAATATCGAAATGGGCGTGCTGGAAGACTGCGTGCGCGAAGATCTCAACCGCCACGCGCCGCGGCGCATGGCCGTGCTGCACCCGCTGAAAGTGGTGATCACCAACTTCCCGGAAGGCGAGACCGAGGAACTGACGGCTGCCAACCACCCGCAGGACGAATCCATGGGTACCCGGCAGGTGCCGTTCAGCCGCGAAATCTACATCGATCGTGAGGATTTCCGCGAGGAGGCGCCGAAAAAATTCAAGCGCCTGGTGACGGGAGGGGAGGTGCGCCTGCGCAATGCCTACGTTATCCGTTGCGATGAGGTGATCAGGAACGCCGACGGCGAACCGATCGAGCTGCACTGCAGCTACGACCCGGAGACCCTGGTGAACAACCCGGAAGGCCGCAAGGTGCGCGGCGTAATCCACTGGGTGTCGGCGGCGCACAGTATTGAAGCCGAGGTCCGTGTGTACGACCGCCTGTTCAATACGCCCAACCCGGGTAAGCCGGAAGAGGGCCGGGAATTCACCGATTACATCAACCCGGATTCGCTGCGCACCCTGACGCACTGCCACCTGGAGCGCAGCCTGGGCGAGGCCAAAGCCGGACAGTCGTTCCAGTTCGAACGGGAAGGCTATTTCTGCGCCGACCCGGACCACAGCCACGCCCGCCCGGTGTTCAACCGCAGCGTGACCCTGCGTGATTCCTGGGCCCGGCTGGAAAAGCAAAAGGGCTGAAAAAAGACGGGATTAGCGCACTTTTACCCGCCCGCATATTGACAGCGGACGGTGGGTCACGTAAAGTGCGCGGCTTCGCTTTCGGGGCTATAGCTCAGCTGGGAGAGCGCTTGCATGGCATGCAAGAGGTCGGCGGTTCGATCCCGCCTAGCTCCACCAGATTCGCAAGCCACGGCTTGTTGAACAGGTGTCATTGAAATGAGGGCCGTTGGCCGTTACACGGTCTACCTGGGTATCGTGCTGGTCGCCGTCGGGCTGATCGGCGGGTTCCTCGCCCTGTTTCGCGACGCCGACAGTTTGGCTGTCAACATACTGGTACTGGTGCCGGTCGGGTTCGTCGCCCTGTTAACCGGCACCGTCATTTCCCAGTTAATGACGCCAACGGACAAAGATTAATATTTGTCCCCATCGTCTAGAGGCCTAGGACATCGCCCTTTCACGGCGGCGACAGGGGTTCGACTCCCCTTGGGGACGCCATATTGTGGTGTAACTACTTGTAAGATATAAAAATAAAAAATTGGCTTAGCGTTAAAAAATACCAGGCCCCCTTAAGCTATCGGTTTTACAAATAAAGATATTGGGGGTTCGCATACCTCTCCCGACGCTATGCTATCCCCCAGTTTCAGATCATTTCTGTAATCATGCACGGGTGAACGCAGTCTGTGCTCCCGAAGTGTGAGTCTGCCCGTTTGGTTTCCCAGTTTGCGGTGGTCTGAGGGCTTGTCCAAAGTTGCTCCGCAAACCGGGAACGTGTGCATAGCGAATTGTTGCTCATGCGGCTAACGGGAGTTGGGGCAGCTCGCCGTAATGCTTTTCCCATGCGTAACCATGCAGCTAAGCAGGCTGCACGATGCTATCACTGCTGAATTTAAAGGGTCGGTAATTTACAGGGTCGGTAACAAAAAGTAGTCATTCTCATTTGTCACCGAGCCCTTTAATTACTTGGAAGTGGGTACAATGGCCACTTCGTCCTGTGCTTCGATCAAGGTAAACAGTTCAGCGAACTGTTTGTTCACTGTCACCTGCACCTGATTATCCTTGAAGGCCTCTGCCCACGCCGGGCCGCGCTTACGCAACCAGGCCAGCAAGGTCTGCACGTTGGTGACGGTGACGGGTATTTGCAGACTTTCCTCATCCTTGCCCGAGATCTCGGCCAGTTGGATGAAATAGAATACTGTGATATTTAACGTTGCATCCGGTCCAGTGTCCCGCCCATCGCAACGGGTCAGTTTCGCATCCATCAGGCGCTGCAGGTAGACGTCCCAGTTCTTTTCATGTTCCTGCCCCAGAGCATGCAGTAACGGCCAGGAATAGCTGTCACAGTGCCCGTCGTCGAACGCAAGCAGTAACGCCTCCTGCCCCTGAGGTTCTATGCTCGCGAAGTTCACCATAGCCTTGCCGTGTATTGGCACCTGGTCCTGCGCGGCCGGTGAATAGACCCGCAGGTATTCACAGGGCAAATTAAAGCTGGTACCGTCGGCGAAACCGATTTCCAGTACACGGGATTTCTGGTGAAGATTAATCCCCGTGGGCGCAGGCGTTTCGCTTTGTTCCGTCATGATGTATCGCAGACCTTGGCTTACCTTATTTGCTACTAAACGGCCAGCGGTTCAGGAACCGCGGTAAGTGTTTCCGTCAGGCTGCCATTTGTTCCGGGTGATGAAACCAGGGAGACCCTGCGAAGACCTTCATCCAATATCAGGCCAATCATATCGTCGTAGGATATTTGATTTTCTATTTCACACGCTTTAGGGAAATAGCTGGAGCCGGATGTCATGCCAGGAACCAGATTGGCTTCCATAAAGTAGCATTGCCCACTTCCGTCGACTTTAACATCGATACGCCCAAAATCTCTTACCCCCAAATAATGAAACGCATCAACGGCAAGCTTTCTTACGCTGTCCATTATTTTACTATTTTTAGATTTCTTGAGCTTTTCTGAATCATCCCGTTTGGCCTTTTCCCCCAGGATTCGAAGGCCATTGGTTGATTGAGGGGGCACCACTTCAACAGCAGATACAATCAGATCTGAATACATCGTGTCGATGACTGCAACGGTAAATTCCCTGCCATCCAGATACTCTTCGACCAAAACGGGAAGACCGAACAAGTTGTATAACGACAGTATTTTACTTTCGTAGTCTGAGAAATTTGTGACAAATGATAAATCATCAATACCATTTCCGTTTGCCGCATCCAAGGGCTTTAAAAAAAGGGGGAACCTGACGGGTAACTCACTTCCACAGGTATACTGCCCGGGAATCGCAGTAAAATAATCCGCAGTTTTAATGCCTTTCTTCCTTAAATAAGATTTAGCGAGAACCTTGTCAGAATCAAACTTCAAGACCTCTCTTGATGAGCCTGTAAAGTTAATCCCGTTTTTTGCAAAATAATCGGACAACCAAATATCACTTCCATCCTCAACAGAAATATACTTTACGGCCAGAACAACCAGATCCGGCTTTCTTTTCGCGACCTCGTCCAGATCTGTCGCTGTTTCACACACATTCAGTGTAACGGTGTAACCCAGCCTCCTGATTGAATCCAGAACGTTATGACAGGCTTTAAGCGTTCCAAACCCGGTCTCTTTCAGGGCTTCATTTGACGTGGTGATAATTTCGATTCTCATACTAAATCTCATTAATTACTCGCGAACACACAGACACCTGACATGAAATAACTCACGTCATGGCAACAGATAACACATAAAAAGCCACGAGGTTGGCAAGCAATGGCGCTGTTTGCCGGTATGCGTGGGGATGAGTAAAGGTTGGCCCGGCAAGTATACCACGTTTCGGGCGCACACCATGCCGTATTTATCGGTTATCATTCAGTATCTATCAGAATATCAAGGTATTCAGGAGTTCCGGCGGCATGTCCTATGAGCTTTTTGTCGAAGTTACCCGCAATGGCACTGTAGAAAGCAGGCATTTTGGTGCTGCCGTCGTGTGTGATTTCAAGGGCAGCGTGGTGGAAAGCTGGGGAGATATTGAAAGTCTTGTATTTCCGCGCTCTGCTTTAAAGCCGATGCTGGCAATTCACCTGGTTGAGAGTGGTGCCAGTGACCGGTATGTCTTAAACGATGCAGAATTATCGCTCGCCTGTTCGTCTCACCAGGGTGAGCAAATGCATCAGGATCTGGTGGAGTCATGGCTAAACCGCCTGGGGTTAACCGAGGATCATCTGGCCTGCGGTGCTGTGTTGCCTGAACATACGGAGAGAGCCCACCAGCTGCTGGCTGCCGGGCAGCAAGGCTGTCGACTTCATCACAATTGCTCAGGCAAGCACACCGGGTTTTTAACCACGGCACTGCATCTGAATATGCCACTGGATAAATACCACCTGCTCGAACATCCATTGCAACAACTATCGCTGGATATACTTTCTGATCTGGCTGATATTGATCTTGAACAGTATCCAATAGGGATCGATGGTTGTGGATTACCGGCACCCACCATGCCTCTGCTGCAGCTTGGGCGTGCCGTGGCGCGCTTCGCTAACCCTGCGAATTTGTCAGATTGTCGCGCACAGGCCATTTACCGTCTTCATGAAGCCATTACCAATGAGCCTCTGTATATTGCCGGGCATGGATCTGTAGTCAGTGAGTTGAATGAAGTTACCAAAGGTTCTGTGCTCGCTAAAACCGGTGCCGAGGGTGTTCTCATAGCGGCCTTACCTGAGCAAGGCCTGGGGATTGCGTTGAAAATAGCGGATGGCAGTAACCGTGCACGCTCAGTCGCATTATTGGCTATTCTTGATTACCTGGGCATTCTGTCTGACGAAGAGAAAGATAAACTTCAGGTGCATATATCTCCAACATTAGTCAACTCACGGGGTCAGGCCGTGGGGAAAATCCGCCCAGCAGCATCCTGGTTGCCGCGTTAAACGAACCAGTTACCGTAACAAACTGCTCGAAGTCTCTGGCCAACGCGCGTTGACCTTCGCGCCCTCAATCTTTGTCGCTTTCTGTAAGGTTGGTCACAGTCCCAGCGAATCCTCTGCACGCAGCCAACGGTTCATTTGTTGATTTGCACCGAAAATTGACCCCCTAGACCCGGATATTTGCATCTAATTTTGACCCACGTACAACTCAGCCTGCAACGAGTCATTGCAGGAGAAGACAGGAGTGATCGACGTGGCGTTATTAAGTGTGATCAGACGATGGCATTTCCGGGACGGAATGCCGATTCGGGAGATAACCCGACGAACCGGACTCAGTCGTAACACGGTCCGCAAGTATCTGGCCAGTGGCGTGGTGGAGCCGCGCTATCCTAACCGTAAAAGTCCGTCAAAGCTGGACGATTATGAGCTGACCCTGACCAGCTGGCTGTTCCGCGAGTCGCGGCG
>CBEUNK010000139.1:0-6112 GCA_965544455.1 uncultured Thiogranum sp.
GTTCCGGATTTCAGCCAATGGCATTGAACGCCTGTGTCGCCGCCTCCAGGGTCGCTTCGACCGCCGCCTCGTCGTGGGCCGATGACACAAAGCCGGCTTCAAACGCCGATGGCGCCAGGTACACGCCGGCGCTCAGCATGGCGTGAAAGAAGGCCTGGAACTGTTTGAGATTGCAGGCACTGACATCAGCGAAGTTGCATACCGCGCCGGCGTCGGTGAAGAACAGGCCGAACATGCTGCCCACCTGGTTGGTGGTAAAGCCAACGCCCGCGGCTGCCGCGCGTTGCCGCAGCCCGTCCAGCAGGACGGCGGTGGTTTTCTCCAGCTGGTCGTGGAAGCCGGGTTGCCGCACCAGTTCCAGCGTCGCCAGCCCGGCCGCCATCGCCACCGGGTTGCCCGACAGGGTACCGGCCTGGTAAACCGGTCCGGTAGGGGCGATGTGTTCCATGATATCGCGGCGCCCGCCGAAGGCGCCGACCGGCAGGCCACCACCCACCACCTTGCCCAGCGTGGTCAGGTCAGGCATGACACCGAAATACTGTTGCGCACAACCGGTGTCGAAACGGAAACCGGTCATCACCTCGTCAAAAATCAGCACGGCACCGGACTGGTCGCAGACCTCCCGCAGGGCTTCCAGGAAGCCTTCTGCCGGTGGCACGCAGTTCATGTTGCCGGCCACCGGTTCGACGATAATGGCGGCGATACTGTCGCTCATGTCGCTGAAGACGCTGCGGACCTGGTCCGGGTTATTGTATTCCAGTGTAATGGTGTGTTTGGCGAGGTCGGCGGGCACGCCCGGCGAGGTTGGTACACCGAGGGTCAGGGCACCGGAACCGGCCTTGACCAGCAGGGAATCCGAATGCCCGTGGTAGCAACCCTCGAACTTGACGATATTGTCGCGACCGGTGAAACCGCGCGCCAGGCGAATGGCGCTCATGGTGGCCTCGGTGCCGGAACTGACCATGCGCACCAGTTCCAGCGACGGCACCATGTCGCAGAGGGTGTCGGCCATGCGCGTTTCGATTTCCGTCGGCGCGCCGAAGCCGAGGCCGCTGGCGGCGGTTTCCTGCACAGCGCGTACCACGGCAGGGTGGCAGTGCCCGCCGATCATGGGTCCCCAGGAACCGACATAGTCGACGTAACGCTTGCCGTCGGCATCGACCAGGTAGGGGCCTTCTCCGCGGCTGAAAAATATCGGTGTGCCGCCCACGCCCTTGAAAGCCCGTACCGGTGAGTTGACGCCGCCGGGAATATGCCGGCGGGCCTGTTCGAAGAGTTGTTCTGACTGGGTCATGTTGCTGTCCTGGGTTTAGGTGTAGGAGCGGCCTCGGTGGCGAACAGCCGTGCATAGTCCGCTGCCGCCTGGCGTACATCGTCGGCACCGAATACGCCGTGTATAACAGCCAGCATATCGGCACCGGCGGCCAGCAGCGGGATTGCATTATAGGGGTTAATACCGCCGATGGCCGCTACCGGCAGGGGGAAACGGCGTTTGGCCTGGCGAATCAGGTCAACGCCGGCCTGCACGGCCCCCGGTTTTGTCTGGGACGGGAAAAAACGGCCAAAGGCAAGGTAGTCGGCACCGGCATCCGCGGCCTGTTGGGCCAGGTCCAGGCGGTTGTAACAGGAGGCGCCGATAATCGCCCGGTCTCCCAGCAGGCGCCGGGCGGTAGCCAGGGTGGTGTCGTCCCGGCCGAGGTGGACACCATCGGCACCGCAGTCGGCCGCCAGGGCGACATCGTCATTGATGATCAGGCGGACACCGCGTTGGGCGCACAGTTCGGCGAGCGCCCGCGCCTGTCGCAGCCGGAAGCGGGCGTCGGTCGATTTGTCACGGTACTGGATCAGTGCAGCACCGCCGTCGATGGCCAGCGATACCCGTTCGCAAAGCGAGTCGGCAGGCTGCAGCCGGGCATCGGTAATGGCATACAGGCCGCGCAGTCGGTCGGGCGAAGCACGCATGGCGAACCGGGGCTGCCTAGCTTTCTTCTTCCCGCGCCCAGAACAGGCGATTGGGAATGCGCTGGCCCATGCCGATGCGATAGCCCTCGGCCAGTGTCTGCCAGGTATATTCCTGGGCCTCGTGGATAGCGGTAAAAGGTTCCAGACCCTGTGCCAGCAGCCCGGCGATACTGGCGGCCAGCGTGCAACCCGAGCCGTGGAAACTGCCCTCGAGCCGGTCCCAGGTAAAACTTTCCATGACGCGGTTGTTACTGTACAGGGTGTTGATCACGTGCGGCGTGTTTTCGTGTGTGCCGGTAATCAGCACGAATTCGCTGCCCTGTGCCAGCAGGGCCATGCCACAGGCGTCCAGGGTATCGGCTTCCGGTGCCAGTATGCGTGCCTCACGGCTGTTGGGTGTCAGCACCGTCACCTGCGGCAACAGCAGTTCGTGCATGGCTTCGATGACATCGTCCTCGGTGATCATGGTGCCGCTGCCGCTGGCGAGTACGGGGTCCATGATGACGGGAATGTCGGGGTAGTCCTTCAGGATGGCATGGATGGCTTCCACCGCCTCGGTGCTGGCCAGCAGGCCCAGCTTGAAGGCACTGACCGGCATATCTTCCAGTACCGCGCGCGCCTGTTCCGCGATCAGGCCTCCGTCCAGCGGCGTGTAGCCGAGGACATCCTGGGTATCCTGTATGGTCAGGGCGGTGACGACCGGTGCCGTGTGACAACCGTGGCTGATCAGGGCCTCGATATCGGCCTGGATACCGGCACCGCCGCTGGGGTCATTGCCGGAAAATACCATCACCACCGGTACGGGCGAGGTCGGCGTATTCATGTGTCCGGGCTCCCGGCGTTATGGCCGAAAGTCCTGAGACAAATGTCGGGGTATAGATTCATGTCCGGGTAACCTTTTGCTTTGCGGGCCATTGTAGCACCGCAGGCGTCTGTTGTGGCCGCCGACGCACGGCTACAATAGTCACCGGACCGACCGAGGACAAACGATGAGCGATTACAAAACCTACATGTGTGTCATCTGTGGATTCATCTACAGAGAGCAAGACGGGTTGCCCGAGGAAGGGATCCCGGCCGGTACCCGCTGGGAAGACATCCCCCTGAACTGGGTGTGTCCCGAGTGTGGCGCGGGCAAAGAGGATTTTGAAATGGTGGAGGTATAAATCGCCGGCGGGCAATTTCCGCATTCCCGTCTAAACTTAATAGCATTGGGTATGCAGCGGAGGGTCACATGCAGGACCCGGATCGTAATCAATTCATGGAACTGGTTAAAACAGCGCGCGATTACTGTCATCTGATTGACCGTATTCCGGGGCGCGATGACTGGTTGTCTCCCCTGTTTCAGCTGTTGCCACGGCTGCACGCCAACGTGGTAGCCGTGCCGGACCCGGGTGGTGCGGACATCGGTGACGAGCGCTTCGATCTCGACGACCGTTTCGACCTGTTCAGCAAGCTAAGAACACGTCTCGGTGACCGGGACGTCTACTGGCTGGAATTCGATCAGCCCGAGGACGTGTCATTCGATGACGAGCACCGCACCGGCAGCCTGGCCGACGATCTGACCGACATTTATTTCGAACTGAAACGCGGCCTGCAGTTGCTCGACGCCGCCGGGCCGGACCTGGTGGCGCATTTCTGGGAAGTGGGTTTCAACCGTCACTGGGGGCAGCACCTGGTCGATGCGGAACGTCACCTCTATGCGCTGAAGGTTAACGACCGGCTGCATTGACTTCTTGCACAGGAACCGATTTACGAAAACTCTGATTATTGAAACTTACAAAATTCATTGACAGAAAACCGTGTCATCCCGGCGGAGGCCGGGATCCAGAAACCACAGGGGCAGCTGGATTCCGGCCTTCGCCGGAATGACGAATTAATCAGAGTTTTCTTATTTGTCTCGCCGGGCAAGATACGCCGTTTTCGCCGATAACTCGAACGAACAGGTCCACTTGTACGCCAGGTTGAGGGTTTCGGCGCAGGCATACACGCCATGCCCGCGCACCACCACCACGGGATGGTCACGCAATGCCCCGGCCACCGCGGCGGGCGCCTGCTCGATGTAATCCGCGTAGGGTATCGTCAGCACCGGTATGCGCGAAAAATAGTACTGGCCCTCGAAATCAATCGGCACAAAATCTTCACCGCTCATGGTCATGGCGACACTGTAGGCGCCGTGGCTGTGCATCACGGCGCCGGCATCGGGGCGCTGCCGGTAGACCTGGCGGTGCAGCGGCGCGTCCAGGGAGGCGCCCGGCGCCGGGTCGCCGGCCAGCGGGCAGCGAACCAGGGCGTCGGCCTCCAGCGTGTCGGCGCAGGCCCCGGTGGGGGTGACCCAGTAGTCGCTGTCGCAACGCACCGACAGGTTGCCGCTGTGCGAGTCGTTGAGGCCGTACCGGCGCAGCCAGCGGTAGTGACGGATGAGGTCCAGGCGTGGGTCCATGGGTCTGTTTTGTGTCCTAATATGGAATTTTTTGTGGTATTTGCAGGTCTTTCACTAAGATATCGCCGTTCAAGACGGTACAATAGCGCCATAGCCGGCGTCCAGGAAATCCCCGGCCAACCGACGTACTTGTCATTGCGAGTGCAGCGCGGCAATCTCATAACGTGAGGCAACCTGTTGGAGATTGCCGCGCTGCGCTCGCAATGACGGGGATTTTAATAGCTCCGGGCAGCCTGAATATTGGAAGACATACGGGAATGAGTAATATGAAAAACAGACGACTGGGCGGCTTCACGCTCATCGAAGTCATGGTCGTGGTAGTGATCCTCGGCATACTGGCCGCGGTGCTGGTCCCCAAGGTCATGGACCGCCCCGAGCAGGCGCGTATCACCAAGGCAAAACAGGATATCCGCGCGCTGGAAGCCTCGCTGAACCTCTACAAGCTGGATAATTTCGATTATCCGACCACCGACCAGGGCCTCGAGGCCCTGGCCACCAAGCCCGATATTCCGCCGGAACCGGCAAGCTGGAAATCCGGTGGCTACGTCGACCGCCTGCCGCTGGATCCCTGGCAGCAGCCTTACCAGTACCTGAATCCGGGGGTGCACGGCAGCATCGACATCTACTCCACCGGTCCGGACCGCCAGCCCGGCAGCGACGACGACATCGGCAACTGGACGCTGCGCTGATCAGGGCACTGCCCGACAAAGCGGAACCATTAAATGAAAACGCCATACCCGTCATCCCGGCGCAGGCCGGGATCCAGTGGGTTACCGGTGAAGGCTGTGTTTCTGGATGCCGGCCTGCGCCGGGATGACGATTGCATGGTCGTAAGCAAGTGGCGCTCCACTTGGCACCATTGAGTCCCCGGTTTTCACGCCGACAAAACGCCCGCGGCTTCACCCTGCTGGAAATCATGGCGGTGGTCGTCATTGTCGGTATCGTGATGACATTCATGACCCTGTCCACGGTGGGTGATAATCGTGCCGAGCAGATGCAGCGCGAAGCGCAACGCCTGCTGGCGCTGCTGGAACTGGCCAGCGACGAGGCGGTGATGCGCAGTGAGCAGCTGGCACTGCGCGTCGGCGAGAACGACTACGCCTTCATGATCCTGGAGGGTGGCCAGTGGCTGCCGCTGGCCGACGACCGGCCGCTGCGGCCGCGCCAGCTGCCCAAGGGCATCGAGTTGCGCCTGGACCTGCAGGACAATCCACCACCCGGGCTGACGGCCGAGAATGACGAGCAACCGCAGATCTTCCTGCTGTCCAGCGGTGAAATGACGCCCTTCGTGTTGACGCTGTCGGCGCCCGAAAGCGAGCAGCGCTTTCATATCAAGGCCAGCCTGCTGGGCCGCCTGGAGCTGGAATGACCGCGCGACAGACGGGCTTTACGCTGCTCGAGGTGCTCATTGCCCTGGTGGTGCTGGCGCTGTCGCTCGGCGCGGTTATCCAGGCCGCCGGTGATTACACTGTCAACCAGGCCTACCTGCGGGACCGCACTTTTGCCGAGTGGGTGGCGCGCAATCAGCTGGCGACGATGTTGCTGGAAGGCGAGTGGCCGTCCATTGGGCAGAAAAAGGGTGACGCCGAGTTGCCGCTGGCCGGCGGTGACCTGCCGGCGCGTGAATGGCGCTGGGAAGTGCAGGTCACGCAGACGCCGGAAAAGGACCTGCGCCGCCTGGATATCGTCGTCTATACCGCCGCTGCGGAT
>CBEUNK010000140.1:0-6040 GCA_965544455.1 uncultured Thiogranum sp.
CCGGGAGAATAGCCAATGCAAATGAACTTTTTCATGGTCGGTCCACCGCTGTTCTCGCTGCTGGCGGGTATTGCCATCCTGATCTGGCCCAGGTTACTCAACTATATTGTCGCCTTCTATCTGATCCTGTTCGGCGTGGTCGGCCTGTTGCCACTGATGTAAACAGGCTACAGCGGTTTTCACATGGCGGGTTTCGGCGCGCGATATTCCTTGCTCCCCCCGGTCGTCAAGACCCTGATCATTGTCAATGTGGCGATGTTTCTCGCCGAGCTGTCGTATGCGGAACAGCTGATCCCGGCACTGGCGCTGTGGCCCCCGGACCTCTCCGTGGTTCCGCTTTCAGATTACGGACAACCCCGTTTTCACCTGTCGCAACTGCTGACCTATGCCTTCCTGCATGGCAGCCCGATGCACCTGCTGCTGAACATGTACGCGCTCTGGTTGTTCGGGGCACGCATGGAAAATGTCTGGGGATCGCGGGCTTTCACAATTTACTATTTGGTCTGTGTGCTCGGTGCCGGCCTCGTTCAGCTGATGGTGTCGGCCTACAGCATCCGCCACGGCGGACCGGCCTATCCGACCATCGGCGCCTCCGGCGGTGTGTTCGGCCTGTTGCTGGCATTCGGCCTGACTTTTCCCAACGAAGTGCTGATCCTGCTTTTCCCGCCGGTCGCCCTGAGGGCCAAGTGGTTTGTCCTGCTGTACGGCGGTATCGAGCTGTGGGCGGGTGTTACCGGCACCGAAGCCGGTGTGGCGCATTTTGCCCACCTCGGTGGCATGTTGTTCGGCTGGCTGCTGCTCCTGTACTGGCGACACCAACCACCGCGGATCCGTTAGGTGCGGACCGGGGGACAGATTTAAATCTGTCCCCATTGAACCTGTCCCAATCCCAATGCTTCAGGGTATCATCCTGCATGATGAAAGAGTTTCCCGCCGGAGCGGCACATCATGGAAAAGAAAAACATCATTCGACCACTGGTTGTTCTGCTGGTAATCGCCGGCGCCGGCGGCTGGTGGTACGTCAGTCGTCACGAACAGACAGATACCTCCCGCCTGGTGCTGTACGGCAATGTGGATATCCGTGAGGTCGACCTGGCGTTCAATAACAGCGAACACATCGACAGGTTACTGGTCCAGGAAGGTGATTACGTCCTCAAGAGCCAGTTGCTGGCCACCTTGCACAAGGAACGCGTACAGGCCGAGTATGCCGCCGCCGAGGCCAAAGTCGCCTCGCAGAAAGCCGTGGTGGCGCGGCTCGAGGCCGGCAGCCGCCCGGAAGAAATCAGCCAGGCCCGGGCCGATGTCGCCGCTGCGAAGGCCAAGCTGGTTGATGCCGAATCCACGTACAAGCGAACCCGGGAACTGTATAAACAGCACGCCGCCTCCAAACAGGCCGCCGATGATGCCGAGGCCAACCAGAACACCGCGCGCGCCAACCTCAAAGTGGCCGAAGAAGCCCTGGCACTGGCCATAGAAGGACCACGCGCGGAGGATATCGCGGAGGCCAGGGCCATGCTCAAGGTGGATGAGGCCCAGCTGGCACTGGCGGCTGAAGTCCTGAAAGACACGGAGCTGTATGCCCCGGCAGACGGCATTATCCGTAACCGCATCCTCGAACCCGGGGATATGGCGACACCGCAGACACCGGTGTTCACCCTGGCCAGGACCAATCCGCTGTGGGTGCGTACCTATGCCCCGGAAACCGTACTCGGCAAACTGGCTCCGGGCATGACGGCCGAGGTGTCGACCGACAGCCATCCGGACAAGACCTACCGGGGCTGGGTCGGGTATATCTCGCCCACCGCCGAGTTCACGCCCAAGAATGTGGAAACGCCGGAGTTGCGCACGCGGCTGGTGTACCAGGTACGCGTCTATGTCTGCAATCCGGAAAACGAACTGCGCCTCGGCATGCCGGCCACAGTGACCCTGCCGCTTGATCAGCCGAAGCCGGCATCCGGTCATACGACGCCGGACTGTGCGGAGCAGGGGAACGGTTGACGTGACGGCCGACGCGGCACTCGTTCTCGAGGCTGTCAGCAAGACCTTTATCGCCGGCGGCCTCACCGTCAAGGCGCTGGCCGGAGTTGACATCCGGACCCGACCCGGCCAGGTCACCGGTCTGATCGGCCCGGACGGCGCCGGCAAGACCACACTGATGCGCCTGGCCGCGGGCCTGCTGGTGCCGGATTCCGGGCGCATCCAGGTGCTTGGCATCGATGTTGTTCGCGATCCCCTCACAGTCCAGTCCTCGGTGGGTTACATGCCACAGCGTTTCGGCCTGTACGAAGATCTGAGCGTGCAGGAAAACCTGGACCTGTACGCCGACCTGCAGGGTGTGCCCAAAGGTGAACGGCCCGCGCGCTACCGCGAACTGATGCACATGACCGGCCTGGCGCCTTTCACCCGCCGGCTGGCCGGGCGCCTGTCCGGCGGCATGAAACAGAAACTGGGGCTGGCCTGCACGCTGGTGCGCCCCCCGCGCCTGCTGCTGCTGGACGAGCCCACCGTGGGTGTCGACCCGGTATCACGCCGCGAACTCTGGGAGATCGTCTACCGGCAGGTGCACGAGGAAGGCATGAGCGTGCTGCTGAGCACGGCCTACCTCGACGAGGCCGAGCGCTGCGAGGAGGTGATCCTGTTACACCAGGGCAAGCGGCTGGGGCAGGGCACACCGGCGAGCTTCAGCGAACCGATGCGCGGCCGCAGCTTTCATGTCAGTGCCCCGTCGATCAGCAAACGGGCCCTGCAAGGCCGGCTCAGCGCCGTAGCCGGCGTGGTCGATGCCATCATCGAAGGGGAACAGGTGCGCGTGGTAACGGCGCAAGGCGGCATGCCGCCATTGCCCGCGGCGCTGGCCGCGACCAAGGGGTTGACGGTGACACCGGCCGACCCGATTTTCGAAGACGCCTTCATCGCCACCCTGAAAGGTGACCAGGCAGCGGCCGCACCGGCCGCGGTCAGCCATCAGCCCGCAGCCACCGCGGGCGGTGACGGCGCGGTGATCCAGGTACGTGACCTGCAGCGCCGCTTTGGTGACTTTTATGCCGTCAAGGGTGTCAGTTTCAGCGTACAGCGTGGCGAGATCTTCGGCCTGCTGGGCGCCAACGGCGCGGGTAAAACGACCACCTTCCGCATGCTCTGCGGCCTGCTGCCGGTGTCGGCCGGCGAGGTGCAGGTTGCCGACCTGGACCTGCGGCGAGCCGCCGCCCGGGCACGCGGCCGGCTTGGGTACATGGCGCAGCGTTTTTCGCTCTACGTGGACCTGACGGTTCTGCAGAACCTGCGGTTCTTTGCCAGCGCCTATGGTCTGACCCGTAACCGCGCCCGGCAGCGTATCGACTGGGCGCTGGAAGCGTTCGAATTGACGGACTATGCCAATGCGGCCAGCGGCGACCTGCCACTGGGCTATAAACAGCGCCTGGCCATGGCCGCCGCCCTGATGCACGAACCCGATATCCTGTTCCTGGACGAACCGACCTCCGGCGTCGACCCGCTGGCACGCCGCGAGTTCTGGCAGCGCATCAATGCCCTGGCCGAAGCCGGTGTTACCGTTCTGGTCACGACGCATTTCATGGACGAGGCCAACTACTGTGACCGGCTGGTGATCATGGCCGAGGGCGAAGTCCTGGCCGAGGGCACCCCGGTCGAGATGAAGGCCCGCTTCCGCAGTTCAGAGCTACCGGACCCTACCATGGAGGACGCCTTCATCGGCCTGATCGAGGCCCACGAAAACGCCAAACCGGGGGACGCGGCATGACACCGGCCGCCGCCAGACGCCAGCGCCTGCTCGGCATGATCCGCAAGGAAAGCCTGCAGATCCTGCGCGACCCGTCGAGTATCGCCATTGCCTTTGTCATGCCGGTGGTACTGTTGCTGTTGTTCGGTTACGGCGTGTCACTGGATGCCCGCCAGGTCCCGCTGGCGATGGTGGTGGAACAGCCGGACGCCAACACGGCCAGCCTGATCGGTGCCTTCCAGCACTCCGACTATTTTGATCCGCAATCATTCGACTCCATCCAGGCCGCCCAGCAGGCGTTCGACCTGCGCGAGGTGTTCGGCATCGTCTGGTTACGCAATGACTTCAGCCGCCGCCTGTTGTCACAGGGTGAGGCGCCTATCGGCGTGATCGTCAATGGCGTCGACGCCAACCAGGCACGGATTACCGAGGGTTATATCCAGGGTGTGTGGCAGACCTGGCTGAACGACTTCGCGGCGCGCCAGGGCACGGAACTGCCTGCACCCGTGGTACTGGAACCGCGCATCTGGTTCAACGCCGCGGTGCGCAGCCGCAACTTCCTGGTGCCGGGTCTGATCGCCGTTATCATGACCCTGATCGGTGCCATGCTGACGTCCATGGTGGTGGCGCGCGAATGGGAGCGCGGCACCATGGAGGCGCTGATGGTCACACCGATCCGCATCGGCGAAATGGTCATCGGCAAACTGGTACCGTATTTCCTGCTGGGCATGGGCGGCATGTTGCTGAGCGTGGCCATGGCGCTGTGGCAGTTCGATGTACCCCTGCGCGGTTCCTTCTGGGTGCTGACCGCCGCCTCGGCGCTGTTCATGCTGGTGGCACTGGGAATGGGCCTGCTCATATCGGTGGTGGCGAAGAACCAGTTCGTCGCCGGGCAGATCTCCATCATCGCCACCTTTCTGCCGGCATTTATTCTGTCCGGCTTCATTTTCCAGATCGGCTCCATGCCTGCAGCGATTCAGGTGATCACCCACCTCATACCGGCGCGCTATTACGTGGCCATCCTGCAATCCCAGTTCCTGGCCGGCGATATCTGGCCGATTATTCTGAGCAACAGCGCGGCCCTGCTGGTAATGATGCTGATTTTTCTCGGACTGGCGCGGCGCAAGTTCCACAAACGGCTGGATGCATGAACACGCTGCAACGTATTATCGCCCTGGCCATCAAGGAGCTGCTGGCTGTCCTCAAGGACAAGAAGAGTCGCATCGTGCTGGTGGGTCCGCCGATCGTTCAGCTGATCGTATTCGGCTACGCCGCGACCTTCGACCTGAACAATATCCCGCTGGCCGTTTACAACGAAGACCGCAGTGCGCCGTCGCGAGACCTGGTGGCCCGCATCACGGGCTCGCCGCATTTTCAGCTGGTAACGGCCATCGATCACGACGGGCAGATCCGCCCGCTCATCGATAACAAGGAGGTGCTGCTGGTACTGCACCTGGGACCCCGCTTCAGCGAGCACCTGAAACTTGGCAAACCCGCGCCGGCCCAGGTCATCATTGACGGGCGCAATTCCAACACCGCCTTGCTGGCGCTGGGCTACCTGCGCACCATCCTCACCGATTTCAACCTCGACTGGTCGCGGCAGCACGGCCTGCGCGGCCCGCCCGCCGCCCTGCGGATCCGCCCCTGGTACAACGAGAACCTGCTGTCACGCTGGTTCATCGTACCGGGTATCGTCGGCCTGCTGACACTGGTGGTGACGACCATCGTCACCGGGCTTTCGGTGGCGCGTGAACGCGAGGCCGGCACCTTCGACCAGCTGCTGGTCACCCCCATGCGACCGGTGGAAATCCTGGTCGGCAAGTCTGTCCCCGGCATCCTGATCGGCTTGATCGAAGGCAGCTTTATCCTGTTCATGGCCGTGTTCTGGTTCGAGATCCCCCTGCGCGGCAGCCTGGGTGCTTTGTACCTGGGCATGTTCCTGTTCCTGCTGTCGGCGGTCGGTATCGGCCTGATGATTTCCTCGCTGGCCGTGACCCAGCAGCAGGGCATACTCGGCGCTTTTCTGTTCCTGGTGCCGTCGGTCATCCTCTCCGGTTTTGCCACACCGATCTCGAACATGCCCGAACTGGTGCAACAGCTGACCTGGATCAATCCACTGCGTTATTTCCTGGTAATTGTCCGCGGGGTGTTTCTGGAAGGCGATTCCTATGGGTTATTATTTAACCAGTACTGGCCGATGGGCATTATTGCACTGGTTAGCCTGGCCGTGGCGGGATGGCTGTTCCGCCACCGCATGAACTAGGAAGTTACCACCGGTAATTTTAAGGAGGAAAGGCACATGGC
>CBEUNK010000141.1:0-6032 GCA_965544455.1 uncultured Thiogranum sp.
TGCGGTGGTGCAGGCGCTCGCCGGCGGTATCCAGCATGCCCTTGATCCGGATGACTTCGGCCTCGAGTATTACCGCGGGGGTATCTTTGCGGATATTGGTCCGCAAGGTGGTCATGGCGTGTTCGATTTCCAGGCGCAGGTCGGCATCGACCGCGTTGAGCCCCTGCTCCACCAGCTCAAAACCCTCCAGGTAGGCTTCCACCGCCAGCTGGTAGGCGCGCTTGTGGTCACCCTCGCGGTAGGCCACCAGGACGTCGTCGAGACGATGACGGGAAAACTGTAACGGTGACTGCCGGTCAAACAGCGGCTCGGGGTGGGTACGCAGATAAGCCACCAGCCGGCTACCGGCGACACCATGGGCGGTGCCGGCCTCGGCCGGGGTGACGACCGTGAACCGCTGTACGTTGAGCAGCGGTTCCAGTGCCGGATCGGCCAGCAGTGCCGCTCCGTCATCCGGTGTGACCGTCCGCGCCGCAAGCCCGCCGACATAAAATGCCAGCGCCCAGCGGTCTTCGGCAGACAGTTCGTGGTAGGGCTGCATGGAGGTGTCAGCCACACCCTGGGTGATGGTGGCGTACAGGCCGTAGAGATTGCGCTGCAGGTAGCGCGCTTGGTCGCGGAAATTGATCGGCGGCGGCTCCAGGCCGGCGGCCTGCGGCCCCCTGCCGTTGCCATCGGCACCGTGGCAACCGGCACACTGTTCGGCATACAGCGCGGCGCCGCGCACCAGGTTCGGCGTCTGGCGCGGGATGACAGTGACCTTGTAGGCATCGATAATGGCCAGTCGCATGGCCGCGGTCAGGGCGTTGATCTCGGCGTGGGGCGCCCGGGTGGCAATCTTTTCCGCCAGCCGGCCGGCCTGTTCCCGCAGGTCGGTGCGCGCCTGGCCCGCCGGCAGGTTGCGTGTCTGCTGCAGGATGCCGGCGGCGAAATCCTGCATTTCCTCGTATTCACCGGCATTGATGATCGCGCCGTCGGCCACGGCCTCGCCATAATCCACGCCAACGTAATCGATCAGCTGCAGCAGCTGCTGGACATCGCCGGCGCGCGCCAGGCTGGTGACAAGAAACAGGGCCAGGAGGGCCGACAAACGCAACATGAGACAACACAGCCCGGGCAGTGAAAAGGGGCTAAAGTATAATGATTCTCATTTAGTTTGTAAAATTCCCGTCATTGCGAGCGCAGCGCGGCAATCTCAGGCAGGTTTTCGCTGTGGCTAAATATGGCATTGACAAGGAATGTGCCAGCCTGAAAAAGATTGCCGCGCTGCGCTCGCAATGACGGGATTTTTAGGCGGGCTTGCTGACCCACACCGCATGCACATTGACGAATTCACGGATACCGTAAATGGATAATTCCCGCCCGTAGCCCGAGTTGCGGATGCCACCGAAGGGCAGGCGCGGGTCGGACCTGGACATATCGTTGACGAACGCGGCCCCGGACTCGATCCCGTCGGCGGCGATACGCTCGCCGCGTGCCAGGTCCTGCGTCCAGACAGCGCCGCCCAGGCCGAAATCGGTACCGTTGGCGACCTCGATGTCTTCCTTCTCGTCCTTCACCCGGATCAGTGTCGCAACCGGGCCGAATAATTCCTCCGACCAGGCCGCCATGCCGGGCCGGACACCGGCCAGTACCGTCGCCGGGTAAAACGCACCCGGTCCGGTCGGCACTTCGCCACCGGTCAGCAGTCGCGCCCCGGCCTGCACGGTACGTTGCACCTGGTCGTGGAGGCCGTCACGCAGGTCGACCCGTGCCTGGGGACCTATATAGGTATCTTCCTGCATCGGGTCACCCATTTTCAGCGCCTTGACGGCGTCGACGAATTTCTTTTCGAATTCCTCGTAAACCGCGTCGACAACGATAAAACGCTTGGCGGCGATGCAGCTCTGGCCACTGTTCTGGTAGCGGCCGACGATACCCACCGCCACGGCCCGGTCGATGTCGGCGTCCTCGAGCACGATGAACGGATCCGACCCGCCCAGTTCCAGCACGCACTTTTTCAATACCTTGCCCGCCTGCGGAATATCGATAATCAGGGAACGGAACAGGTGCTCGGGAAAACCGGCTTCCCTGAATAGTTTTTCGATCAGCAGGGAGCAACCGAACACGTTGGGCGCGTGCTTGAGTACGCCACCGTTACCGGCCATCAGCGCAGGTGCCGCAAAGCGGAATACCTGCCACAGGGGAAAGTTCCACGGCATGACCGCCAGGACCACGCCCAGCGGCTTGTAGGTGACGAAACTGTGCTCGGCCTCGGTGGCAACCTCTTCGTTGGCCAGGTAGCCCTCGGCCTGCTCGGCATAAAAGTCACAGGCCCAGGCGCACTTCTCAACCTCGGCGATACCCTGGGTGTAGATCTTGCCCATTTCCTGCACCATCAACCGGGCGTAGTCTTCCTTGTGAGTACGCAGCACGTGTGCCGCCGACTTCATGCAGCGGGCGCGCTCGGCAAACGGGGTCTCGGCCCAGTCGCGCTGTGCCGCCGCGCATTTCTGCAGCACGTCCTGCACTTCCTCCGGCGACATTTCTTCGAAACTGTTGGTTTTTTCCCCGGTTGCCGGATTGATGATATCGAACGCCATGTCCGCCTCCTTTGCCTGGTCCGTGCGGCCGACTCTAGCACGGTCACCTGCACGACCGAAATAACACCGTAGGAGCGCGGCTGACAACATCCGGGCAAGCTGCTAGGCTGGCGGCCAAAACACCGCCAAAGAACAAGGAGACCCACCATGTTACGCAATGTCTTACCCGCTGCCCTGTGCGTGATCGTCTGCCAGGCACAGGCCGCCACCCTGATCGAGGTCAGCACACCTGAAGGTCCGACCAAAATCCTCCGCGACGGGACGCATTCGCGCATGGACGCTGAGGACGGCAGTTACATGGTCATGAACAGCAAGGACAAGACCCTGTTCGTGGTCATGCCCAGCGAACGCCAGGTCATGGACATGAGCCAGATGCTGAAGGAGCCTGCCGGCGATGCCGCCCCGCTGGATATCAAATTCAGGAAAACCGGCAGCGGTCCCCGCATCGCCGGCTATAAAACTGTCAGCTACCAGTACGTGGCCGGTGGTAAAACCTGTGGCACCGTGCTGGCATCCAGGCAGGCGCTCGAAGACAGCGGTCTCAAAGAGTCGCTCGACATGATGGAGCGCATGGCCGCACGCGCCGATGCCCTGATGCAGGCCTTCAACAGCAACGCCGACCCCTGCCAGCGGGCCGACAGCCGCTTTTCCGAACACGCCAGCGGCATCGGTATACCCATGCGCATCAACTCCAGCGACGGCAGCCTGGTCAGTGAAATCACGCGCATCGACAAGAACGCCAAGCTGCCGCCGAATGCTTTTGCCATCCCGGCCGGCTACCAGGTGCAGGACACCGGCAAGATCATGCAGCAGATACCGAACATGCAGGACATCATGCAGCAGATGCAACAGCAGATGCAGCAGCGCTAAGGGAGAGCCTGACCATTCCGTCATACCGGCGCAGGCCGGTATCCATGTATCTGATACCTCTGGATTCCGGCATTCGCCGGAATGACGACGCTCAAGCCCCGATCAAACCCTGCCCAACGAACAGGTTGCTTTTCCATGAAATCTGCCAGTTCCGGCACCCGCCTGCCGCTGCACGTCACTATCAGCAGCCTGTTCATCGCCCTGGTGCTGATCGTTGGCGGGCTGCTCAGCTGGCAGAGCTATCACAAAACATCGGCCATTATTTTATCCAGCGCCGAACAGGTTTATGCCCGCATCGGCGATGAAGTCCGGCTGGATCTGCGCGCCACCTACCATCCTGTTGCCGAGTCACTGAAGCTGCTGGCGCTGTCGCCACTTGGCGGGGCACAAACCCTGGAGCAGCGCCTGGCGTCGCTGGACCGGCTGCAGGTGGCGCTGAACGACGAGCGCGCAGTAACGGCCGTTCAGATCGGCTACGCCAATGGCGATTACTTCGTTGTCCGCTCCCTGGCACTGGCCGGCATGCGCGAAACCTTCAACGCCCCCGAAGCAGCGCGTTACGTGGTTGACAACATTGCCGCTGCGGAAAACGGGGCACGGCAACTGCAACGCCTGTTCCTCGACGCCAGCCTGAAACAGGTGCAAAGCGAGCCACCGTCAATCAGCGATTACGACCCCCGCCAACGCCCCTGGTACCTGCAGGCCGGGGACGAACCGCGCGCCATCGAACCCTACCTGTTCTATTTCATCGGCAAGGTCGGCACCACCATCACCCTGAAGATACCGGCAACCGGGGCGGTGATCGCAACCGATGTCTCGCTGGAACAACTCTCGGCGGCCATCGCCCGCCACCGGATCACACCCCACGCCGAAGTCGTACTGCTCGACAGCGACAGCCGCGCACTGGCCTATCACGACAGCGAAAAACTGGTCCATCGAGCCGGGGACAAAACCTTCAGCATGGCAACACTCGCCACGCTCGGCAGCCCGGTGCTGCGCCACCTTGGCCAGGAGCTGCAGCTGGCGCCGCACAAGCTCGACTTCAAGTTCGACGGGCAACGCTGGACCGGCCGCATCGATAAAATCGCCCGCGCCAGCGGACTGGATCTCAATATCCTGATGATTTCGCCACTGGAGGAATTGCTCAGCGAGGCCAGCAACATCCGCCGCTCGTCCCTGCAGATCACGGCGCTGATCATCGCGCTGTCCCTTCCCGTCGTCTGGCTGCTGGCCAACCGCGTTGCCGGCCCGCTGCGCAGGCTGGCCGCCGAGGCCGAGTCGATGCGGCGTTTCGAGTTCGACAATCCGCTGACGACAAAATCCTTCATCACCGAGGTGGACACCCTGGCACGCGCCATGCGCATGATGAAAAAAACCATCAACCAGTTCCTGTTCATGATCAACTCACTGGCGGGTGAAAAAGCCATTGATCCGTTACTGGTACGTGTCACCCTTGAAACCATGACCGTCAGCCTGGCCGATGCCGCCGTGACTTACCTGGTGGACGATGACGAGCAGTACCTGCACGTCGGCGCCCTGCACGCACGTGATACCGAAGGCGTCAACCTGCCCGATATACCACTGAACGGCGATCACCCGCTCGCAGCCGCTTTAAATGAAAGCGAGCCGACCTTCGTTATGCTGTCGACGGACAGTGTGCCGGAAATGCACCGGCTGTTAACGCTGGTCGACGATCGCGAGGCCACCCTGGTCGCCGTGCCCTTGCGGAATCGCCAGAACGATGCCATCGGTCTCCTGTGCCTGCTGTACAAAGGTCACTACGATACCCGCCAGCGCGACTACAGCGCACAGATCGCCTTCCTGCGCGCCCTGTCCGGCTTTGCCGCTGTGACGATCGAAAGCCGCCACCTGCTGAAAATGCAGAAGGATCTGCTGGATGCCTTCATCAAGCTGATCGCCGGCGCCATTGACGCCAAGTCCCCTTACACCGGCGGCCACTGCCAGCGCGTGCCCGAGCTGACGAAAATGCTCGCGCAGGCGGCCTGTGACAGCGACACCCCGCCGTTCCGTGAGTATCAGCTCAGCGACGAGCAATGGGAGGCCCTGCATATCGCCAGCTGGCTGCACGACTGCGGCAAGGTAACCACGCCCGAATTCGTGGTCGACAAGTCGACCAAGCTGGAAACCATCTACGACCGTATTCACGAAATCCGCATGCGTTTCGAGGTACTGAAACGCGATGCCGAGATCCGCTGCTGGGAACAGATTGCGGCAGGCGGTGACCGTGAAAGCCTGCAACAGGAGCTGGTGGCGGAACTGGCGCAGATCGATGACGACTTCGCCTTTGTCGCCGAATGCAACGAGGGCGGAGAATTCATGGCAGCGGAACGCATCGAGCGCCTGCGCCATATTGCCGCCAGGACCTGGCGGCGCACCCTGGATGACCGCATCGGCATTTCCTGGGAGGAAAAACAACGCAAGGCGCGCACGCCGTCGGCGCCGCTGCCGGCCGAGGAAAAACTGCTTGATGACAAACCGGAACACCTGATTGAACGCACAGACAGGGAGCGCATGCCCGCCGACAATCCCTGGGGTTTCAAACTCGATGTCCCGGCATAC
>CBEUNK010000142.1:0-5989 GCA_965544455.1 uncultured Thiogranum sp.
ACCGAGGAAGCCATTTCCAACCGTCTCGACGTCTATAATGAAAAGACCGCGCCGCTGGTCGATTACTACGAAAAGGAAGGCAAACTGGTCAGCGTCAACGCGACATCCAGTGATGTCGTGGTGCAGACCATCAAGGATAAGCTCGGTATCTGATTACCGGCGCACAGGCCTGATCCGGACCCCCGCCCGAGTGCGGGGGTTTTTTTTGCCGCAGGGATTTTCCGCTTGCCCGGCGATTGACCGCATCCCCGCATAGTAGCAGACTGGATGAATGCTCTGGTCTGTCCCGGTGACTGATTATTTTGAGGACATGTGGGCCGGTTTTGCCGCTCGCCTGCTGGTTCTGGCAGTAGTTCCTGGCCTGTTGATACCGGTGAGTGGCTGCAGCGAGTTGCAGTACTATCGGCAGTCTGCCGGCGGGCAACTGGACATCGTCGCGCGAAAACAGGCGATCGACAGCCTGGTCGAGGACAACGCGCAGGATGTGCGCCTGCGTGAGCGTCTTGCCCGGGTCAGTGCACTGCGTGCGTTTGCCGTTCGGGAACTCGGCCTGCCTGACAGCGGCAGTTATACGCAGTATGCCGACCTGGGACGTGATTACGCCGTGCTTGGACTGTATGCCGCACCGGAATTTTCCATCGAACTGAAGACCTGGTGTTATCCGCTTATCGGTTGCGCCGCCTATCGCGGTTACTTCGACCGCTCCATGCTCGATGACTACCGCAGGGATCTTGAGCGGCAGCATTACGATACCTATGTCGCCACGGTACCGGCTTACTCGACCCTCGGATGGTTCGATGATCCGGTTCTTAATACAGTACTCGACTGGCCGGAGCCGTATCTCGCCGGCCTGATTTTCCATGAACTCGCCCACCAGCAGCTGTACGTGAAGGGCGATACGGTATTCAACGAATCTTTCGCGACGGCCGTGGAACGGGCCGGCGTCGAGCGCTGGCTGAACACCCGTCACGATTCCGCCGCAGCGGCACATTACCGTGAATACTGGAGTCACCGCCAGCAGGTTGTGGCAATGGTCAGCGCTACGCGTGACCGGCTGGACAGGCTGTATCAACAGGATCGCTCGGCAGATGAAACGCGGCGTAGCAAACAGGAGCTGCTGGACGGACTGCGGGCGCGGTATCGTGAGGTCAGGCGTACGATGAACGGCGATCCGGGTTACGACGCCTGGTTTGCGGGGGAGCTGAATAATGCCAAGCTCGGCGCTACCGCCGTTTATCACGCTTACACCGACGCGTTCCTTGCGTTGTTGGCGGAACGGCAGGGTGACTATCAGGCATTTTATGCCGAGGCGGCGCGCATCGGCGCACTGCCACCGGATCAACGCGCGGCGGTCCTTGCCTATACCGGGACGGCGGGGATGTGCAACCGGCACCTTTCGCCGGCGGCCGATGGAAGGACTGACGTGTCGGCATCAGAAGTGTCGATCGCCGGGAGCCGGCTTCCAGGGGCCAATTCGGGTACAGCTTGCGTGGAATAACGGCAACTGGCCTATACTCAATTTGTCGACGAGCCGGATAAGATCACCAGCTACCTGAAACAGTTAAATATTCAGGCCCCGCTGGCGATAACTCATGGGATGGATCCCGGAAACCGGGCCAGGGAGCAATGGCATATGAAACAAGCACTTGATTTTGATGTCGTGGGCCGATTGGTACCGCGTCCGTAGCCATGTCCGACTCACTGGTCCAGAAACTGTCCGCAACCCGGCAGGGGGCGGATTCACTCGCCGGCTGGAAAGGCTGGCTGGCGCCCGTCCTGTTGGGCGCATTACTGGTCGCCATCAGCGAGCAGAACAAGCTGCTGTTCCATACCTTCGCCGAACTGTTCGCCGTTATGGTGGCGATCATTACGTCGGTGGTCGCGTGGCACACCTACAGTTTTTCCCGTAACCATTTCCTCATGTACCTGGGTGTCGGCTA
The DNA here is from genome assembly GCA_965544455.1 of uncultured Thiogranum sp. GTDB lineage: Bacteria > Pseudomonadota > Gammaproteobacteria > DSM-19610 > DSM-19610 > Thiogranum. The sequence continues at coordinate 1,941 of CBEUNK010000142.1, forward strand.
TTTCTGGATCGGCATTCTGGACCTGATGCACGCGCTGACGTTCGAGGGTATGGCAGTGATCCCCGGCTATGATGCCGGCACGAGTATCCAGTTCTGGATCGTTACGCGTTATTTCGAAGCGGCCTTGCTGTTGACCTCGGCGTGGTTCCTGTCACACCGCCTGGAACGCAACCTGTATTTCGCGCTTTTCGGCCTCGGCTCACTACTGGCCTCAGCCGTGATTCTGACAGGGCATTTTCCGGTGACCTATGTCGACGGCGTGGGCTTGACGGCATTCAAGGTATACAGCGAGTACATCATAGTCGGTCTCCTTGGTGCAGCCGCCTATACCATCACGCGTAACCGCGCGTATATCGATCCCTATATCTACCGCCTGATGATCGCATCCATCGTGCTGACGGCGGCGGCCGAGCTGTGCTTCACCCTGTATATTCATCTCTACAGCGGCATGATCGTGGCCGGCCATATTCTGAAATTTCTTTCCTACTGGATGATTTTTCTCGCCGTGGTGAGGACAACGCTGACGAGCCCGTATAAAACCATGGCCAGGGTTGCCGGTGGTTACGACGCCATTCCTTCACCAACCGTGGTGGTCGACAGGCTCGGTTTTGTGCGCCAGGTCAACAAGGCCGCCTGCCAGGCGGTCGGCCGGGACGCCAGGGAAATTCTTGACCGGCATTGTCACGAACTGTTTCATCCACGTTCCGTGGCGGTGGATGACTGCATGGTTTGTCGGCATATCCGGCTGGGGCAGCCCCTGATGGGTTATGACATGGAGTGTCCCGATGAGGGCCTCTGGCGGGAGTACTCCCTCGCGCCACTGGATATACCCGATGAAATGCCGGGTATGGTCCAGGTGTTTCCGGACATCACCGACCGGAAGAAAGCGCAGGATGCGCTGTTCCAGCAGGCACACTACGACACCTTGACCGGGGCGCCGAACCGGATGCTGGCGACAGACCGTCTCGAGCAGGCCATGCGCAAAGCAGTCCGGGCCCATCAACACGTTGCTGTCATGTTTATTGATATCGATAACTTCAAGGACATCAATGACACGCTCGGCCACGCCTTCGGTGACAGGTTGCTGGCCTGCGTGGCCGATGTGCTGACCGATTGCGTGCGTGACAGCGACACCGTCGCCCGCTGGGGGGGCGACGAATTCATGGTTATTACCCCGGACCTGCAATCACTCGACCAGGCCGAAGTGGTCGTGAAAAAGATTTTCCGGGGGCTGAGCCATCCGGTCCTGATCGAGGGCAGGGAGTTCGTCGTCAGCGCGAGCCTGGGGTTGAGCGGCTACCCGGACGACGCGGACAACGTCGATGAACTGTTGAGTAACGCCGACGTCGCCATGTACCAGGCCAAGTCATCCGGTAAGAATACACATCGGTTTTATACCGCCGACATGAATGCGAAGGTGAGCCGGCGCCTGGAAATCGAGGCGGCGTTGCGGCATGCCATCGAGCGCAATGAGCTGGCGTTGTACTACCAGCCGATGGTCGACCTGGACGATATCAAAGTCTGTGGGGCGGAGGCCCTGTTGCGCTGGAACAGCGCCACCCTGGGCATGGTGCCACCGGACCAGTTCATTCCGCTGGCAGAAGAAACCGACCTGATTTTCTCCATCGGCAACTGGGTAATCGATACCGCCTGTCGTGACGCGGCACGCTGGGTGGCGGAGGGATACCCGGATATTCGCATCGCCATCAATATTTCCTCGCGGCAGATCCGGCGCGAGGGCTTTCTGGATAGCATGCAGGCAACGCTGCGCAAGTACCGGCTCGGTCCCGAAACTGTCATGATCGAAATCACCGAGAGCCTGCTGCTGGAGGAAAACGAGGACAATGTGCGCACCCTGGACGAACTGAGTCAGTCAGGCTTGCACCTGTCACTCGATGACTTCGGCACCGGTTATTCCTCGCTCAGTTACCTGAAGCGCTTCCCTTTCAAAGAGGTCAAGATCGACCGGAGTTTTGTGCGTGACATCACCACCGACGCCAGTGACGCGGCGTTGTGCAAGGCCATCATTGCCATGGCTCACAGCCTGAACCTGACGGTGATCGGCGAGGGCGTGGAAACAAAAGAACAGCTGGATTTCCTGACGGCGCACGGTGCTCACTACGTGCAGGGGTACTACTTCAGTCCGGCGATCACCGCGGACGAGTTTTTCACCTTCCTGAAACAGTCGCACCGGCAGCATTAAGGAAGCCAGGGTTAATCGTCATACCGGCGAAGGCCGGTATCCAGCTCAGAAAGCGTTTTCGACCAGCACCTCTTCCAGGGGCAGTTGTCCGGGCTTGGGCCAGGGTTCCTTGATGCCCTTGCCGATGGCGATCATAAACGCAACTTCGTAGTCTGCCGGCAGGTTGATCAGGCGGCCGACTTCCGCGTAGTCGAAACCGTCCATCGGGCAGGAGTCATAGCCCAGTTCCCTGGCCAGCAGCATGATGGTCATGCCGATAATGCCGCAGGAGCGCATGCCCTCATCACGCTCCACCTGGGGCTTGTCCCTGTAGTACTCCGCCAGCGCCGGCAGCAGGAAGTCCTGGACTTCCTGCGGAGCATTGCGCCAGTAACGCGCCGGCTCCCGGTCCCAGGCGCGGGTGTCGAAACACAACACCAGCAGTTCCGAGGCGTCAGTTACCTGGGCCTGGTCCCAGGCCGCGGCACGGATAGCCCGGCGTTGCGCGCTATCGGTCACCCGTACGAACCGCCAGTTCTGGATATTGAAAGCGGTGGGGGCAAGCAGCGCGCCCGCCATCAACTGGTGGAAGACCTTATCCGGCATTTTGTGATCCGGGTCATACCACTTGATGGCACGGCGGGTGGCGACGGCTTCGGCAACATTCACGGCGGTTCTCCCTGACAGGCGGGTGTGACGGTGGGCAGCATGCTACGCGAATTTAGCGGCGGATAAAATGCCATACCGGGCGTACAATATCCGTCGCCTGTATTCTTTCCGGAGCCTGGCCACGCATGAAAAAACTGAAACATGAATCGGAGTTGGTCAAGGAAGCGATTATTGCCGGCGTGAAGTACGGCGAAGAGCGCGGTGTCGTCGAATTCGAGCCCACCGATTCGGCACACGAGAAAATCGAGTATATCTACCGCCTGCTGGTACACGACAAGGTGATACAGCCGTTGCCCGAGGAACAGGTGTCGCAGAAGGCCATGCGACACCGGTTGGCGATCTGGGTTTCCAAACAGCTGCCGAAAGATCATCCGCTGTTGAAGTAATCCGCCGGTGGCGGACAGTCGGCATTCGGCCTGATAGACGTTGTCAGACGAAGTCAGTCCAGGAGCCTGATACCTTGTGTATCGCGCAGGCAGCGAAGATAACGGTACAGCGTGCGTTCACTGATGCCCAGGTAGTGCGCCGCCCGCCCGCGGTGTCCGCGATAACGCTCAAGTGCCTGGATGATGTCCTGCTCCGGGATGCGCCTGCGATCGAACAGCACTCCCGCACTTATTTCACCTGATGGCTGAGCAGCGGGATCAATATTGCCAAAAACCAGATGCTCGGAGTATATCACGCCGTCCGCTGCGAGAATGCTTGCACGCTCGACGATATTGCGCAATTCACGCACATTGCCTGGAAAATCATAATCGATGCCAAGAGCCTGGTGGCGATGGAATGGGCACGTTCCCTGTACCGGGACATGTTCGACTAGACAGTCCGCATTTCTCACTGCTGGAATTGAATAAGGCAGTTTTTCATGAATGGCTGTCCGCCAGCATCACATCGCCTTCGACAAAGCACGCCCTGAGATCCCGGAACAAACCATACTCCCCCGTGCCCCTGCCATGGTTCGGTATGGGCTTACAACTCAGCTGTTTCAAGTGCCCTCCGCCCCCACCACGCTCCCGCTTCGATGAGCTCGGAGGCACGGAAAAACTCGTGTGCAGCACAGATGTTTTTCGGTATGGAAATCAGTAAATCCGGTGGGTTGGCTGCAAGCTTGTAGCGGGAAAGTGTTTCCTGCATTGTTTCGAACGAGTTAATCAGAACATCAGCAAGTGGGGGACAGTCTTCTTTCTGCGAAGCCTCT